>NZ_CAKKLK010000006.1:0-221577 GCF_918698045.1 Microbacterium sp. Bi98 | reverse complement strand
TTTCGGCGGCCATAGCGTGAGGGAAACGCCCGGTTTACATTCCGAACCCGGAAGCTAAGCCTCACAGCGCCGATGGTACTGCAGGGGGGACCCTGTGGGAGAGTAGGACACCGCCGGACTTCTTTTACACAGAAAAGCCACCCAATGTTGGGTGGCTTTTCTGCGTTAACGTGTGCGCAAGAGCAGTCGCCGACTGACCGGGCGCGGCAGAGAATGCGCAGCGTCAGCGCTTGAGCCGTGACTCGAGTACGGACGCCGTCTCGATCACGGCGTCCGCAAGGATACGCTCATCGAGCTCGCCGCCGGCCCAGGTCACAGCGACCGCGGCCACAGGCCAGCCCGCATGATCGCGGACGACGGCGCCGACGCTGCGCAGTCCGTCTGCCACCTCGCTGTCCTCGGTCGCATAGCCGCGTTCACGAACGGTGCGCAGCAGCTCGCGCAGTTCACTCGGCTTCCTGGGGCCGCGTCCCGTACGGTCGGGGAACGCAGACGCGCTCGGATACAGCGCACGCACCTGCTCGCGGGGGAGCGCAGCCAGCATGGCCCGCCCCGAGGCGGTGAGGTGCGCAGGCAAGCGGACGCCGACATCCGTCACGAGAGCCTGCCGTCGGGGAGCGCGCTCCTCGACGATATAGAGCACGTCGCCGCCGCTCATCACCGCCAGGTGGGTGCTCTCTCCGAGACGATCTGAGAGGGCGGCCACAAGAGGCCGCCCGATGCGCGCGAGCGGCTGCTGCCGCGCGTATCCGCCGGCGAGTTCGAATGCCGAGGTGCCGAGGCCCCAGCGCCGGTCTTCCTTCATGTGCAGCACGAACCCGTGCGCAGCGAGGGTCGTGAGCAGGTGATAGACGGTCGAGCGGGGCAGCTCGAGTTCTCGGGCGATCGCCGAGGCGGCGACGGGCGCGGGGCGTCCGGCCAGATAGCTCAGGATCCGCAGCGTGTTGTGGGCGGCGGGCACCTGCGCGGCGGCCTCCATGTTGTCTGGGATCACAGACACAGGATGTCACGATCGCCTGCCACGCGCGACCCGTCGGGTGTGGAATCGAGACATGACCGATCTTCCCGCCGTCCTCGTCGGCGATGCACCCCTGAGCCCCGCCGACGTCGTCGCGGTGGCGCGCCATGGCGCGAGCGTCACGATCAGCTCCGCCGCTCTCGACCGGGTCGCCGAGACGCGGCGCGTGATCGACGGACTCGCGGCAGATCCGCACCCGCACTACGGCGTCTCGACGGGTTTCGGCGCGCTCGCGACGACCTTCATCGCCCCCGACCGCCGCCTTCAGCTGCAGGCGAGCCTCATCCGCTCGCACGCGGCCGGCACCGGCGCCGAGGTCGAACGCGAGGTCGTCCGCGGCCTGCAGCTGCTGCGCCTTCAGACGCTCTCCTCCGGCCGCACGGGTGTTCGCCCCGTCGTGGTCGAGACTTACGCTGCTCTGCTGAACGCGGGCATCACCCCGATGGTGCGTGAATACGGATCGCTGGGGTGTTCCGGCGACCTCGCCCCGCTCGCGCACATCGCACTCGCGGCGATGGGAGAGGGCGATGTGCGCGACGCCGAGGGCACGCTCATCCCGGCATCCGACGCGCTGGCCGCCGCCGGCATCCATCCCCTCACTCTCGTCGAGAAGGAGGGCCTCGCGCTCATCAACGGCACTGACGGCATGCTCGGCATGCTCGTGCTGGCGCTGCACGACCTCGAGACGCTGCTCGTGACGGCCGACATGGCGGCGGCGATGTCGGTCGAGTCGCAGCTGGGCACGGATGCCGTCTTCGCGGCCGACCTCATGGCGCTGCGACCGCAGTCCGGCCAGGCCGAGTCGGCGGCGAACCTGCGGGCCTTCCTGCACGATTCGCCGATCGTGCACAGCCACAAGGGACCGGAGGACGGGCGCGTGCAGGACGCATACTCCCTGCGTTGTTCGCCGCAGGTCCACGGCACCGCGCGCGACACGATGGGCTACGCATCGACCATCGCCGAGCGCGAGCTCGCCAGCGTCATCGACAACCCGGTGATCACGGTCGATGGGCGCATCGAGTCGAACGGCAACTTCCACGGTGCACCGGTCGCAGCGGTGCTGGACTTCCTGGCCATCTCGGTCGCCGACGTGGCCTCCATCTCCGAGCGGCGCACGGACCGGGCGCTCGATCCGGCACGCAACCACGGGCTGCCGCCCTTCCTCGCCGACGAGGTCGGTGTCGACTCGGGGCTGATGATCGCGCAGTACGCGGCGGCCGGAATCGTCTCGGAGCTCAAGCGGTTCGCCGTTCCGGCATCCGTCGATTCCATCCCGTCCTCGGCGATGCAGGAGGACCACGTCTCGATGGGGTGGGCTGCTGCTCGCAAGCTGCGCCGCGCGATCGACGGCCTCGGCCGTGTCATCGCGATCGAGGTGCTCACCGGTGCCCGTGCGCTGGATCTGCGCGCTCCGCTGCAGGCCGGCCCCGCGACGGGAGCGGTGCGCGACCTGGTGCGCACGGTCGCCGCGGGCCCCGGACCCGACCGATTCCTCTCACCCGACATGGAGGCCGTGACCGCACTCGTGCAGTCCGGCGCCATCGCCCGCATCGCAAAGGAGCACGCGAATGACTGACATCACGACGGATACGACTCCGACCACCGGGCCGCGCACGGTTCGCGCCGCCCGTGGCAACCAGCGCACCGCCAAGAGCTGGGGTGCGGAGGCGGCGAAGCGGATGCTGATGAACAACCTCGACGCCGAGGTCGCTGAGCACCCCGAAGACCTCGTCGTCTACGGGGGCACGGGCAAGGCGGCGCGCAGCTGGGAGGCGTACGACGCGATCGTCCGCACGCTCGATGAGCTCGAGCCGGACGAGACGCTGCTCGTGCAGTCGGGCAAGCCGGTCGGCGTCTTCCGCACGCACGAGTGGGCGCCGCGCGTGCTCATCGCCAACTCGAACCTCGTGGGCGACTGGGCCAACTGGCCCGAGTTCCGCAAGCTCGAAGAGCTCGGTCTGATCATGTACGGCCAGATGACCGCGGGGTCGTGGATCTACATCGGCACCCAGGGCATTCTGCAGGGCACGTACGAGACGTTCTCCGCGGTCGCCCGCTCGCTGGGCAAGGACTCGCTCAAGGGAACGCTGACGCTGACCGGCGGTGCGGGTGGCATGGGCGGCGCGCAGCCGCTCGCGGTGACGCTCAACGACGGCGCCGTGCTGATCGTCGACGTCGACGAATCGCGTCTCGCCCGTCGTGTGCAGCACGGCTACCTCGACGAGTACACCACCGATCTCGATGCGGCGATCGCGCGGGTCGTCGCGGCGAAGGATGCGGGCGAAGCGCTCTCGGCGGGCGTGGTCGGCAACGCGGCCGAGGTCTTCCCCGAGCTGCTGCGTCGCGGGGTGCCGATCGACATCGTCACCGATCAGACCAGCGCGCACGACCCGCTCGCCTACCTGCCGGTCGGCATGGCCGTCGCCGACTGGAAGTCCGAGGCCGAGCGGGATGCGGAGGAGTTCACCCGCCGCTCGCGCGAGTCGATGGCTCAGCATGTCGCGGCGATGGTCGCGTTCCAGGATGCCGGGGCCGCGGTCTTCGACTACGGCAACTCGATCCGGGCCGAGGCGCAGCTCGGCGGATTCGATCGCGCCTTCGAGTTCCCGGGCTTCGTGCCGGCGTACATCCGCCCGCAGTTCGAAGAGGGTCGCGGACCCTTCCGCTGGGCGGCGCTCTCGGGCGACCCCGAGGACATCTACAAGACCGACCGTGCGATCGCCGAGCTGTTCCCCGAAGACAAGGCTCTCCACCGCTGGCTCGAGAAGGCCGGCGAGAAGGTGCACTTCGAGGGACTGCCCGCGCGCATCTGCTGGCTCGGATACAAGGAGCGCCACCTCGCCGGCCTCAGGTTCAACGAGATGGTGGCCTCGGGGGAGCTGGCCGCGCCGATCGTGATCGGCCGCGACCACCTCGACTCCGGCTCCGTGGCGTCGCCGTATCGCGAGACCGAGGCCATGAAGGACGGCTCGGATGCGATCGCCGACTGGCCCCTGCTGAACGCGCTGCTCAACACGGCATCCGGTGCATCGTGGGTGTCGCTGCACCATGGCGGCGGAGTCGGCATCGGGCGCTCGATCCATGCAGGGCAGGTGACCGTCGCCGACGGATCGGCGCTCGCCGCCGAGAAGCTCGAACGCGTGCTCACCAACGATCCGGGCACGGGTGTCATGCGCCATGTCGACGCCGGATACGAGCACGCTCGGGACATCGCCCGTGAACGCGGACTCAAGGTGCCGATGCTGTGAGCGCCTCGCTGATCACGAACATCGCCGAGCTGACGACCAACGTCGCCTCGCCCGACGGCGACCGCTTCGGCACGCTCGTCGACGCGGCCGTGCTCATCGACGGCGAGCGGATCGCATGGGTCGGATCCGCCGCGGATGCGCCGGAGGCCGACGTCGTCATCGACGCGGCGGGTCGCGCCGTCATCCCCGGTTTCGTCGACAGCCACAGCCACCTGGTCTTCGGAGGCGACCGCGCTGCGGAGTTCGAGGCCCGGATGGCGGGGCAGCGATACGCCGCCGGCGGCATCCGCTCGACCGTGGCCGCGACACGAGCGGCGAGCGACGACGAGCTGCGCGCGCGTCTGCGGGGATTCGTCGACGAGATGCTCGCCCAGGGCACCACGACGGTCGAGATCAAGAGCGGCTATGGCCTGAGCGTGCGGGACGAGGAGCGCCTGGTGCGCCTCGCGGCGGAAGTCACGCCCGAGGTCACCTTCCTCGGAGCGCACGTGGTGCCGGTGGAGTACGCCGACCGCGCGGACGAGTACGTCGACCTGGTGACAGGGCCGATGCTCGACGCGTGCGCTCCGCATGCGAAGTGGATCGACGTGTTCTGTGAGACGGGTGCGTTCTCGGTCGAGCAGTCGCGAAGGGTGCTCGAGGCGGGCATCGCACAGGGGCTCGTTCCCCGAGTGCACGCGAGTCAGCTCGGCCCGGGTGAGGGAGTACGCCTCGCCGTCGACCTCGGCGCGGCATCCGTCGACCACGGCACCTACCTGACCGACTCCGACATCGAGGCGCTGGCAGCATCCGACACGGTGCTCACGCTGCTCCCCGGGGTGGAGTTCTCGACGCGCCAGCCGTATCCCGACGCGCGACGACTCATCGACGCGGGCGTGACCGTGGCGATCGCCTGCGACACGAATCCGGGATCGAGCTTCACGTCGTCGATGCCGTTCTGCATCGCGCTCGCGGTGCGCGACATGGGCCTGACCCCCGCCGAGGCGGTGTGGGCGGCGACCGCCGGGGGCGCTCTGGCGCTGCGCCGCGACGATGTCGGCGTGATCACGCCGGGCGCGCGGGCGGACCTCGTGCTGCTGTCGGCGCCGACCCGCATCCATCTCGCCTACCGACCCGGAGTCCCGCTCGTCGAGCGGGTGTGGAAGGACGGCGTCGGGGTCTTCGCAGCATCCGGAACGGCAGAGGGGACGAATCATGGCACTGTCGCACGATGAGCTCTGGCCGCGCGCGGGCTCCTGGCCCGGGTTCGAGACAGGGGATGACGCGGATGCCGTGCTGCTCGGTGTGCCGACCTGGCGCACCTCGCTGTCACCGACCGGAGCACACGCGACGCCCGCCGCGATCCGCGAGGCGCTCACCCGGTACAGCGCGACGCTCATGGGGCCGCCCGTGGTCGATCTCGGGGCGGCACTCCGCGTGCTCGATGCCGGGGACGTCGACGAGCCGGACGGCGAGGACGGCATCGCGACCACCGTCCGGCGCGTGCGCGAGCTCGCTGACGCCACCCGTCTCGTCATCGCACTCGGGGGCGACAACGCCCTGACCTATCCGGTCGCGCGCGGTGCCGGGGCCACCGGACTCATCACCATCGACGCGCACTTCGATCTGCGTGACGGCATCTCGAACGGATCGCCCGTCCGTCGGCTGATCGAAGACGCGCCCGACGGCGAGAGGATCGACCCGACGAGGATCGTCCAGATCGGCATCGCGGACTTCGCGAACTCCGCCGCCTACGCGGCGCGTGCTGCCGGGTGGGGAATCCGCGTGATCACCCTCGACGAGGTTCGCCGCCGGGGCATCGAGGACGTCGTCGCGGAGGCGACGCGCATCGCCGGAGCGGGTGCCGCCGCCCGCATCCACCTCGACGTCGACGTCGACGCGGCCGACCGTTCCGCGGCGCCGGGCTGCCCGGCATCCGTTCCCGGCGGCTTCGCCGCGTGGGAGCTGCGCCACCTCGTGCGCGCGATCGTCGGCGACCCGCGTGTGGTCAGCGCCGACATCGCCGAGGTCGATGCGACCGCTGACACCGACGACCTGCGCACGGTGAGGCTCGCTGCTCTGTGCGTGCTCGAGATGCTCGCGGCGCTCGCGTCCCGCTGACACGGCGTCGGGAGAGCGCCACTCAGTTCAGCGCCGACGTCAGCCGGAACAGGCCGTCGAGGAAGGTCGACTTCGCAGGCTCGCGCAGCCATTCGTCGAGTGTCAGCTCCCGCCCGGCGGCGCGGTACTTCTGCTCGACCTGGCGCATCTGCGCGACGAAGGACCCGCCCCGCACCAGCAGCGACATCTCGGAGTTGAGGCTGAAGGAGCGGATGTCCATGTTGCTCGAGCCGATCACGGCGATGTCGTCGTCGATCGAGAAGTGCTTGGCGTGCAGGATGTACGGGGGGGGTAGAGGAAGATGCGCACTCCGGCTCGCAGCAGCGTCTCGTAGTACGACCGCTGTGCGTGATAGACCATCGCCTGGTCGCCGAGCTCCGATACGAACAGCTGCACGTCGAGTCCGCGCTGGCATGCCGTGGTGATGGCATAGATCATCGCCTCGTCGGGCGCGAAGTACGGGCTCGTCAGGATGACCTTCTCGGTCGCGCCGTGGATGAGCGAGAGGAACATCCGCAGGTTGTTCTCGGTGCCGTATGCCGGCCCGCTCGGCACCATCTGGCAGTGCAGATCGGCGGGTGGAGGTGCGGGAACCGCGGTGGCCGGTACGCGTTCGACCGCGGACAGATCCTCGCCGGTCTCGATGAGCCAGTCCGACAGGAACACCGCATCGACCTGGGCGACGACCGGTCCGTCGACGCGGGACACCAGCTCCTGCCACATGAGGCCGCGTCTGATGTTCTTCTCGGAGTTGTAGTCGCGGGAGATGAGATTCTGCGAGCCGACGAAGCCGACGCGGCCGTCGACGACGACGAGTTTGCGGTGGTTGCGCAGATCGGGGCGCTGGTACTCGCCCTTGAGCGGGCGAACCGGCAGCATCCATGCCCACGTCACGCCGACCCGGTCGAGCTCCGCGAAGGTCTCCTCCGACTTCGGGATCTTGCGCGAGGCGATGTAGTCGGCCAGCAGGCGCACCGTCACCCCGCGGGCGACGGCCCTCTCCATCGCGTCGAAGAAGCCCCGGGTCGTCTCGTCGCGCGCCGCGATGTAGAACTCCACGTGCACGTATCGCTCGGCGGAGTCGATGGCTGCGACCATCGCGTCGATCGATGCCTGGTAGTCGTCGATCAGTTGCGCCGACGAGGCACCGACCATCGGCAGGCCGGTGAGGGCGTGATTCTGCTGCGCGACACGCTGCAGCCACCGCGGAGCCTCGGCATCCGGAAGGTCGAGGGCGCGCTCGGCGATCATCGCCGTGATGCGCTGCTGCTCGTCACGGCGCTTCTTCGGCAGCCGGAAGTCTCCGATCAGCAGGTAGAGCGCGATGCCGATGAAAGGAAGCAGGAACACGAGCAGCAGCCAGGCCATCGCCGCGGTGGGCTTGCGATCGCGCGGGATGTAGATCAGCGCGAGCACGTTGATGCAGAACGCCGCGATCGCGAGCACCGACCAGACCAGGTTCGCGGAGAGCAGCGAGTCCATGACTCCTCCTTCGAGGGATGCCGGCATGCCAGAGGGGTTCCCGTGCGACCTGCGCGATTGAAGTGCACGCTAGCAGTGGCGCGGCCGCCCCTCCACAGGCCCTCACCCGGAGGGTGCGATGCCGTCAACCCTGCTCAGTGCTCAGACCCCGGGGATCAGCAGGTGCGCGATCGTGAAGATCGCCAGGCCCGCGAGCGCGCCGACGAACGTGCCGTTCAGACGGATGTACTGCAGGTCGCGGCCGACCATGAGCTCGATCTTCTCGGTCGTCTCGACCGGGTCCCACCGCTCGACGGTGTCGGTGATGATCGACGCGATGTCGTGGCGGTAGCGGTCGACGAGGAACACCGCGGCATCCGACACCCACGTGTCGACGCGGTGCTGCAGCGCGGCATCCGTCGTGAGCCTGTCGCCGATCTCCTGCAGAGCCTGTGCTGCCCGCACACGCAGACCGCTGTCGGGGTCGGCGAGGGCGGTGAGAAGTCCGTTCTTCGCCGTGTCCCAGGCCTCGGCGGCGAGGGCGCCCACGCGGGGGCTGTCGAACAGCGACGCCTTGGCGTTCTCGAGCTTGGCCCTCGTCGCGGGGTCGTTCTGCAGGCTGTCGGCGAGGCGGGCGAGGTAGCCGTCGACGGCGATGCGTGCCGGATGCTTCGGGTCGGCCTGCACGGCGCGGACGAACTTGACCGCCTCGTTGTAGGCGGTGTCGTCGACGAATCGGTGGGCGAGCTTCGGCACCCATCCCGGGAGCCTGCGCGAGATGAGTCCCGAGAACGACTCGGCGTTCGCATCCAGCCAGCGGGCGATGCTGTCGGCGGCGAGGTCGACCGCCCCGTGATGCGCATCGGCCTCGACGATCTTCTCGAGCCAGGCGCCGGCGGGCGGTCCCCACTCGGGAGAGACGAGGTGCTCGCGGGCGAGGTCGGTGATGAGGTCGCGCACGTCGTCGTCGCTGAGAGCGTTCAGGACGGCGGTCGCGATCGTCGCCCCCTCGGCCGCCACGCGGTCGGCGTGGGCGGGCTCACGCAGCCATTCACCGGCGCGCTTCGCGATCGCCGTGCTCGCGAGCTTGGTGCGCACGACGCTCGCCTCGAGGAAGTTCGTCTCGACGAACTCGCCCAGCGTGCGGCCGATCTCGTCTTTGCGGTTCGGGATGATCGCGGTGTGCGGAATGGGCAGCCCCAGCGGCCGACGGAAGAGCGCGGTCACGGCGAACCAGTCGGCGAGAGCACCCACCATGCCACCTTCAGCGGCGGCGCGGACGTAGGCCAACCACGGCTGTCGCTCCTGGAAGGCGAACGCGATCACGAACACGACCGCCATGAAGATCAGCGCTCCGAGAGCCACCGCCTTCATGCGGCGAAGAGCGCGAAGTCGTACCTGGTCTGCGGGCGACAGGAGCGCCATCGGGGTTCGCGGCATGACGTCATCCTTTCACGGGGAGTCCTCGCTGAGGTCGGCTTGCAGCGTCCGGTCCGTTCGCCCTTCACCGAGTCCACGCTGTGTAGTACTCTCACTACAGTTCGAAACGGGGTCCATCGTGTTCACCATGACCGCTCGAGAGTTCAACCAGTCCGTCGCGCGCGCTCAGCGCGTCGCCGACGGGCAGCCCGTGATGATCACGAGACGTGGCGAGCCCGCCTACGTACTGCTGAGCATCGGAGAGTACGAACGCCTCCGGCCCGCCGCTCTGACGGAGGACACGCGATCCTTCCTGGACGTCGTCCGGCCCCTCCCTGAGGGGGCGGATCCCGATGACGTCTTCGGTCAGATCATGGACGAGATCGCCGCCGACAGATCGCGTGACTTCGGACGAGAGATCGACCTGTGACACCGTTCCTGGTCGACACGAACGTGATCTCGGAGATCCGTCGGCCCAGGCCCGACCTCGGCGTGGCGCGGTGGTTCGGCGCGACGGCTCGGGAGTCCATTCACATCAGCGTGATCACCGGGCTCGAACTCGAGCGCGGCGTCCTCCTGGCGCGGCGACGGGATGCCGTCGCCGCCGCGTCTCTGGAACGGTGGCTGGATTCGGTCAGAAGCGGACTGGTGCACCCCGCTCTCGAGGTGACGCAGGCGATCGCTCAGATCACCGCAGCCATCCAAGTGCCGAACCGGCGTCCGCTCGGCGACTCGCTCATCGCGGCCACCGCGCTGCACCACGGACTGACGCTGGTCACCCGCAACGAGAGAGACTTCGACATCCCGGGACTCGCTGTCCTCAACCCGTTCTCGGGCTGACCGAGGCAGGATCCGAGTACCCTCGAATCGTGATCGAAGACATCAAGAAGCGTGCGCTGCACCGCACCAGCATCCTCGAGGGTCAGATGCGCGGAGTCGCGCGGATGATCGAGAGCGAGGAGTACTGCATGGACATCATCACGCAGTCCCGCGCGATCCAGCGCTCGCTCGAGTCCCTCAACCGCCTGCTGCTCGAGAACCATCTGCGCACGCACGTGACGCACATGTTCGACGAGGGCGGGGAGGAGCGCGACAAGGCCGTCGACGAGCTGCTCAAGGCGTTCGACTTCGACCGCAAGTAGCGCCGCGCTCCTCCGCTCCGCGTCAGCGTCCGCCGCCGAACACCTCGCCCTCCATGGCGTCGTAGCCCTCGGCCTGCGGGTCGCCGTGCGAACCGCCTGACAGCGCGTACTCCTCTTCGGGCGAGAGCACGAGGCGGTGTCGGAAGAACAGGCCGAATCCGAGCAGGATGATCGCGTAGACGATCGCGATCGCGATGATCGCCGGGCCGAACGTCGGGTTGAGCAGGAAGCCCACGAAGATCAGTGCCGCGATCACCAGGGCGATCACCGCGCCGGGGATGCCCCACGGGCTGACGTACGGACGGTCGACGTTCGGGAACTTCTTGCGCAGGATGATGAACGACACGAGCTGCAGCCCATAGGCGACGACGGCTCCCCAGACGGCGATGTTCAGCACGATCGCGCCGGCGACCGTTCCGGCACCCTCCGAGTCGACGGCCGTGAGCACGTCGAGCACGATCAGCGCGACGAAGCCGACCGCCGCGCCGACAGTGAGCGCGACCCACGGGGTCTGCCGCTTTCCGGTGAGCGAGAGGAAGCGGGGGTAGTAGCCGGCGCGGGACAGTGAGTACATGTTGCGTCCGTAGGCGAACATGATTCCCTGCAGCGACGCGAGCAGGCCGATGAGGGCGAACAGCGCGAGCACGGCGGCGAGCTGGTCGCCGACGATCGCGCGGAAGCCGTCGAGCAGCGGCTCACCGGCGGTGCCGGTGGCCTCGGCGCCGATCACGCCGGTGTTCAGGAACAGCACCAGGAGTCCGGTGACGATCAGGGTGCCGCGGGCCCAGAATCCTGCCTTCGGGATGTCGCGGGTCGGGTTGTGCGACTCCTCGGCCGCGAGCGGGAGCTCCTCGATGCCGAGGAAGAACCACATCGCGAACGGCAGCGCGAACAGGATCGGCAGGACGCCGTGCGGAAGGAACGCGGTCTGGCCCTCGTCGGGGACGATGTCCCACAGGGCATCCCACGAGAACGCGCCGGAGAAGATCGCCATGGCGGAGAACACCAGGATGATGCCGATGGAGATCACGGAGACGACGATCGCGAAGCGGAACGAGATGGCGGCGCCCGCGGAGTTCAGGGCGATGAAGACGACGTAGAGGATGAGGTACCAGACCCAGCCCGGCAGTTCGAGGCCGAGCAGCTCGCTCGTGATGCCGTTGGCATACGACGCCGAGAAGTAGACGATCACCGCCGTGGTCGCGACGTACTCGATGGTCTCGGCGGCTCCGGTGACGAGACCGCCCCACGGACCCATGGCCGAGCGGGCGAAGGAGTACGCGCCGCCGGTATGCGGCATCGCGGCCGCCATCTCGCCGATCGCGAAGATCATGCCGTAGTACATCGCCACGAGGATGGCGAACGCGATCAGCATCCCGCCGAAACCCGCGAAGTCGATGCCGAAGTTCCAGCCGGAGAAGTCGCCCGAGATCACCGCGGCGACCGCCAGACCCCACAGGCCCCAGACGCCGGCCGACCTCTTCAGCGTCCGTTTCTCGAAGTAGTCACTCCCGGCACGTGTATAGGTCGCTCCGGCGACCTTGCGGGATTCATTGCTCTGCTGGGACATCCGCTCTCCGTTCGCATGCGTGCAGGCGCCGGGTGCACCTTGCGGATGATTGTGACAGTCAATGGTGGTTTCGTCTACCTTTAGACGACGAGTTGATCTACTCTGAGGGCGAAGCCGGTCGGCCGATCGCTTCACCGCACGAGAACGGAGCGTCAGATGTCGGGCAACCTGAGCATCGAACAGCTGGATGCCGGCATCGCCGCCGGTGAGATCGACACGGTGATCGTGGCCTTCGCGGATGCGCAGGGGCGACTGGTCGGCAAACGCGTGTCGGCGCGGCTGTTCCAGGAGGACATCCTGGCTCACGGGGCCGAGGCCTGCGACTACCTGCTGTCGGTCGACGTCGACATGAACACCGTCGACGGCTATGCGATGTCGGGGTGGGACCGCGGCTACGGAGACATGGTGCTGAAGCCCGACGTCGAGACCCTGCGCAACATCCCGTGGCTCGAGGGCACCGCGCTGGTCATGTCCGATCTCGTGTGGCAGAACGGCGAACCCGTCGGGCCCTCGCCCCGGGCGATCCTCGATCGCCAGCGCGACCGCCTCGCCGAGCGGGGCTGGACCGCGTACTCGGGCACCGAGCTCGAGTTCATCGTCTTCGACAACACCTACCGCGACGCCTGGGCGCGCAAGTACGACGGGCTGACACCCGCGACCGACTACAACGTCGACTACAACCTGCTCGCCTCGACCCGCATGGAGCCGCTGCTGCGTGACATCCGCAACAGCATGGACGGCGCGGGCCTGTACTGCGAGGGCGTGAAGGGCGAGTGCAACTTCGGTCAGCAGGAGATCGCGTTCCGCTATGCGGAGGTGCGGGAGACCGCCGACCAGCACGCGATCTACAAGAACGGCGCGAAGGAGATCGCCGAGCAGCACGGCAAGGCGCTCACGTTCATGGCCAAGTTCAACGAGCGGGAGGGCAACAGCTGCCACATCCACCTGTCGCTGCGCGACGAGTCGGGTGCCCCGGTGATGGCAGGCGACGGCGAGCACGGCTTCAGTCCCGTGATGGAGCACTGGATCGCCGGCATCCTCGCCACTCTGCGCGAATTCACCCTGCTGCTCGCGCCCAACATCAACTCGTACAAGCGTTTCGCGAAGGGCAGCTTCGCGCCGACCGGTGTGGCATGGGGCATCGACAACCGCACCTGCGCTCTGCGGATAGTCGGCCATGGATCGGGGCTGCGGGTCGAGAACCGGGTGCCGGGCGGAGATGTGAACCCGTACCTCGCGATCTCGGCGATCATCGCGGGCGGTCTGCACGGCATCGAGAACGAACTGCCGCTGCCCGAGCGCTTCACCGGCAACGCCTACGAGGATGCGGTCGACCACCTGCCGACCACCCTGCGCGAGGCGGCGAAGCTGTTCAGCGAATCGACCATCGCGCGGGCGGCGTTCGGCGACGACGTGGTCGAGCACTATCTGAACCAGGCCCGCATCGAGGTGGAAGCCTACGACGCGGCCGTCACCGACTGGGAGCGCATCCGTGGCTTCGAGCGCCTCTGACCCCGCGCCGCTGATCGGCGTCACGACCTATCTCGAGCGCGCGCAGCAGGGGGTGTGGGATGTCAGGGCCGCGTTCCTGCCGGAGCAGTACCTCACAAGCGTGACCTCCTCCGGCGGCATCGCCCTTCTTCTCCCGCCCCAGGATCCGGATGCTGCAGATGCGGCGATCTCGGGCATGCACGGCCTCGTGCTCTCCGGCGGGGCGGATGTCGCGCCCGAGCTGTACGGCGAGGACCGGCATCCGCTCACCGACCCCGCGAGGGTCGACCGCGACGCGTGGGAGCTCGCGCTCTTCCAGGCGGCCGAGCGTCGTGGCATCCCGGTGCTCGCCATCTGCCGCGGTCTGCAGCTCGTCAACGTCGCCCGCGGCGGAACCCTGCAGCAGCACCTGCCCGAGTCGCTCGGCACCGAGAAGTACCGCATCGGCGGCGGTGTCTTCGCCGAGAACGACGTCGCGGTGTCGACCGACACACCCCTCGCCGACATCATCGGCGAGACCGAGATGCGGGTGCACAGCTACCACCACCAGGGGGTCGACCGTCTCGGCGAGGGGCTCGTCGCCGCCGCGCATTCGGACGACGGCCTCGTGCAGGCCTTCGTCGACACGTCAGCCGGCCACATCGTCGGCGTCCAATGGCACCCCGAGGAGAACGCCGAGGATCGGCGGCTCTTCACCGATCTCGTCTCACAGGCCCGTGCGTTCGCCGCAGGGCGGAAGGAGGACGCCCGATGAGCGCGTTCACAGTCATCAACCCGTCGACCGGTGCCGCGATCCGCGAGGTCGCGCGCGCCGACATCGCAGAGACGGATGCCGCGATCGCCCGCGCGGTCGCAGCGCAGCGCCGATGGGCCGCGCTCGCCCCGGTCGCGCGGGCTGACGCGCTGCGGTCCTTCGCTCGTGCGGTCGAGGCGGCCACGGAGGAGCTCGCACAGCTCGAGGTGCGGAACTCCGGGCATCCGATCGGCTCGGCCCGCTGGGAGGCGGGCCATGTCGCTCAGGTGCTCAACTACTACTCGGCCGACCCCGAGCGGCTGTCGGGCCGTCAGATCCCGGTGGCGGGCGGGCTCGATGTCACCTTCCACGACCCGTACGGAGTCGTCGGGGTGATCGTGCCGTGGAACTTCCCGATGACGATCGCCGCGTGGGCGTTCGCGCCGGCGCTCGCCGCAGGCAACGCCGTCGTCCTGAAGCCCGCCGAACTCACGCCGTTGACAGCCATCCGACTCGGCGAGCTCGCCCTCGAGGCGGGCCTTCCCGAAGGGCTGTTCGAGGTGGTCACCGGGTCGGGATCCGTGGTGGGGCAGCGTCTCGTCGAGCACCCCGACGTCCGCAAGGTCGTGTTCACCGGGTCGACCGAGGTCGGCATCGAGGTCGCCGCCGGATGCGCACGCGCGCTCAAGCCCGTGACGCTCGAGCTCGGCGGCAAGAGCGCCAACATCGTCTTCGCCGACGCCGACCTCGAGAAGGCCGTCGCCGCGGTGCCCGGCTCGGTGTTCGACAACGCGGGCCAGGACTGCTGCGCCCGCAGCCGGCTGCTCGTGCAGCGATCGGTGTACGACCGGTTCCTCGAGATGCTCGAACCCGCGGTCAGGGCGTGGCGTGTGGGCGACCCGTCGAGTGCCGACACCGACATGGGGCCGCTCATCTCGGCCGCGCATCGCGACACCGTGTCGGGGTTCCTCGACGACGCGAACATCGCGTTCCGCGGCAGCGCTCCGAGCGGCGACGGATTCTGGTTCGCGCCCGCCGTGGTGCTCGCCGACCCGTCCGACCGGATCGCCCAGCAGGAGGTGTTCGGCCCGGTCGTCGCGGTGATGCCGTTCGAGGACGAGGCCGATGCGATCCGCCTGGCGAACGACACCGCCTACGGTCTCGCCGGGTCGATCTGGACCGAGAGCCTCGGACGGGCCGTGCGCGTCTCGCGCGGCGTGCAGAGCGGCGTGCTCTCGGTGAACTCGCACTCGTCGGTGCGCTACGCGACGCCGTTCGGCGGCATGAAGGCATCCGGACTCGGGCGCGAGCTCGGTCCCGACGCCGCAGAGCACTTCACCGAGACCAAGAACGTCTTCTTCGCGACAGACGAATCCTGACCAGCGACACCCGGCCCGACCATCCCCACCTGCAACGGAGAGCACACATGACCATCGATCTGACCCAGCGCCTCAAGGACCGCGTCGCGATCATCACCGGAGGGGCGAGCGGGATCGGCTTCGCCACCGCTCAGCGCTTCGCGGCCGAAGGCGCGTTCGTCGTCATCGCCGACGTCGACCCCGCCACGGGCGAGAAGGCGGCGGCCGAGGTGGGCGGTGCGTTCCGTCCCGTCGACGTGGCCGACGAGACCATGGTGAACACGCTCTTCGACGGCGTCGCCGCGGAGTTCGGCCGTATCGACATCGCCTTCAACAACGCCGGCATCTCGCCCGCCGACGACGACTCGATCGAGACGACCGAGCTGCCGGCCTGGGATCGCGTGCAGGACGTGAACCTGAAGAGCGTGTACCTGTGCAGCCGTGCGGCACTGCGCCACATGGTGCCGGCGGGTCGCGGATCGATCATCAACACCGCGTCGTTCGTCGCCCTGCTGGGGTCGGCGACCTCGCAGATCAGCTACACCGCGTCGAAGGGCGGCGTGCTGGCGATGTCGCGCGAGCTCGGCGTGCAGTTCGCGCGACAGGGCGTGCGGGTGAACGCGCTGTGCCCCGGGCCGGTGAACACGCCGCTGCTGCAGGAGCTGTTCGCCAAGGATCCCGAGCGCGCGCAGCGACGACTCGTGCACGTGCCGATGGGGCGCTTCGCCGAGCCGTCCGAGCTGGCCGCCGCTGTGGCCTTCCTCGCCTCGGACGACTCATCGTTCATCACCGCCAGCGCCTTCGTGGTCGACGGCGGCATCACGAACGCCTACGTCACCCCGCTGTGAAGCGGGACCATGTCACTGTGACAAGGTGAAAGCATGAGCGAGCACCCTTCCGACGGCGATCTCGTCGAGGTGCGCCGGGCGGTCTACCGGCCGCTTCGCCGAGGCAACGCCCTCGAGGATGCGGTGGCTCGCCTCGTGCAGACCATCCGCCTCGGCGTCGTCGCCCCGGGGGAGTCGCTGCCGCCGGAACGAGAGCTCGCCGCCTCGTTCGGCGTCAGTCGCGACACCGTGCGCGAGGCGATCCGCGAACTCGCCGACACCGGATACCTGGTGCCCAAGCGGGGGCGGTACGGCGGCACGTTCATCGCCGATCCGCTGCCCCAGCCCTCGGACGCCGGGGAGGTCACGGCGGACGAGATCGACGATGTGCTGGGGCTGCGGCGGGTGCTCGAGACGGGAGCGGTGCGGGCTGCGGCGAGCCGGGCGCTGGATGCCGCGACCCGCGCCGACCTGTGGGCGCGACATGAGGCCGCGCTGCCCGCCGGGCCCGAGGAGTATCGGCGTCTCGACACGCTGCTGCACCTCGCGATCGCGGAGGCGGCCGGCATCCCCTCGCTCGTCGCGCTGGTCGCCGAGAACCGGGCCGACGTCAATGCGTGGCTCGACACGTTCCCGCTGATGCCGCGCAACATCCAGCACTCGGGTGAGCAGCATGAGCAGATCGTGACGGCGATCCTCGCCGGGCGGCCCGACGTCGCCGAGGCGGCGATGCGCGATCACCTCGCCGGTTCCGAAGCGCTGCTGCGCGGATTCCTGATCTGAACCCGCGCAGCAGCGGCTGCGCCTCACGGCACTGTCAGCTCGTGGCTGCCTCGTCGGCCACGGCGAGAGCCTCGTCGAGCACGGCCAGACCGCGCACGAGATCGTCCTCGCCGATCACGAGCGGCGGTGCCACGTGCATGCGGTTGAAGTGCGTGAACGGCCAGACACCCGCCTTCTTGGCGGCGGCGGCGAAGGCGGCGACGGGCGCGGCATCCACTCCGCTCGCGTTGAACGGCACGAGCGGCTCGCGCGTCTCCTTGTCGCGCACCAGCTCGACGGCCCAGAAGAGCCCGCGGCCGCGTACCTCTCCGACGCTCGGGTGGGTGTCGACCCAGCGGCGCAGGGTCGGCTCGACGATGCGCTCGCCGAGGTCGCGCACCCGCTCGAGGATGCCGTCGCGGCGGAACACCTCGAAGGTCGCGACGCCCGCGGCGCACGCGAGCGGATGCCCGGAGTACGTGAGCCCTCCGGCGAACGGCGTGGTGTCGAAGGCCTTCGCGATGCGCGCGGAGATGACGACGCCGCCGAGCGGCACGTACCCGGAGTTCACGCCTTTCGCGAAGGTGATCAGGTCGGGACGCCCGTCGTACGCGTCGATGCCGAACCACTCGCCGAGGCGGCCGAAGCCGACCATGACCTCGTCCGCGATGTAGACGATGCCGTAGCGGTCGCACAGCTCGCGCACGCCCTGCAGGTAGCTGGGCGGCGGCACGAGCACGCCGTTCGTGCCGACGACGGTCTCGATGATGATCGCCGCGATCGTCGAGGGTCCTTCGAGCTGGATGGTCTGCTCGAGGTGGGCGAGGGCGCGCTCCGACTCCTGCTCCGGCGTCTCGGCGTGGAACGGCGAGCGGTAGAGGTAGGGCCCGAAGAAGCGCACGGCTCCGGAATCCGGTGTGCCGTTCGCCCACCGGCGAGGGTCACCCGTCAGCGAGATCGCCGTGGAGGTCGACCCGTGATAGCTGCGGTACATCGACAGCACCTTGTGGCGGCCCGTCGACTGGCGCGCCATGCGCACGGCGTACTCGTTGGCCTCGGCGCCGCCGTTGGTGAAGAAGACCTTCTCGAAGCCCTCGGGCGCGACCTCGACGATGAGTCGGGCGAGCTCGCCCCGCACGTCGTTGGCCATCGCCGGCTGGATGGTCGAGAGGCGACCCGCCTGCTGCTGGATCGCGGCCACGAGGTCGGGATGCTGGTGCCCCAGGTTGAGGTTCACCAGCTGGCTCGAGAAGTCGAGGTAGGCGTTGCCGGCGTAGTCCCAGAACGTCGAGCCCTCACCCGCGGCGACGGGCAGCGGATCGATGAGTCCCTGGGCGCTCCAGGAGTGGAAGACGTGGCCGCGGTCGTCCGCCCGCACCTGCGCCTCGGCCTCGGGGGCGGGGAGCGGATGCGATGCGCCGTGGCGATCGATGAAGTTCGTCATGTCTCGTGTCTCGGTTCTCAGTGTCTGCTCGGGGGCTCAGTGGTTGCTCGGGAAGCCCAGGTCGATCTGCGAGGGAGTGTGGTCGGGCCAGCGCGTCGTGACCACCTTCGACCGAGTGTAGAAGTGCACCGACTCGGGTCCGTAGATGTGCGAGTCGCCGAAGAGCGAGTCCTTCCAGCCGCCGAACGAGTAGGCGCCGATCGGCACGGGGATCGGCACGTTGACGCCGACCATGCCGACCTCGATGTCGAACTCGTACTGACGGGCGGTGCCGCCGTCGCGGGTGAAGATCGCGGTGCCGTTGCCGTACGCGTTCGCGTTGACGAGCTCGACGGCCTCGGCATAGGTCTCGACGCGCACGACCGAGAGCACCGGGCCGAAGATCTCGTCGTCGTACACGTTCATGCCGGGAGCGACCCGATCGATGAGGCTGACCCCGATGAAGAAGCCGTCGGAGTCGAACTCCTTCGTCGTGCCGTCGACCACGACGGTCGCACCCTCCGCGGTGGCGCCGGTCACGTAGGAGGCGACGCGGTCGCGGTGCTCGCGGGTGATGAGCGGGCCCATCTCGCTCGCGGCGTCCGTGCCCGCGCCGATCGTGAGTCCGTCGATGCGCGAGGCGATCGCTGCGACGAGGTCGTCGGCGATGTCTCCCACCGCGACCAGCACCGAGACGGCCATGCAGCGCTCGCCGGCCGAGCCGTATGCGGCCGAGACCGCGGCGTCGGCCGCGGCGTCGATGTCGGCATCCGGCATCACGACCATGTGGTTCTTCGCGCCGCCCAGAGCCTGCACGCGCTTGCCCGCGTTCGCCGCCCGCTGGTAGATGGACCGGGCGATCGGGGTCGATCCGACGAAGCTGATCGCGTTCACCCGCGGCGACTCGAGCAGCGCGTCGACGGCCTCCTTGTCGCCGTTCACGACATTGAGCACGCCGTCGGGCAGTCCTGCCTCCTGGAAGAGCTTCGCGATCCAGATGGCCGCCGACGGGTCCTTCTCGCTCGGCTTGAGCACGACCGTGTTGCCGCAGGCGATCGCCGAAGCGACCATCCACAGCGGCACCATGACGGGGAAGTTGAACGGCGTGATCGCCGCGACGACCCCGACGGGCTGCTTGACCGAGTGCACGTCGACGCCGCGCGAGACCTGCTCGCTGCGCTCTCCCTTGAGCAGGTGCACGAGGCCGGCGGCGAACTCGACGTTCTCGATGCCGCGCGAGACCTCGCCGGCGGCGTCCGAGAGCACCTTGCCGTGCTCCGAGGTGACGATCGCCGCGAGCTCGGGCGTGCGCTCCTTGAGCAGCTGACGCAGGCGGAAGAAGACGTCGGCGCGCTTGATGAGGCTCGTCTCGCGCCAGGCGGGCAGAGCGGATGCCGCGGCGGCGATGGCCTGGTCGACCTCGGCGGTCGACGCGAAGGCGACCTGCTTCGACACCTGACCGGTGGCCGGGTCGAAGACCTGTCCCGTGCGCGCCGCGTCGGCGGTCTCTGCTCCATTGATGAGGTGACGGACGATGTCCACGGGGCTCCTTCGTGCTGCGTGATCGGTATCGAACACTCTGACCGAGCAGCGATACGCTGGGTTCTCTCCCATAATCACAGAGCACGAGAGGGCGAACAGGTGTCAGAACGTAGCGACTTCGAGCTGGGTCGGACAGAACGTCCGGACGGCAGTACGTTTCTCAGCGTCTCCGACGTGCTCTCCGAGCCCGCCGTGCAGCAGGGCGGCCCGTCGGTGCTCGTGGGCGGCGCCGCTCTCGATGTCGCCGTGCGGTGGGTGCATGTCTCCGACAGCCCGGACGTCGCGCGGCTTCTCGACGGCGGCGAACTGCTGCTGACCACGGGCGCCGGGTGGCCGAGCGACGTCGAGCAGCTGCGGGACTTCGCGACCAGCCTGCACCGCGCGGGCATCGCCGGCATCGTGCTCGAGCTCGGCACAGCCCGGGAGGCGGTTCCCCAGCCGCTGGTCGACCTGTGTGCGACGGCCGGACTGGCGCTCATCGCGTTGACCCGAGAGGTCAAGTTCGTCGCGGTGACCGAGGCGGTGCATCACGCACTCATCGCCGCGCAGACGCACGCGCTGCACGAGCGGCAGCACCTGCACGAGCTCTTCACCGCGCTGAGCCTGCAGGGCGCGCCGGCCGATGTCGTGGTGTCCGAGACCGCGCGGGCGCTGCGCGCACCGGTGATCCTGGAGAACCTCGCGGGTGAGGTGATCGCGGCCGAGGGGCTCGACTCTCCGATCGCCGACGTCCTGAGCTCGCGTGGCGACGCCGAGCGGGTGCCGGTGCAGGCGCGGGGAGTGCGCTGGGGCACGCTGCTCGCCCAGCCGGGACCGGCTCACCCCGCCGGGCGGGTCACGGTGCTCGAACAGGGGGCGACGGCCCTCGCGTTCGGCTGCATCGCCGACGGCGGCGACACCGAATGGTCGCTGCTCGCGCAGCGCACGGTGATCGATGACCTGCTGGGGGCGCGCTTCGCGAGGGCCGACGACATCGACGCGCGGCTGCGTGCCGGCGGTTTCGCCCTCGCCGACCGGCAGTGCCACGGGATCGTCGCCCGAGGGTCGGCGTCGATCAGCGAGCTCGCGTATCGCGCACGGCAGGCGGGGTTCGCCGTCATGGCGGCCAGGGTCGAGGGCGACGACGTCGCTCTGCTCTCGCTTCCGGCATCCGCAGTGCTGTCCGACGAGGTCGTGCTGCGCATCGCCGGTCCCGACCGCGCGGTGTTCGTCGGCCCGGTCGCCGATGACGTCGTCGGACTGCTCGGCTCGCTGCGCGCCGCGCGCGACCTCGCCGACAGCGACCGCGCCGAGGCGGGGGCCAGAGTGCGGCGGGTCGACGATCGCCCGCTCGAGAGGCTCGTCGCCACCCTGCGCGACGATCACCGGCTGCACGAGCACAGTGAGCGGATGCTGGCGCCGCTGATCCGTCACGACCGCGAGCGTCGCGGCGACCTGCTCGCAGTGCTCGCGGCTCTCGTCGCACACCCGGGCAACCGCTCGGCGGCGGCCGCCGCGAGTCACCTGTCGCGGTCGGTGTTCTATCAGCGCCTCACGCTGATCGGCGATCTGCTCGGTGCCGACCTCGACGACGGCGAGACGATCGCGGCGCTCCACCTCGCGCTCCTCGCGAGGCGGCGCACCGTGGTGACCGACTGAGTCAGAGCACCGACTGGGCGTCGGTGAGCACGCTCCGCAGGATCTGCTCGATCTGACGGAACTCCGCGGGGCCCACCGTCAGCGGCGGTGCGAGCTGGATCACGGGATCGCCGCGGTCGTCGGCACGGCAGTAGAGCCCGGCCTCGAACAGGGCGGGGGAGAGGAAGCCGCGCAGCAGCCGCTCGGACTCGTCGTCGTCGAAGGTCTCCCGCGTCGCCTTGTCCTTCACGAGCTCGATGCCGAAGAAGTAGCCGTCTCCGCGCACATCGCCCACGATCGGGATGTCGAGGAGCTTCTCGAGCTCGGCGCGGAACAGGGGCGAGTTCTCGCGCACGTGCTCGTTGAGCCCCTCCTCGTCGAAGATCGCGAGGTTCTCGAGGGCCACGGCCGCCGAGACCGGATGCCCGCCGAACGTGTAGCCGTGCGGGAACGACACGTCGCCCTTCGAGAACGGCTCGTAGATCCGGTCGCTGATGACGGTCGCGCCGATGGGCGAATAGCCGCTCGTCATGCCCTTGGCGCACGTGATCATGTCGGGCACGTAGCCGAGGCCCGTGCACGCGAAGGTGTGGCCCAGGCGACCGAACGCGCAGATGACCTCGTCCGACACGAGCAGCACGTCGTGGCGGTCGCAGATCTCGCGCACCCTGGCGAAGTATCCGGGAGGAGGCGGGAAGCATCCGCCCGAGTTCTGCACCGGCTCGAGGAAGACCGCGGCGACCGTGTCGGCGCCCTCGAACAGGATCATCTCCTCGATGCGGTCGGCGGCCCAGCGGCCGAAGGCCTCGAGGTCGTCGCTCGGGCCGCCCATCTCGGCCGCGCGGTAGAAGTTGGTGTTCGGCACGCGGAACCCACCCGGGGTGACGGGCTCGAACATGGACTTCATCGCCGGGATGCCGGTGATGGCCAGTGCGCCCTGAGGGGTGCCGTGATAGGCGACCGATCGCGAGATGACCTTGTGCTTGGTGGGCTTGCCCATCAGCTTCCAGTAGTGCTTCGCGAGCTTGAACGCGGTCTCGACCGCCTCGCCGCCGCCCGTCGAGAAGAACACGCGGTTCAGGTCGCCGGGCGCCTCGGCCGCGAGTCGATCGGCGAGCTCGATGGCCGCCGGGTGCGCATACGACCACAGCGGGAAGAACGACAGCTCGGAAGCCTGCTTCGCCGCGGCCTCGGCGAGCCGACGGCGGCCGTGGCCGGCGTTGACGACGAAGAGTCCGGCGAGGCCGTCGAAGTACTCCTTGCCCTTCGAGTCCCAGATGCGGTGACCGTCGCCCTTGACGATGATCGGGACGCCGCTCTTCTCCATCGTGGACTGCCGTGTGAAGTGCATCCACAGGTGGTCCTTGGCCATGGCCTGGAGTTCGGGCTCGGACGGTGTCGGGCGTTGCGTGCTCATCTGGTCCCCCAGTTGTAGAGCTGCTTCTGCAGCTTGGCGTAGATGAAGGTCTCGGTCGACAGGACCCCGTCGATCGGGCGGATGTGATCGTTGATGAGGGCGAGGAGGTCCTCGTCGTCCTCGCAGACGACCTCGGCGAGGATGTCGAACGAGCCCACGGTGATGACGACGTAGTCGATGGCGGCGATCTCGGCGATGGCCTCGGCCACGACCCTCGTGTCGCCCGAGACGCGGACGCCGATCATGGCCTGCCGGGGGAAGCCGAGCTGCATCGGATCGGTCACTGCGACGATCTGCATCACGCCGGACTCGGTGAGCCGCTGCACGCGCTGGCGGACGGCGGCTTCGCTGAGCCCCACCTCTCGCCCGATGTCGGAGTACGAGCGTCGCCCGTCCTCCTGCAGCAGTTCGATGATCGTCTTCGCGACATCGTCCAGTGGGGGGTGCTTCTTCGAGGACGCCATGATGCGATCCTCGCACCGCAGCGGCCGGTCTTCAACTGATTCCGCAGAATCGGCAGAGTCTCAGGGGTGAAACCGCAGAATATCGCGCTTATGCCTCGAGGGGTCCGAGCCAGGCGCTCGCCGCGGTGGAGTGCGCCGATTCGGGATCGGAGGGATGGAATGCGCCCGCGAGGACGTCCCGGTAGAGACGCGACAGCTCGTTCGACGAGAAGTACGAGCCGCCGCCGGCGACGAGCATCGCCTGATCGACGACGTGCTTCGACATCGTGATCGCCCGGTGCTTGACGCCCGACAGCAGCGTGAACCACCGAGCGCCGTTGTCGACCCTCTCATCGACATCGCGGGCGAGCACCGCGATCTGCGGCGGGAGCGCGTCGTACGCGAGGCCCATGTCGGCGATGCGCCAGCGGATGTCGGGATCCTGGCTGTACGTCGCACCCGTCTTCTTCGAACGGCGCATCTGCGCGGTGAGCACCGCCAGGTCGAGGGCACGGCGTGCGATGCCCGTGTAGACGGAGGCGAGCAGGATCTCGAAGACGGAGAAGATCCCGAAGACGATGGGGTCGGGGTTCGGGCCCGGATCGATGCGACGCACCACGTGCGCGGCATCCGCCACGGCTCCGTCGAGACGCGTCGTGCGGCTCTGGGTGCCCCGCATGCCGAGGGTGTCCCAGTCGTCGCCCGTGACGACCGCGTCGGTGCGGTCGACGAAGGCGAAGACCAGCTTCGGAGCGTCGGCGCTCGTCGTGTCGAGGCCGTGCAGCCCGAGCCTCGTCCATACGGGCGCGAGCGAGGTGAAGATCTTGGTGCCGGTGAACGCGTAGCCTCCGTCGGCGGTAGGCGCGGCCTCGGTGTCGCTGCCGAACAGCACCAGGTCGTTGCCGCCCTCGCTGATTCCGAAGGCGAAGACCTCGCCCGCGACCGCGCCGTCCTGCACGAACTCGAGACCCGGCACGCCGCGGTCGGAGAAGACCTTCGCGACGCCGGTCCACACCAGGTGCATGTTGATCGCGAGCGCCGTGGCGGGAGCGGCGGTCGCGAGACGCTGCTGCAGGATCGCCGCCTCGGCGAGGCCGAGCCCCGCGCCCCCGCGTTCGGCGGGCACGAGGATCGACAGATATCCCGCGTCGCGGAGCTCATCGAGGTCCTGCTCGGGGAACGTGTTCTCGCGGTCGTGGATCGGGGCCCGCTCGCGGATGCGCTCGAGAAGGTCGTCGGGAAGGTACGCGGTCGGATCGAAGGTGCTCACGCGAGTGCCTCTCTCAGCTGTCGGACGGTCTCTTCGGGCTTGTCGCGGTGCAGCGAGTGCCCGGCGCCCTCGACGACCGACATCGTGACGAGGGGGTTGGAGGCGAGGACGCCGGCCGCGACCTCGCCGGTGAAGATGCTGTAGACCGCGGGATCCGAGGCGATCACATGGGTGGGAACGGTCAGCCGGGCGGCATCCGCAGTGACGTCCCACGGAGTGTTCTGCGCACTCGTCTGCTCGACCGCCCAGGCGCTCGCGCGGTGCACCGCGTCGACCTTCAGCTCCCAGTCCTGCGGGTGCCAGTGCGGATGCTCCTGCCGCACCAGCTCCACCCTGTTGTCGGCGAAGGCGCGCTCCTGGCTCCTGCGGACGATCGCGGCATCCCGGCCGCCGACGAGGATCGCCGGATCGAGCAGCACGAGTCGGCGCGTCCACTCGGGAGCGGATGCCGCCGCCGCCGTGCTGGAGGCCCCGCCGAGCGAGTGGCCGACGACGGCATCCCAGGGTCCCCCTCCGTCGGGCGTCGTGGTGGCGAGGTCTGCCGCGTAGGCGGCGACCGAGTAGTCGAGGGCGCGCGGGGCGTCGCCGTGGCCACGCAGATCGACGGCGGTCGCATGCCATCCGGCGTCGGCGAGGTCGGAGCCGACGCGCCACATGAGAGCCGCGGACGAGCCGAGCCCGTGCACGAGGAGAACGCGACGATCGGATGCCGGGTCGCCCCAGGAGATGCGGGGCAGCGTGAGCGGTGCGAGCATGCAGCAAGCCTACGACCGGCTCGCGGCGGTGAGGCCTGCGGAGTTCAGTCGAGGGGCGGCAGGTCGCCGTGCGTCGTCAGCACGCGGGCCGCGGCGGTGTGGCCCGCGGACAGCCGTGCCGACAGATCTGCGCCGTCGAGGGACGCGGCGAGGAACCCGGCCGCGAACGCGTCTCCGGCGCCGACCGGCTCGACGACCTCGACACGGGGAGCGGGCACGAACACCGGCTCGTCGTCGCCGAGGAACGCGGTCGCCCCGACGTCGCCGTCCTTGACGATGAGCAGCCCGCAGTGCGGCAGACGGGTGCGGATCTCGGCGGCGGTCGCGGTGCCCCAGATGCGCTCGGCCTCGTCGCGTCCGACGAAGGCGATGTCGGCGCCGTCAGCGAGGCGGGCGAGGGTGTCGGCGGCATCCTGCATCGTCCACAGTGCGCGGCGATCATTGACGTCGAAGGACACGAGGGCGCCGACGGCGCGAGCGTCGACGAACAGCTGATCGACCATCGCGCGGCAGGACGGCGAGAGCGCCGGGGTGATGCCCGTGGTGTGCACGATGCGGACGCCGGCGAGCTGGGCGGCGTCGAGGAACCCCGGTGCCATCAGCGAGGCGGCCGAACCGCGCCGGTAGTAGTAGACCGACGACGACTCCACGCCGGGGTCCTTGAACATGACGCCGGTGGGAGCATCCGCATCCGTCGTCACCCAGAGGTCGACGCCGCGCCGCTCGAGCTCGGTCGAGATGCGCACGCCGATCGGGTCGTCACCGAGGCGTGAGGCCCACGCGGCGCGGTGCCCTGCCGACACGAGCCCGACCGCGACGTTTCCCTCGGCTCCCGCCAGACCGAGCGCAGCCGTCTCGGTCTCGGCGAGCGGGGCTCCGAGAGCGGTGACGAGTCCCATGGACTCGCCGATGCAGACGACCTCGGGGGCGGCGGATGCGGGGGAGGGGGCAGAGCTCATGAAGGGGTGACCGCCAGAGGTTCGGTGTCGGGGTGGGGACTCGCGTCGCGATGGCGCAGGTCGGGGAAGGAGCGGACGAAGACGATCGAGACGACGAGGCCGGCTGCGGCGAACAGCGTCGCGGCGAGGTAGGCGCCGCGCGGATCCGTCGCGTCGACCAGGAAGCCGGCGACCGCCGAGCCCGCCGCGGCACCGATGAGCTGTCCCGTGCCCGCCCAGCCGAACGCCTCGGCGGTCTCGCTGAACTTCACGCTCGCGGTCGTGATGGCGAACAGCACGGCGAGGGCCGGCGCGATGCCGATGCCGGCGAGGACCAGCGTGCCGCCGAGCCAGAACACGTTGAGGGAGAACATGGTGAGCGCCAGGCCGACGGTGACGATCGCGAGACGGCGGGCCATCGCCCAGGGGCCGATGGGGATGTGTCCGAACGCGAGTCCGCCGGCGAGGCTGCCGACCGAGAAGACGGCGAGCACGAGGCCGGCGGCGAGGCTGCCGTGCTCGAACGTGGCGACGACGCCGACCTCGACGGCGGAGCAGGCGCCGATGAGGAGGAACCCGATGACGGTGGCGAGCAGCACGGGCGGCTTGAGGACGACCTTGCCGAGGGCGTTGCGGCTGCGGGGGATGCGCACGCGACCGACCTCGGGCGAGAGGATGAACCACGCCCCGCCGCCCACCAGCACGACGGCGACGAGCAGGAGACCCTCGGCGGTGCCGACCTGGGTCGAGACGAGGGTGATCACGACGGGCGCGATGACCCAGATGATCTCCTGCAGCGAGGCATCGAGGGAGAACAGCGGAGTGAGCTGCTTCGAGTTCACGAGCTTCGGATAGATGGTGCGCACGGCGGCCTGCACCGGCGGGGTCGAGAGACCGGCGATCATGCCCAGGATCATGTAGCCGGGGATGCTGAGGGGGAGGAGCGCGAGCCCCAGCACGGCGACGACGCAGACGCTGAGCGTCAGGGTGAGCACGCGGCGCATGCCCCAGGCGCCCATCCACCGACTCGTGATCGGGCCGGCGACGGCCTGCCCGACGCTCGTCGCGGCGAGCACGAGGCCCGCCGAGCCGTATGACCCGGTCTGCTGCTCGACGTGCAGCAGGATCGCGAGCGAGGTCATCCCGTTGGGGAAGCGAGCGGTCAGCTGTGCAGCGATCATGCGCGCCACTCCGGGCGTGCGAAGAAGGTCCCGATATCCCGCCACGGGTCAACGCTACCGGGAGGCGCGGACGCGGGTCCAAGCGGCTCCTCCGCGACACGCCGCGACACGCCCAAACCGAGTTTCCACAGAAAATCCGATGTCCGAGGTCGGCCGTATCGTCCCCCCTGTGGATGGATCTCTCACAGGTCGTTCCCAGCCGCGATTTCTCGCGGTTCGGAGGCACTGTCAAGGGGGCTGTGCCTGTGGAAGAAACGGTGGAGAACCTGTGTTGTAACAGTGGAGAGCGGTGGAAAACTACACGTATGTAACTACTACCCCTAGTGGTCACCCTGAATGTCCGTACCTATATGTAGTATTGAGATCCCGGTGAGGGTCTACCGGAAAACAGCCTGATTCAGATGCAGGCCAGAGATGTGAGGGGAAGCGAAAAGATGTCGATCACGGTCTACACGAAGCCGTCCTGCGTTCAGTGCAACGCCACCTACCGCGCGCTCGACGCCAAGGGCATCGAGTACGAGATCCTCGACCTGTCGGAGGACGCCACGGCGCTCGAGCAGGTCAAGGCGCTCGGCTACATGCAGGCACCCGTCGTCGTCACCGACGAGGGTCATTGGTCGGGCTTCCGCCCCGACAAGATCGACGAGCTCGCCTCGCGTCTGGCGTGATCCGCCATGAGCGCCGTCGCGACCGCCGCGCCGCTCCTGGTCTACTTCTCGAGCGCCTCGGGTAACACCGCGCGCTTCGTCGAGAAGCTCGGGCTCCCGGCCCGACGCATTCCCCTTCTCCGACAGCAGGAAGAACTCGTCGTCGACGAGCCCTTCGTGCTGGTCACCCCCACCTATGGCGGGGGTGAGGGGCGCGGCGTCGAACGAGGCGCGGTGCCCAAGCAGGTCATCCGGTTCCTCAACGACGAGCGCAACCGGCGTCACATCCGCGGAGTCATCTCGGCGGGCAACACCAACTTCGGCGACTCGTTCTGTCTCGCCGGTGACATCATCAGCCGCAAGTGCAACGTGCCTCACTTGTATCGGCTCGAGATCTTCGGCACACAAGACGATGTAGATCGCGTGAGCGACGGATTGGAGCGACGGTGGGTACCGCAGTTGACGAGCAGGCAGGAGCCGACTCAGTGACGGATACGGTGGCGTTCAAGATGAACCCGACCTACGAGGGCCTGGACTATCACGCCCTCAACGCGATGCTGAACCTGTACGACGCGAACGGCAAGATCCAGTTCGACGCCGACAAGCGGGCGGCGCGCGAGTACTTCCTGCAGCACGTCAACCAGAACACGGTGTTCTTCCACTCGCTCAAGGAGCGCCTCGACTACCTCGTCGAGAAGGAGTACTACGAGCCGGCCGTGATCGAGCAGTACTCGCTCGAGTTCATCCAGAAGCTCAATGACCTCGCCTACGGCAAGAAGTTCCGCTTCGAGACGTTCCTCGGCGCCTTCAAGTACTACACGAGCTACACGCTCAAGACGTTCGACGGCAAGCGCTACCTCGAGCGCTTCGAGGACCGCGTCGTGATGACGGCCCTCGGCCTCGCCGGCGGCGACGAGCAGCTCGCCGTCGCACTGGTCGAGGAGATCATCTCCGGCCGCTTCCAGCCCGCGACCCCGACCTTCCTCAACTCGGGCAAGGCCCAGCGCGGCGAACTCGTCAGCTGCTTCCTGCTGCGCATCGAGGACAACATGGAGTCGATCGCCCGCGGCATCAACTCCGCCCTCCAGCTCTCCAAGCGCGGCGGCGGAGTGGCGCTCCTGCTCTCGAACATCCGTGAGGCCGGTGCGCCGATCAAGCAGATCGAGAACCAGTCCTCGGGCATCATCCCCGTGATGAAGCTCCTCGAAGACAGCTTCAGCTACGCCAACCAGCTCGGTGCGCGTCAGGGTGCCGGCGCGGTGTACCTCAACGCACACCACCCCGACATCATGCGCTTCCTCGACACCAAGCGTGAGAACGCCGACGAGAAGATCCGCATCAAGACGCTGTCGCTCGGCGTCGTCGTGCCCGACATCACGTTCGAGCTGGCGAAGAACGGCGAGGACATGTACCTCTTCTCGCCGTACGACGTCGAGAAGGTCTACGGCGTCCCCTTCGGCGACATCTCGGTCACCGAGAAGTACCGCGAGATGGTCGACGACCCGCGCATCAAGAAGACGAAGATCAACGCGCGCGAGTTCTTCCAGACGATCGCCGAGATCCAGTTCGAGTCGGGCTACCCGTACATCATGTTCGAGGACACGGTGAACAAGGCCAACCCGATCAAGGGCCGCATCAACATGTCCAACCTCTGCAGCGAGATCCTGCAGGTGAACACGCCGACCACGTACAACGACGACCTGTCGTACGACCAGATCGGCAAGGACATCTCCTGCAACCTCGGCTCGATGAACATCGCGCTGTCGATGGATGCCGATGACCTGGGCCAGACGGTCGAGACCGCGATCCGTGCGCTGAGCGCGGTGAGCGACCAGAGCCACATCCGCTCGGTCCGCTCGATCGAGGACGGCAACGACCGTTCGCACGCGATCGGCCTCGGCCAGATGAACCTGCACGGCTACCTCGCCCGCGAGCACGTGCACTACGGCTCCGAAGAGGGCATCGACTTCACGAACATCTACTTCTACACGGTGCTGTTCCACGCGCTGCGCGCCTCGAACAACATCGCGATCGAGCGCAAGCAGGCCTTCGACGGCTTCGAGGACTCGACCTACGCGTCGGGGGAGTTCTTCGACAAGTACATCGAGCGCGCCTGGGTTCCCGAGACCGAGAAGGTCAAGGAGCTCTTCGCGGGCAAGCACATCCCGACGCAGGAGGACTGGGTGGCGCTGAAGGCGTCGATCCAGGAGCACGGCATCTACAACCAGAACCTGCAGGCGGTGCCCCCGACCGGCTCGATCTCGTACATCAACAACTCGACGTCGTCGATCCACCCGATCGCGTCGAAGATCGAGATCCGCAAGGAAGGCAAGCTCGGCCGCGTCTACTACCCGGCGCCGTTCATGACGAACGACAACCTGGAGTACTACCAGGACGCGTACGAGATCGGCTACGAGAAGGTCATCGACACCTACGCCGCCGCCACCCAGCACGTCGACCAGGGCCTGTCGCTGACGCTGTTCTTCAAGGACACCGCCACGACGCGTGACATCAACAAGGCTCAGATCTACGCATGGCGCAAGGGCATCAAGACGATCTACTACATCCGTCTGCGTCAGATGGCGCTCGAGGGCACCGACATGACCGAGTGCGTCTCGTGCATGCTCTGATCCGGCCCTGAACACGAGAAACGACGAAGAATCATGACTCCTCACCCCCCGCTCAAGCTGGTCGACAGCGTTCAGGCGATCAACTGGAACCGCATCCAGGACGACAAGGACCTCGAGGTCTGGAACCGCCTGGTGAACAACTTCTGGCTGCCGGAGAAGGTGCCGCTGTCGAACGACGTCCAGTCGTGGAACACGCTCACGCCCGATGAGCAGCTGCTCACCATGCGCGTGTTCACCGGTCTGACGCTGCTCGACACGATCCAGGGCACCGTCGGCGCCGTCTCGCTGATCCCCGACGCGATCACGCCTCACGAAGAGGCCGTGTACACGAACATCGCGTTCATGGAGTCGGTGCATGCGAAGAGCTACTCCTCGATCTTCTCGACGCTCGCGTCGACGAAGGAGATCGATGAGGCGTTCCGCTGGTCCACCGAGAACCCGAACCTTCAGAAGAAGGCTCAGATCATCATGGACTACTACCAGGGCGACGACCCGCTCAAGCGCAAGGTCGCCTCGACGCTGCTCGAGTCGTTCCTGTTCTACTCGGGCTTCTACCTGCCGATCTACTGGTCGTCGAAGGCGAAGCTCACGAACACGGCCGACCTGATCCGCCTCATCATCCGTGACGAGGCCGTGCACGGGTACTACATCGGCTACAAGTTCCAGAAGGGTCTCGAGAAGGAGACCGAGGAGCGCCGCCAGGAGCTGAAGGACTACACCTTCAACCTGCTGTTCGAGCTCTACGACAACGAGGTGCAGTACACGCAGGACCTCTACGACGGCGTCGGCCTGACCGAGGACGTCAAGAAGTTCCTGCACTACAACGCCAACAAGGCGCTGATGAACCTCGGCTACGAAGCGATGTTCCCCTCGACCGTCACGAACGTGAACCCGGCGATCCTGTCCGCGCTCTCGCCGAACGCCGACGAGAACCACGACTTCTTCTCGGGATCGGGATCGTCGTACGTCATCGGCAAGGCCGAGGCGACGGAAGACGACGACTGGGACTTCTGAGTCACCTGCTGAACGACACGAAGGGGGCGGATGCTGCGGCATCCGCCCCCTTCGTCGTGTTCCGCTGCGCGGATCACCCGACGAGTGGCCCACCTCGACGCCAGTAGCCGAGGAAGGAGACCCGTTCCTTCGAAATGCCGAGGTCGGAGGTCAGATACCGGCGAATACCGGTGGTCATGCCGGACTCACCCGCGATCCACGCGTAGAAGGCGGTGTCCTCGCGGGCGGACGCACCGTGGGTGGCGCCCCAGGCGTGCACCGCCCGTTCGATCGCCGTCGAATCCGGGGCGTCGCGCAGCACGCGATGCACGCGCGCGGTGTCGGGGGCAGCCGGCGAGATGAGATCATCGGCGGGGTGACCGCATTCGAGGATGACCTCGGCGCGCGCGTCCGGCCCGAGGGAGTCGAGGATGCCGCGCACAGCCGGGAATGCCGTCTCGTCGGCGATGATCAAGAACCGCCCCGCATCGCCGGGATGCCAGTGCAGTCCGTACCCGGTCCACCCCATCCGCGCGTCGGGACCGTTGACGACGAGGCGGTCACCCGGGGACGCCGCGGCCGCCCATGCAGAGGCGGGCCCGGCGGGCTCGTGGAGGAAGAAGTCGATGTCGATCTCGCGGTCCTCGGCTCTGATCGCGGCGGGGGTGTAGGTGCGCAGCACGTTGCGTTCGTCTTCAGGGAGGGCGCGCCACCGTGTGTACCAGTCGGAGGGATGCGGTGTCGGCTCGTCGAGCAGTCCGAAGTCGGCGATGCCTCCGTCGGCCAGCGGCAGGACGACCTTGATGCGCTGATCCATGCCCCAGTCGGCGAAGTTCCGCAGACTCTCACCGCCCAGGGTCAGCCTGACGAAATGCGGGCTGAGCATCACGCGTGCGCGAACCTCCACCGGGAAAGCGCTGTAGGCCCATGGGCGCTCGGCGGTCACGACCGCACTCCCGCAGGAGTCGAGCCGCGCAGCGGCACCACCAGCGGTCCTCCGGTGACGGGATCATCGATCACGACGTTCGCCAGGCCGAACACCTGCTGCACTCGTTCGCTCGTGATGACCTCGCGGGGTGGGCCTTGAGCGACGATGCGGCCCTCGCGCATCGCGATGATGTGGCTCGCGTAGCGTGCGGCGTGATTGAGGTCGTGCAGAACGGCGACGAGTGTGCGTCCCTGCGTATTGAGATGCGCGAGCAGCTCCATGAGATCCACCTGGTGGGCCACGTCGAGGAAAGTGGTCGGCTCGTCGAGCAGCAGCAGATCCGTCTCCTGCGCGAGCACCATCGCCACCCAGACGCGCTGGCGCTGCCCACCGGACAGAGCATCGACGGGGCGTGACGCGAGATCTGCTGTTCCTGTCGCGTCGAGAGCGTGCCGCACAGCACTCTCATCGGCATCCGACCATTGGCGCATCAGACTCTGGTGCGGGTAGCGTCCGCGGGCGACCAGGTCGGCCACGGTGATGCCGTCCGGCGCTGTCGCACTCTGAGGAAGCAGCCCCAGCCGGCGGGCCACCTCCTTCGCCGGGTACTCGCTGATCGACCGGCCGTCGAGCACGACGCGCCCGCTCGAGGGAGGCAGCAGGCGCGACAGGCCGCGCAGCAGGGTGGACTTGCCGCACGCGTTCGGCCCGATGATCACCGTGAAGCCTCCTGCGGGCACAGCCACGGAGAGTTCGCGGACGATCTCGGTGCGGTCGTATGTGAGCGTGATGCTCTCGGCTCTGAGGCTCGAGGCGGCGCTGGGGTCGGGCGAGGTCGAGTTCTCAAGCACGGCGGCGGATCTCCAGGATGATCATCAGGACGAGGTAGGCGCCGCCGACCGACACGGTCACGACGCCGACAGGCAGAGCAGTCGGCAGCATGTGCTGGGCGATGAGGTCGGCACCGAGCAGGAGGACTCCTCCGAACAGCGCCGACAGCATCAGCGAGAGGTGCGGGGTGCGGGCCACGAGGCGCGCGATCTGCGGTGCAGCGAGCGCGACGAACGCCACGGGGCCGGCGACGGTCGTCGCGGCGGCGACGAGTGCGACGCCGATGAGCAGCGCCACGACCCGGATCCGCCCCGGCCGAGCCCCTGTGGCTGCGGCCGTGTCGTCGCCCAGCTCGAGCTGGCGCAGTCGCGGCACCAGGAGAAGCGCTGCGACGGCGAACGGCAGGGCGCACAGGAGCGCGCCCGCGAGCGGGCCTGCGGTGACGCCGTTCAGTGATCCAGTGCCCCAGGCAGACGCGAACATCGCGGTCTCGAGCTCGATCTGCAGGAGCAGCCAGGTGTTGAGAGAGGCGAGGATCGCCGAGACTCCGATGCCCACGACGATGAGGCGGAAGCCGTGCACACCGCCTCGTGCCGACAACAGCCAGATCACCACGGCTGTCGCGAACCCGCCGATGAGAGACCCGGCGGTGAGCACGGGCCAGCTCCCCGAGACCAGCACCAGCGCGATCAGCATGCCCGTGAACGCGCCGTTGGACAGGCCGAGGATGTCGGGGCTCGCGAGCGGATTCCTCGTGACGGTCTGGAAGAGCGCGCCGGCGATGCCGAGGAGCGCACCGACGGTGATCGCCGCGATCGCGCGTGGCAGGCGCCAGTCGATCACGACCGTGCGGTGCAGGGCGTCGCCCCCGCCGAGCAGCGTCTGCACGACCTCCTGGGGAGTGAGGGGATAGCTCCCCAGCCCCAGCGCCAGGATGCCCAGAACGATCAGAGTGGCCGCTGCAGCGACGCCGACGACGATGCTGCGCCGGCGAACCGGCATCCGCAGCGGCCCCAGGTGCAGGATCATCCTGGAGCGGGTGGCGTCCGTGAGCGCCGAGGCGATCGACGCGCTCACAGGGCACTCACCTGGCGTCGTCGCGCCAGCACGATCAGCACCGGCGCTCCGACGAATGCCGCGACGATTCCGACAGGCACTTCCGCCGGGGCGATGATGACCCGGCCGAGGACGTCGGCGAGAAGCAGGATCACCGGTGCCAGCACGGCGGAGAGCGGCAGGATCACTCGCTGGTCGACGCCGAACGTCCAGCGGATCACGTGCGGCACCATCAGCCCGATGAACGAGATCGGGCCGGCGAGGGCGGTCGCCGCGCCCGCGAGAAGGGTGACGGCGATGATGACCCCGACGCGGATGCCTGCGACATTCGCGCCCTGTGCCCGAGCGACGTCTTCGCCGAGGCCGATGGCGTTCAGGCCGGGACCGAGCAGCACTGCGAGTGCGACTCCGACAGCGACGAACGGGAGGACGGGAATGATGACGTCGAAACCACGTCCGAGCAGCGTTCCGGCGTTCCAGCTGCGCATCGAGTCGAAGGCTTCCGGATCGCTGAGGGAGATGCCCGTCGTGATGCCGGAGAGCACGGCTCCGAGTGCGACCCCGGCGAGCGTGAGGCGGAGCGGGTCAGCGGAGCCGCGTCCCGCCGAGCCGATCAGGTAGACGGCCACCGTGACGATGAGGGCGCCGAGGAAGGCGAGCCAGACGAACTGCGACACGTCGCGCAGGCCGAGCAGGCTCACCCCGAGGGCGACCGCGAGCGCGGCGCCGGCGTTCACGCCGAGGATGCCCGGGTCGGCGAGCGGATTGCGGGTGAAGGCCTGGATGAGAGCGCCGGCCACGCCCAGCGCCGCACCGGCGACGAGCCCCGTGACGGTGCGAGGTATGCGCAACTCGAGCACGATGTAATCCATCTCGGTCGTGCCCGCGCCCCGCAGGGTCGTCCAGACCGCTTCGGGGGAGAGGGGATTCGCGCCGATCGCGAGGGAGAGGACGACGGCGGCCGCGAGCGCAGCAAGAAGGACGATCGCACCGACGACCGCACGACGGCCGCGTCGGGGGATCCGCGCGTGCGGAGCCCCCGACGTCTCGACCGGGGTGAGAGTCGTCACCGGCTCTCTTCGAGGTACGCCTCGATGTCATCGAGCACGGCCTGTGCGCCCTTCGGCCCGACTCCTGAGACCCAGTAGCTCGTGTCGACAGGGGTGACCGAGGGGAAGTCTGCGGCGTTCTGCGTGATCGCGGTGGGGATCTCCGAGGCCGCGTCGACGTCGGTCACGGTGACGAACACATGGTCCGCTGCCGCCGAGACGATGTTCTCGGGCGAGATGTCTGCCTGCAGCCCATCGGCCCACTCCTGCGCGGGGATCGTGAACCCGGCGCACTCGAGGAGGCTGCCCGAGAACGACACCGGTCCGTAGAGGCTCAGGGTCGTCTCGTCGCGGGGGCGGATCAGCTGCACGCTCTCGCCGTCGATCGCATACTCGCCGGCCAGCGACTCGCACCGGTCGTCGACGGCCGAGAGCAGATCGGCGACCTCGGCCTCGCGGCCCAGCGCTTCGCCGATGAGCATGGCGTTGTCTCGCCACGGGTCGGCCTGGGTCTCGATGAACACGGTCGGGGCGATCGCCGAGAGCTGCTCGTAGAGCTCGGAGTGCCGGGCCTCGGTTCCGAGGATCAGATCGGGCTCGAGCGCGGCGATGGCCTCGAGGTCGGGTTCGGGAACAGTGCCCACGGGCTCGACGTCGTCGGCGCCGAGGTATGCCGGTGCTCCTGCGACGTTGCTCGCGACCGCAGCGCCGACCGGCTCGATGCCGACCGCGACGGCGGTGTCGAGCTCGAGCGGTTCGAGGGTCACCACGCGCTGCGGCTCGTCGGGGACCGCGGTGGTGCCGCGGGCATGCTCGACGTCGTGGGTGCCGGCGGATTCCCCCGCCGCATCGGTGACGGCGGTCGGCTCAGCGGCGCAGCCGGCGAGCAGAAGCAGTGCGCATCCTGAGGCGGCCAAGGCCGTGACGGCGCGAAGACGGAGGCTGGAGGGCATGGTGAATGACCTTTCGGGACCGGGGAGGGGAACGACACCGACCAGATCGATGTTGGTTAGGCAACCCTAACAGTTTGGTCACTGGTGCCGTGCGCCATGACGCCCCACCGTTCCGAGCAAGGGGTGAAAACAGGGGGTGAATCTCCCCGATCGGTCCGATCGCGGCGGTGCCGATGGTCTGCGCCGCCATCGCGCTCGATCTGGTCCTGCCGCTCCAGCGGGGAACGAGGGCGAGCGCACGCCGCATCCTCCTTGCCGCTGCGGTCGCCGGCGTCGTGCTGTTCCTCGTCGCCTTGCCGGTGTTCTCCCCCGAGCACTTGGTGCCTGGCGTGCTGACGGCGACGTTCGGCGCGCCCATCGTCGGCGAACTGGCGGTGGCGTCAGGCGTGATCGGCGTGCGGCGGTTGCTCGTGCGGGCCGGGACGATTCGCTGAACGCCCTGTCAGACGGCGCACGAAGGGGGCGGATGCTGCGGCATCCGCCCCCTTCGTCGTTCCCGCGCGTTCAGGCCGGGGTGTCGTTCGGGTCCAGCGTGCGCAGGGTGTCCTGCTCGACCTCGTTGTCGGCCGTCAGCTGGTCTTCGGTGTTCTCGTCGCCGCCGATGGCCGCGTCGCGGTCGGGGCTGGCGTCGCCCTGGATGGCGCCGCGGGGTGATTCGCCGTGCGAGCTGTCGCCCTGGATGGCGCCGCCCTGGGCAGCGCCCTGTGCGTTCTCCTCGTCGGCGTCACCCTGGATGGCACCGCGCGGCGAGTCGCCGTGCGAGCTGTCGCCCTGGATCGCGCCGCCCTGAGTGGAGCCCTGGGCGTTTCCGTCGAGCTCGTCGGGCTGACGCCCGGCGTCTGCCGTCGACTGGCCGTCAGGAGCGGTGTTGTGCTCGGGGATCACGTCGGGGGAGCCTTCTGCGGGCTGCTCGGGGTGCGGGGTGCGTCCTGTGTTCTGGTCCATGACGTGACGGTACGTCCACCCCGCCTGCGCGTGGAGGGCATTGACAAACCGGTCTCACGCGTTCCGCCCGCGATGCCCGGTCAGAACGCGGTCAGTCCTTCTTCGAGGTGCGGATCGGCGTGGTGACGGCTGCCTCGTCGCTGAACTCGACCGGTTCGGCCTTCTTCTCGAGGATCTCGGCCTCGTCGACGATGTTCAGCGGTCGCGTCTCGTCGAGCGTCATGAGGAATCGGCTGCCCTCGGAGCGGTGCAGTCGTCCGGAGGTGAAGACCCAGATGGCGCCGATCGCGCACGCGACGAAACCGGCGGTGCCGCCGAGCATGATCGCCGTGCGCGGCCCGAAGGTGTCGGCCACCCACCCGGCGATCGGGGCGCCGACCGGCGTCGAGCCCATGATCACGGCCATGTACAGCGCGAGCACGCGGCCGCGCAGGGCAGGTGCCGTGGTCATCTGCACGTAGCCGTTGGCGGTCGTCAGCAGAGTCACGATCATGAACCCGGTGAACGTCAGCGTGATCGCGTACGTCAGATACGTGGGCATGGATGCGGAGACGAACGCCGCGACGCCGAATCCCCCGGCAGCCAAGATCACGACACGCACCCTGGCTCGGTCACGCCGGGCAGCCAGGAGCGCACCGGCGAGCGAGCCGATCGCGAGCACCGAGCTCAGCACTCCGTACCCGTCGGCGCCCGCCCCGAACTCGATCGCCATGGTCGAGGCGAAGATGGGGAAGTTCATGCCGAAGGCGCCGATCAGGAACACCGTCACGAACACGACGCGCAGATCGCTGCGCCCCCACACATAGCGGAAGCCCTCGGCGAGTCCGCCGGGGCGGCGGTTCTTCAGGCGCGGTGCGAGCTGGCCGGTGCGCAGCATCAGCAGCGCGACGAGCATCGCCAGGAACGTCACGGCGTTCGCCATGAACACCCAGCCCGAGCCGATCGCGACGATCAGCAGGCCGCCGACGGCCGGGCCGATCATGCGGGCCAGGTTGAAGGATGCCGAGTTGAGGGCGACCGCGTTGGACGTGTCGCCGGCGGAGACCATGTCGGAGACGAACGCCTGCCGCGCGGGGGCGTCGAAGGCGTTGACGACACCGAACGCCGCAGCGAAGCAGAACATCATCGGCAGCGTCATCACCCCGTTGAGCAGCAGCACGCCGACGGCGATCGCGAGCATCAGCAGGGCGCTCTGGGTGGCGAGCAGGATGCGGCGGCGCTCGAAGCGATCGGCGACCCATCCGGTGAGGCTCACGAGCACGAGCGGCGGACCGAACTGCAGCGCCATCGTGACGCCCATGGCCGCGGCGTCGTTGTCGGTGAGCTCGGTGAGCACGACCCAGTCCTGGGCGGTCGCCTGCATCCACCCGCCGATGTTCGAGACGAGGGCGCCGGCGAACCAGATGCGGTAGTTGATGTTCGAGAAGGAACGGAACATCGCGCTCATCGGTCGACCACCTTTCGCATCAGGGCGCTCGCTGCGCGCAGCGTCGCCAATTCGTCCTCCGTGAAGTCCAGTTCGCCGAGCATCTCGGCGAGCAGCTCGTCTCTTCGTCGGATGGTCTGCTCCACGATCTCGGTGCCTGCCTCGGTGATGTCGACCTGCACGCGGCGGCGATCTTCGGCATCCGGAGTGCGGAGCACGAATCCCTGCTCTTCGAGCCCGTTGATCATGTTCGTCATCGACGGCGCGGTGACCCGCTCGCGCTCGGCCAGGGAGCTGATGGTGCGGCGGCCGTGCATGCGCAGCGTCGCGAGCACCGCGAGCTGCGCGTCGCTCATCGCGTCGACGGCGCGAGCGCATCGCAGGCGCCGTGCGAGCCGGAACGTCGCCATGCGCAGGTCTGTCGCGGTGAGGTGGAGGGAATCATCAGGCGCAGACATTACTTAGACAGTCTAAGTAATTTACGCCCGGATCGGAAGTCGGTGGCAGGACGCACCCGCCGCACGGGTCACAATGGACGGGTGACCCGAACCCCCGCGATCGAAATCGCCGTCCAGGATCCCGCCGGAGTGCGCATCGCCGGAGCCGTCGGCGCCGCGCGCGTCGAGCTGGCCCAGGCCCTCGCGCTCGGCGGCCTCACTCCGTCGCCGGCGACCCTCGACCTGTCGATCGACGCCGCGCATGCCGTCGGCGTCGAGGTGCACGTGCTCGTCCGGCCTCGCGCGGGCGGCTTCCGCTACTCCGCCGACGAGATCGCGATCGCCGAGAACGATGTCCGACGTGCGATCGAGGCGGGAGCCGACGGTGTCGTGATCGGCGCCCTCGACGACGAGGGGCTGCTCGACATCCCCGCCATGCGGCGTCTGCGCGACGCCGCCGGGGCGGCATCCGTCACCCTGCATCGCGCGATCGACGTGACCCCCGACCCCGTCGCCACGCTCGTCGCCGCTCGCTCGCTGGGCCTGCGCCGCGTGCTGACCTCGGGCGGCGCCTCGGTCGCGATCGACGGCATCGACACGCTCCGGGCGCTCGTCGCCGAGGCCGCCGGCGAGATCGAGATCATGGCGGGCAGCGGAGTGGATGCCGCCAGCGCCGCCGCCCTCGCCGCCGCCGGTGTCGACGCCCTGCACTTCTCCGCGAAGCGCACGGTGAGCGAAGACGGCGGCGTGCGCATGGGCTCCGCCGCCGACGGCGTCGGAGGATACGAGGTCACCGACCTCGAGATCGCCCAGGGCGTCATCGCCGCGCTGTCGAGCTGACGCGTCCGACGCGGTCGGCCTGACGCATGTCGCGCACTCTCAGTAGGGTGGGGGCGTGACCGATACGCGCGAATTCACGGATGCCGACGGCATCGCCATCGTCTACGACGTACACCCGGCGGTCGGTGATGCGCGGGGAGTCGTGCAGCTGCTGCACGGGGTGGGCGAGCACGCCGGTCGGTACGGCGCGCTGATCGCCGCGCTCACGGAGGCCGGATTCATCGTCTACGCCGACGATCATCGGGGGCACGGGCGCACCGGCATCCGTCAGCACGGCGGACCCGAGAAGCTCGGTCGACTCGGCAAGGGCGGTCTGCGTGCGGCGGAGGCGGCGATCTGGCAGCTCACCGGCATCATCAAGGACGAGCACCCCGACCTGCCCCTCGTGCTGCTGGGGCACTCGTGGGGATCATTCCTCGCGCAGATGCTCGTGAACGACCACCCCGAGGCATGGGATGCGGTGATCCTCTCGGGCTCGGCTCTGCGTACGCCCGGATCGCTCAACGCTGCACCGCTCAACGCCCGCTGGGCCGCCGACGACGCGACGGGCCTCGAGTGGCTGAGCCGCGATCCGGCGGTGTGGACGGCGTTCGACGAGGATCCGCTCACCACGAACCAGCCGCTGCTGAAGCTGTTCGGCCCCGTCGAGGCGGCCAAGCTCTACGGCCGTCCGCGCAAGGACCTCGGCCGCGACATCCCGCTGTTGCTGCTCGTCGGTCGCGACGATCCGGTCGGCGGTCCGCGCAGCGTGCACAAGCTCGCCGACGAGTACCGCACCCGATCGGGACTCACCGACATCACGACGCTGGTGTATCCCGACGCTCGTCACGAGATCTTCAACGAGCTGCAGCAGGACGAGGTGCGCGCCGACATCCTGTCGTGGCTCGACACCCGCATTCCCGCTCGCTGACCGTCGCCTCGATCCGGGCGAGCCGTGCCATGATCCGGGCGGCTCGCGCGTCGGCGTGTTACGCCCCGTGAACGGACGTTACAGCGGGTGAATCCGCGTGACGTCATCCCGGCACATCGGCCTCTCCTCCGCATAGATTCGCGGCGAGAGGGAGGTGCGGGGTGGGATTCGAAGACGAGTGGCGTGCATGGCACGACGCGCGAGAGCGCTATGCCGGCGCGGAATACGGCCCGGCCGCGCTCGAGTCGACGAACTGGCTCATCACCGAACCCGCCGCCGTGGAGGGGGTCCCGGGTCTCTGGGCGCTCACGGGAGACGGAGGGATCCGCGGCAGCGATCTCGGCACGGCCGGGTCGGTCGTCACGCTGAGGGGCCGTGAGACGCTGCGGCTCGGACGCCGCGAGCTGCGTGTGTTCGACCGGCGCGGCGAGGTCGCGCTGCGGGTGTTCAACCCCCGACGCCCCGAGCGCGAGCGGTTCAGCGCGATCGACGCGTATCCGCCTCGGGAGGGATGGCGGATCCCGGCGGTGTTCGAGCCCACGCCGGGCGAGACGATCACCGTGACCTCGATCGACGGGCGCTCGCACGACACCGACCTCGCCGGACGGCTGCGGTTCACGCTCGACGGTGTCGCGGTGGCGCTGGCCGCGACGCGTGCGCCGCAGGGCGGCCTGAGCGCCGTCTTCGCCGACGGGACCAACGGCACCGAGACCTATCGGTTCCGCTTCCTGCCGGTCGAGGAACCGGCATCAGACGGCTCGGTGGTCATCGACTTCAACCGGGCATACCTGCCTCCGTGCGCCTTCTCCGACCAGTTCGTCTGTCCTCTGCCGCCGGCGGGCAACCGCTTCTCGGCTCCGATCCGCGCCGGCGAGAGGGCGGTCGTGCTGGGGCGCTGAATCCGCGGCGCACCGCGCCTGAGCGACGGGCTCGCCTTAAGCTGTAACCGTGCACGGTGAATACAAGGTTCCAGGAGGAAAGCTCGTCGTCGTCGACCTCGAGGTCGAAGACGGCAGGATCGCCCGCTTCCGGCTCGCCGGCGACTTCTTCCTCGAACCCGACACCGCACTCGATGACATCGACCGGGCGGTCACCGGTCTGCCGGTCGAGACGGATGCCACGGCCATCGCCGCTGCAGTGCGCGGCGCTCTGCCCGACGGTGCACAGCTGCTCGGGTTCACTCCCGAAGCGGTCGGCACGGCCGTGCGTCGAGCACTCGTCACGGCACCGGGATGGAACGACTTCGACTGGGAGATCGTGCACGAGAAGGCGGTCTCGCCGCGCATGAACCTCGCGCTCGATGAGGTGCTCACCTCTCGGGTCGGTGAGGGGCGCCGTCGTCCGACGCTGCGCATCTGGGAGTGGGACCAGTCAGCCGTCGTCATCGGCTCATTCCAGTCGTACCGCAACGAGGTCGACCCCGAAGGTGCTGCCCGCCACGGCTTCGACGTCGTGCGCCGCATCTCGGGCGGTGGCGCGATGCTCATGGCGGCGGGGCAGATCATCACCTATTCGCTCTACGTGCCGGCGTCGCTCGTGCAGGGCATGACCTTCGCCGACTCCTATGCCTTCCTCGACGACTGGGTGCTGCAGGCCCTGCGCTCGCTCGGCATCGACGCGATCTATCAGCCCCTCAACGACATCGCCAGCTCGTCGGGCAAGATCGGCGGAGCCGCGCAGAAGCGCCTCGCCAACGGGGGAGTGCTGCACCACGCGACCCTGTCGTACGACATCGACGGCCAGACCATGACCGAGGTGCTGCGCATCGGCCGTGAGAAGCTCAGCGACAAGGGGACGACGTCGGCCGCGAAGCGGGTGGATCCGCTGCGCAGCCAGACCGGCCTCGCGCGGGCCGAGATCATCGAGCGCTTCAAGGACACCTTCCGCTCGCTCACCTCGGCGGAGGACGGCACGATCAGCGCCGACGAGTACGCGGATGCCGAGGCTCTGGTGGAGTCGAAGTTCGCCACCGACACGTGGCTGCACCGGGTTCCGTGACCGACCCCGCGCCTGACCCCTCGTCTGATCCCGGGGCGGTGGATCCCGCTCCAGTCGTCCGCGGTGACGTCTCGATCATCCAGGGCGACAACCTCGCCGTCGCGGCGACCCTGCCGTCGGCGTCGTTCACGCTCGTCTACCTCGACCCGCCGTTCAACACGGGCCGGACGCAGGAGCGACAGGTGGTCACCGCCCGTCGCACGTTCACGACTCAGCAAGAACCGGGTGCGTCCGGAATCGGACTCCCGGAATCCCGCGGGTCGGATGCGGCGGTCACGCCGATCGTGCTGAGTTCTGAACCGGCGGCGCCGCCGGCCGAGGTGCGGCACGGTTTCCACGGCCACGCCTATGAGCGGGTGCGCGGGATGCTCCGCACCTACGACGACCGCTTCGACGACTACGGCGCCTTCCTGATGCCGCGACTCGAGGAGGCGTGGCGACTGCTGGCCGACGACGGCACCCTCTACCTGCACCTCGACTACCGCGAGGCGCACTACGCGAAGGTGATGCTCGATGCGGTCTTCGGCCGCGACTGCTTCCTGAACGAGCTCATCTGGGCCTATGACTACGGTGCGAAGTCCCGCCGTCGGTGGCCCACCAAGCACGACACGATCCTCGTCTACGTGAAGAACCCCCGCGAGTACGTGTTCAACTCCGACGACATCGATCGCGAGCCGTACATGGCTCCCGGGCTCGTCACGGCCGAGAAGGCCGCCCGAGGCAAGCTGCCCACCGACGTGTGGTGGCACACGATCGTGCCGACGACCGGCCGCGAGAAGACCGGATATCCGACGCAAAAACCCGAGGGCATCCTGCGGCGCATCGTGCGGGCGTCCAGCCGTCCGGGCGACCGTGTGCTCGACCTCTTCGCCGGCAGCGGCACCACCGGGGCCGTCGCCTCGGCTCTCGGGCGCGACTCGGTGCTCGTGGACGACAACCCCGAGGCCGTGCGCGTCATGACGGAGCGGATGCCCGACGCCGTGGTGACCCGCATCGGGGAGTAGTCCCGCACGCGGAGCACTCTCAGCAAGGATGCTCGCCTGCCGCAACAGGCGTCAGCGTGGTGCGTGGGTTCTCGTGTGCGCGTGGCAACGCGCGAGCAGGTCGGCGCGGCGTCTGATGGCGGCTTGTGCGCTCTCGGTGACGCTGCGACCCACGCTGCTCGGGGTGGTCACATCGAGACCGGCGCGGGCGAACAGGACGTCGTAGAACGGAGCGAGAGTCTCGTCGGAGAACTTGAGCGTGCGACTGAGCGTCTGCAGCGGCGTGCCCCACCGACTGCCGCTGTCGGCATTGATATCCGCACCTTCATCGATCAGGCGGGCGAGCAGAGGCGCTTCGGCGGTGAAATCGTGTGCTGTCGCGCTCAGCAACACGTGCAGAGCGTTCACGTGGCTCTCGGTCGCTGCGGCGGCATCAGCACCGTCGTCGAGCAGTCGCGTGGCGATCGCGACCCGGCTGGCGGGATCGGCGTTGCGGAGGGCTCGCATCAGCAGGGTCGATCCGTCCTCGTCTGCCCATCGTGCGAGCGAGGGCTCGTAGTCGGCGAGAAACTCGGCCTCGTTCGTGATCGCGGAGAAGTAGGCGCGGGGGTAGACCATGACGTCGACACTAGGCGACGGGCGCGGTCCGTGGCGGGACCATACGGGACGAGGATCGGCCGACGGGACACCTCCCGGGCTGCCGTTCGGCGGGAGAGAGTCTCGGCGTGAGAGTGTGAGAGTCATGACCGAGTACGTCGAGGTGCAGACCGCCGCGGGGCGGGTTCGCGGGCGCTGGCGCCCGACCACCGGAGGCAGGGGCGCACCGCGGTCGGCGGCCTTCCTCGGCATCCCGTTCGCGGAGGCGCCGGTCGGTGACCTGCGGTTCCAGGCGCCGGTGCCGAAGGCGCCCTGGGACGGCATGCTCGACGCCCTCGAGTTCGCTGCGACCGCCCAGCGCGGCGATCCCGGGGCGACACTGATCCCCGAGCCGAGTGTCGAGGGCGACTCGACGCTGAACGTCAATGTCTTCACGCCCGACCCCACGGCGGCGGGTCTTCCCGTGCTGGTGTGGATCCACGGCGGCGGATACTTCGCGGGCTCTCCGGCGAGCCCCTGGTACGACGGCCGGAACTTCAACCGCGACGGCGTCGTCACCGTGTCGATCTCGTATCGGCTCGGCTTCGACGGATTCGGCTGGATCGAGGACGCCCCGTCGAACCGTGGCGTGCGCGACTGGCTGCTCGCTCTCGAATGGGTGCGGCAGAACATCGCCGCATTCGGCGGAGACCCCGAGCGGGTGACGATCGCCGGGCAGTCCGCGGGCGGCGGCGCCGTGCTGACCCTGCTCGGCATGGAGAAGGCGCAGCACCTGTTCCACGGCGTCTATGCGATCTCGGGAGCGCTCGGCGATGTCGCGGCACCGCGAGCCGAGGCATTCGGGCGGGCGCTCGCTGCGGCGGCGAGCGTCGACCCCACCGTGGCCGGATTCTCATCGGTCGCGGAAGAGCGTCTGCTCGCGCTGCAGAAGAAGGCCACCCAGCTCGGTCCGTCGTCGATGACCAGCATGATCGATGAGGGGCTTCCGCTCGGTCCCGCGATCGACGGCGACCTTCTCGTACGTCCGACCCCTGACTCTCTGCGTGCCGGCGTCGGTGCCGACAAGCCGCTCGTGATCGGCGCAGCCGACGACGAGTTCACCATGGCGTTCACGGGCAGCGCCGCGAGGGCGCTGCGCTGGGTGCCGCAGGGCGTCCTCTTGACCCGGCTGGGCCTGCGCAAGACGATCCGCGCGGACTATCTCGCCGCGAACGCCGACGTCGCCCGTCTCGGCAAGGCCCGCCTCGCCGGTCGCGTCCTCACCGATCGGATGTTCCGCAGCGGAGTTCCCCGCATCGCAGCCGCCCGGGGCGACGCGCCCACCTGGCTCTACCGGTTCTCGTGGCCGTCGGGGCATTTCGGCTTCGCGGAGCACTGCCTCGACGTGCCGTTCTTCTTCGACTGCCTCGACGGCCCCTCGATGGAGGCGCTCGCCGGACCGAATCCGCCGCAGGAACTCGCCGACGAGCTGCACGGTGCCGCCGTCGCGTTCCTCACCACGGGTGATCCCGGCTGGCCGGAGCACCAGGGGGATGCCGGAATGGTGCGGGTGTACGACCTGCCCACCCGCGACGTCGCCGATGCGTACGCGTCGGTGCGTGCGCTGGTCTGACACGCCTCGACGGGCCCGAGCCGGGCCCGAGCCGGGCCCGTGCGCGGCTGCGGGGCTCAGCTCACCCGGTAGGCGCGGTATCGCACGGCATCCGCCTGCCTCTGAGCGGCCGAGAGGAACAGGGTTCGCTGCAGGTGGGCCAGTGCCGGCGCGGCCGTCTCGATCTGCACGGTCGTGCGGAAGTAGTACGCGCCCGGGTCGACGTCCTCACCGCGTCGCAGCTGCTCGAGCACGTCGGGAGTCCCTGTGCGGAGTCCCTTCGCGTGCAGCAGCAGCAGGTCGCCTCCGTCGGTCCGTGCCGAGTAGCGGCCGTCGATCTCGATCGTCCCGTCGGGTCGCACGATCTGCCAGTCCGCTCCGCCGGCCAGGATCTCGGCCTCGACGGCGCCCGTGATGCGCCCGCCGAGGATCGGCACGACACGGCGATGACCGACGCTCGTGGCGTGGTGATCTTCGAGCGGGCCGAGGTCGACGGTGACGTCGAAGGCGAACTCGAGGTCGGGTCGGGGGAGTTCATCGTGCGAGGTCATCGGGTCTCCTCATGGTCGGGGGCGAGCAGGTCGCAGAGTCTCTCCAGCACGGGAACCGCGGCCGCGAGCGCGGTTCGCTCCTCATCGTCGAGCCGACTCGTCGCCTGTACGACGAGAGCGGAGTTCGCGGCGTCGAACCGGTCGAACAGGTCGAGCGCCTTCGCCGATGCCTGCACCATGACCCGACGGCCGTCGGAGGGCGCCGGGCGTCGTTCGATGAGGCCCTCGCCCTCCATCGCCCCGAGGAGATTGCTCACGGTCGATCGGCTGAGACGCAGCCGCGCGGCGATCTCCGCCGGACCCTTCGAGGTGCCGCGTGGCAGGGCCCGGATCACGTCGATCTGGGCATCCGACAGCTCGGGAAGCCCAGCCTCCGCCCGCGTCGCGGCGAGGAGCGCGCGCCGCAGGGGGGAGATGACGCCGGCGAGTCGAGCCGCATCGAAACCGCTCATCGACTCACCGCCGACGCCGGGGTGAGCGAGGGGCGCTCGTTGAGGATCTCGGGAAGGAAACCGGCCGCCTTCTTGTAGTCGGCGGCGATCCGCTCGCGCTCGTCAGAGGGGATCACGTCGTCGATGTCGGCGAAGCCCTGCGGCGCGCGCTCGCGAGCGAGCTGCATCACGCGCTCCGGCCCCGTGGCGCGAGTGCCGGCGAGCAGAGCGGTCATCGCGGGGCGGCGGTCCTGCTCGTATGCGGCGAGACCCTCGTCGATGCTCGGGGCTGTCGCGAGGTGGAAGGCCAGCGTGCGCGCATCGAGGATCGCCTGGGATCCGCCGTTCGATCCGTTCGGGTACATCGCGTGCGCGGCATCACCCAGCAGCGTGGTGCGACCGAACGTCCACTGCGGCAGTGCGTCTCGGTCGACCATGGGGTACTCGAGGATCTCGTCGGCGGCGGCTATCGCGGCCGGCACATCGAGCCAGTCGAAGCGCCAGTCGCGGAAGAGCTCGGCGATCGGTCCGGGCTCGACCTGGCGGTTCCAGTCGGCGTCTCCCGTGCCGCCGACGCGACGTTCGGCGATGAAGTTCACCAGCATCCGTCCGTCGGCGTCGGCGTCGGCGTCTGCGGGTGCGAGCGGATACGCGACGAACTTCTGCTCGCCGTCGCCCGCCATGATCATGGTGCGGCCGTCGAGGAACGCCGGAATCCGCGTGACCCCGCGCCACAGCGTGAGGCCGCTCCAGGGCGGGGCTCCTTCACTCGGGTAGCGCAGAGCACGCAGTGCCGAGTGGATGCCGTCGGCGCCGATGATCACGTCGGCGGTCTCCTCGACCGTGCCGTCGGCGGTGGCGAAGCGCGCGGTCTCGGTGCCGTCATCGTTCGTGGTGACGTCGATGAGGCGGTGATCGAGGCGGATGGGCTCTGCGAGTCGCGCTGCAGCGAGGTCACGCAGAGCGAGTTGCAGACGACCGCGGTGCACCGACAGCTGCGGCCAGCGGTATCCGGCCTCGCGCCCGCGCGGTTCGCTCCAGATCGGCTGCCCGAAGCGGTTGTAGTAGGCCAGCGTCTGCGGTTCGACCCCCAGCTCGGCGATGGTGTCGGCGATGCCGAGTTCGGTGAGCTCGCGCAGTGCGTGCGGCAGCAGGTTGATGCCCACGCCGAGCCCACGGATCGCCGTGCTCCGCTCGAACACGGCGACGTCGCGCAACCCGGCCTCGTGCAGGCTGACCGCTGTGGCGAGTCCGCCGATCCCCGCCCCGATGATGATGATCTTCATTGATCGCTCCTGTTCGCGGCTCATCCGAGCCGCCGTCAGATATAGTTTTGTCACAAAACCATATCTGACGCAAGAGGCGGATCGACCTAGCTCCTCAGCGAGCGGCGGCCGTGCGTGCGGCCTCGATGATCACGTCGACGCCCAGCAGGAAGAGCTCCCGGTCCTGCAGATCCGACAGCAGCGCGCTGTTCTCGGCGATCAGGGGGAACTGTCGCGGATCGGCGAGCAGCGGCGAGTCGATCCAGGGGCTGTCCTCGCCGTCGTGGCTGCGGTCCGCTCTCGCTCGAGCGATCCCCGCGGCGCCAGAAAGCACGTGCGAGGCGAGCAGTGCGTAGTGCCGCACCAGCTCCTGCCCTCGCAGCCCGGCGCGGTGGAAGGCATCGAGCATCAGCTCGATCGCCGCGAGCTCGCCCGCGCCGTGCGTGGTCAGGCTCGTCGCCTCCGCGCCGATGGCCGGGTAGCGGGTGAAGGAGGCGAGGGTCGCTTCGCTCAGCATGCGCAGGCGGCCCGCCCAGTCGTCGACCGGAAGGTCGACGCTTGCTGCGGCCTGGCCGTTGAGCTCGTCGAGGAGTGCGCCCATCAGGGCGTCCTTGCTCGCGAAGTGACGGTAGATGGCGGTCGGGTCGGCGCCGAGATGGGCACCGAGCTCTCGCACCGAGATGGATGCCGCTCCGGTCTCGGCGAGCTCCATGCCGGCGTCGATGATCGTCGCCCTGTCGAGCCGCACGCGCGCGGATGCCTTGTTCGCCATTCGTCTCTCCGGTCTTCTCTGCTCCATCGTGCCATGCGATGCGGCGATCCCGAGCCGATGGCAACGGAATCGCATCGCCTCTGACAACACTGTTGACACCATAGATGACCGAGGATACGTTTGTCGCGTTCCAGCAGCATCGACGATGAGGGAAGGTCCACTATGGCGAGCGAGTTCGTCTTCCACGGAGGTCTCGTGTTCACCGGCAGCGGTTCTCCGCTCGCGGATCATGCCGTCGTCGTACGCGACGGTCGCATCGCGGCGGTCGTCCCGGAATCCGAGGCGGACCTCGACACCTTCCCCGACTCGTGCCGCATCGACCTCGGCGGGGCGCTGCTCAGCCCCGGCTTCCAGGACGCGCACATCCACCCGGTGGGCGGCGGAATCGAGCTGCTGCAGTGCAATCTCTCGGACGCGGCCGATGCGGACGACACCGTCGCGATCATCCGCGCGTACTCACAGGCGCACCCGGAGGAGGAATGGATCCTCGGCGGAGGCTGGAGCATGGACCACTTCGCCGGGGGCAACCCGCGGCGTGAACTGCTCGACGACGCGACAGGCGGTCGGCCCGTGCTGCTGCAGAGCCGGGATCACCACAGCACGTGGGCGAGCACGGCGGCCATCGAGCGGGCGGGGATCACGGCCGAGACGGAGGACCCGGCGGACGGCCGGATCGTCCGCGATATCGACGGCTCTCCCGCCGGTACGTTCCACGAGGGCGCCGGCGACCTCTTCGCCGCGGTGCGCCCCGCGACCTCTGCCGATCTCGCCTACCAGGGACTTCTGCGTGCACAGGAAGAGCTCATCGCCCTCGGGATCACCGGGTGGCAGGACGCCATGGTCGGTGCGGACTCCGGCGGGATCTCGGATCCGCTCGCCGCGTATGAGCGGGCCGCAGCCGAGGGGCGATTGCTCGTGCACGTCGTGGGGGCGCAATGGTGGCTGCGAGACGGCGGAGTCGACCAGGTCGCCCGCATGACCGAACGCCGCGAGCGCGCCGCCGCCGCTCATCCCGATCGTCGGATCGACCTCGGAACCACGAAGATCATGGTCGACGGCGTCGCAGAGAACCAGACCGCGGCGATGCTCACCCCCTATCGGGACGAGTCCGGACACGACACGTGCAATCACGGGCTGAGCTTCATCGACCCGGACCGGCTGCGCGAATACGTGACGGCCCTCGACGCCTCCGGTCAGCAGGTGCACATGCACGCGCTCGGCGACCGCGCCGTGCGCGAGGCCCTCGATGCTCTGCAGGTCGCCCGTGACGCCAACGGCGACACCGACGGACGCCACCACCTCGCGCACCTCCAGGTCGTCTCGGAGGACGACACCACCCGCTTCGCGCCGCTCGGCGCGATCGCCAACATCCAGGCGCTCTGGGCGACCCACGAAGACCAGCTCGACGACCTGACGCTGCCGTTCCTGCAGGACGGACAGGTGGACCGCCAGTATCCGTTCGGCGATCTCGTGCGACAGGGTGCGCGACTGGCGGCGGGCAGCGATTGGCCGGTCTCCACGGCAGATCCGCTCGCGGCCATCCATGTCGCCGTGAACCGCTCGTATCCGGGGTCCGAGCGGCCGCCGCTCGGGGGAGCGCATCAGCGACTCGACCTCGAGACGGCATTCGCCGCGTACACCTCGGGGTCCGCGTACGTGAACCGACGCGATGACGATACCGGCAGCATCCGCGAGGGATACCTCGCCAATCTCGTCGTGATCGAACCGAATCCCTTCCGACTGCCGGTGGCGGAACTGCACCGGGCGCGCGTCACGTCCACCTGGATAGACGGGCGCCGCGTCCACACGGCAGACGCTCTCGCCTCCACCTCGCCCGGCACCGACCGCAAGGAGTCCCGATGAACCGCACGCTCCGCTCCCGTTCCCTCGCCCGAGGAGGCGCGACCGCGCTCGTCGGCGTCCTTGCCGTCGCGGCGCTCGCCGGCTGCGGCCCGGCCGACACGACCGGCTCCGGGTCGGACGAGCCGATCGACTGGGAGCTGACCGAGACGACGGCCGCGCCCAGCGGCGACATCGACTCGTTCACGTTCGCGACCTATGCCGAGCCCTACTCGCTCGACTACGCCTACGCCTTCGACTACGCCGACAACTCGATCCTCGCCAACACCTGCGAGTCTCTGCTGCGGCTGAACCCGGACTACTCCCTCAGCCCCGGCCTCGCGGAATCGTTCGCGCATCCGACGCCCGACACCTGGGTGTACACGATCCGAGAGGGCGTCACCTTCCACGACGGCACTGCGCTCACAGCGGCCGATGCGGTCGCGTCGATGAGCAGACACCTCGACCCGGCCGTCGGATCGTTCTGGTACTCCGTCTACCAGAACGTGAAGTCGATCGAGCAGACCGGCGAGCGCGAGGTGACGGTGACGATGACCGGGCCCGACTCGCAGTTCAATCTCGGCATGGGCGGGTCCGCCGGCGTGATCGAGTCGGCCGCGACCCTGGCCGAGAAGGGCGCCGACTACGGCAACTCGACGGGCGGTGTGAACTGCACCGGTCCCTTCGAGCTGACCTCGTGGGAGTCCGGTGAGTCGATCACGATGACCCGCTACGACGACTACTGGGATGAGGGACTCCGGGCGCGGTCCGGCGAGGTCGAGTTCGTCTTCATGACCGACCCCACCGCGCGCATCAACGCACTCAAGTCCGGAAGCGTCGACGGATCGTGGATGGTTCCCATGGAGGCCGTCTCCACGCTCCGATCGGCGGGCAAGGGAGACGTGCTCTTCGGGATGAGCACCGCGGTGGGCAACATCGTGGTCAGCGATCTCGACGGTCCCCTCGGCGACGTGCGCGTGCGCAAGGCCCTGCTGCTCGCGATGGACCGTGACGACATCCTTCAGGCTGCGTACCGAGGCGTCGGCGAGACGACCGACGTGATGACCACCCCGTCGGTCTGGCAGGACGCCTCTGATGCCGCGCGCACCGCTGCGTTCGACGACGTCACCTCCTACGAGCAGGACCTCGAGCAGGCGAAGAGCCTCATCGCCGAAGCCGGCGCCGAAGGAGCCGAGCTGACCTACGTCACCGCGCCGATCAGCAACGACTTCGCCGTCATCTCGCAGGCGACCGTCGCCGCTGCCCGGTCGATCGGGCTGACGGTGAACGTCGAGACCGTCACCCCGAACGCCTACACCGCGCTGTTCTCCGACCCCACCGCCCGCGAAGGCGTCGACCTCTTCTACACGAGCTGGTATCTCTCGAGCCCGGATGCGTTGGAGATGTACTCCGTGCTTCGGACAGGCGACTTCAGCAACTACGGCGGGTGGTCCGACCCGGAGTTCGACGCGATCCTGCAGGAGGCCGTCACGATCGACGATCCGGCCGCGCGCAGCGAGCTCACAGCCGAGGCCCAGCGGATCGCGAATGCGGAGCTGCCGTGGCTCCCGCTGTATCAGGCGCCGATATCGCTCTATCTGGGCGAGAGGATCACCGGAGTCCAGCCGTCGATCGCCTTCATGTACTACCCGTGGGCGGCCACGATCGGCGCCCGATGACAGCCGCGCGCCGGGTCGCCGGGAAGCTCGGTGGGCTGCTGCTGACCCTGTTCCTGGCATCGCTGCTCGTCTTCTTCTCGCGCTTCCTCGTGCCCGGCGACCCGGTGAGCTTCCTGTTGCGCGGGCGCAAGCCCAGTGCAGAGGCGGTGGCGCAGGTGACCGCCCAGTACGGACTGGACCTGCCGCCGTGGGAGCAGTACCTGCGATGGGTTCTCGGTCTGCTCCACGGCGATCTCGGGCGCTCGCTGCAGTACCGGCAGGACGTCACCGAGGTGATAGGCGACCGGCTTCCCGTGACCCTCATGCTCGTCACGATGGCGGGGACGATCGTGCTGGTCGCCGGCGTCGTGCTCGGTGCTGTCGCGGCGCTGAACCGCGGGAGGGCGCTGGATCGCTTCGTCCTGATCGGACTCACGGTGCTCGGCGCGATCCCGTCGTTCGTCGGGGCGATCGTCCTCATCGCGGTGTTCTCCGTGCAGCTCGGCTGGTTCCCCTCCTTCGGGTCGGGCCAGGGCTTCATCGACATGGTCTATCACCTGACCCTGCCGTCGATCGCCCTGGCGCTCGTCTTCATCGTGCTGGTCGGCAAGGTCACCAGGTCGGCCATGGTCGATCAGCTGAGCCGTGAGCACGTCGAGGTGTCGACGAGTCGGGGCGTGCGTCGATCGATCGTCGTGCGGCGGCACGTGCTGCGCAACGCCCTCGGTCCGATCCTGACCGTGAGCGGCGTGCTCGTGGCGGGGCTCATCGTCGCCAGCTCGATCGTCGAGGCGGCGTTCGGGCTGTCGGGGATCGGGTCGCTTCTCGTGCAGTCCGTCGATCGGCTCGACTTCCCCGTGGTGCAGGCCATCGTCCTCTTCGTCGTCTGCGCGTTCGTCGTCATGAACGCGATCGTCGACGTCCTCGAACCCTGGATCGACCCCCGATCCGCTGCAGGAGCTGGTGCCCGATGACCTCCTCGACTCCGACGCTCGCGATGCGGGTGCTGCGCGCACCTCGCGGGCGCCGCCCGCGATTCCTCTACCTGGCCAGCGTCGTCGTTCTCGGCGCGGTCGTGCTGGCGGCGATCTTCGCCCCCTTCGTGGCACCCTACGACCCGGATGCGGTGGACTTCACGTCGTTCCTCGCGCCGCCGTCCGCGGCCCACTGGCTCGGCACCGACTCCCTCGGACGTGACCTGCTGAGCCGCCTCATCTACGGCGGTCGCACGGCGCTCATCGGCCCGCTGCTCGTCGTGCTGTTCTCCACCGTCCTCGGCATCCTGCTGGGGCTGTGGGCCGGGTGGCGCGGAGGGTGGATCGATGCCGCACTCAGCCGGATGTTCGACGTGCTGTTCGCCTTCCCGTCTCTGCTGATCGCGATCATGGCGGTCGCGCTGTTCGGCAAGGGGCTGGTCGCCCCGGTCATCGCCATGAGCATCGCGTACGCGCCGTTCGTGGCACGGCTCACGAGGTCGCTGGTCATGGCCGAGCGCTCGAGGCCGTATGTCTCGGCCTATCGGGTGCAGGGATTCGGCGGAGGCTGGATCGCCTCGCGGCGAGTGCTGCCGAACGTCACGCCGATCGTGGGCGCGCAGTCGACCCTCAACTTCGGATACGTGCTCGCCGAGCTCGCCGGCCTGTCGTTCCTGGGGCTCGGCGTGCAGGCGCCGACCGCCGACTGGGGCGCGATGATCAACGAGGCGCAGTCGGGAGTCGCCGCAGGGCAGTTCCTGCCGGCGATCGCCCCGGCCATAGCCGTCGTGCTCGTCGTCGTGTGCGTGAACATCATCGGCGAAGAACTGTCCGACCGAATCGGCGGAGGGAACCCCTCATGAACGCTCTGCTCGACATCCGCGACCTGACGCTCGATCTTCCAAACGGCACCAGACTGCTGCACGGCATCTCGCTGCGGATCGCCTCCGGCGAGACCGTCGGCCTCGTCGGCGAGTCCGGCTCGGGCAAGTCGCTCACGGCCCGTGCGGTGCTGGGTCTTCTTCCCGATCGTGCGACCGTCGGCGGAGCCGTCGCTGTGAACGGACGGTCCCCGCTCGCGGGCGCGGCGGAGCGACAGGAGATCCGTCGGCACGAGGCCGCGATGGTCTTCCAGGATCCGCGCGCCGGCATCAACCCGATGCGGACGATCGGCGATCACATCACCGAAGGGCTGCGGCTCTGCGAGGGGTGGGCGAAGGAGGCCGCTCGCACCCGCGCCGTCGAGCTCCTCTCCGCCGTCAGGCTTCCCGCTCCGGCGGAACATCTGTCGCAGCATCCGCACGAGCTGTCGGGCGGCATGCTGCAGCGGGTCATGATCGCCGGGGCCCTGAGCACATCTCCCGGCCTGCTCGTCTGCGATGAGCCGACCACCGCTCTCGACGTCACGACACAGGCGGAGATCATCCAGGTGCTGCGGGATCTCTGCGAGCAGAGCGGGATGGGGATGCTGTTCATCACCCACGACCTCAACCTCGCGGGGTCGCTCTGCGATCGGCTCGTCGTCATGAAGGACGGCGCGATCGTCGAGGAGGGGGTGGCGCGGGACGTGCTGGTGGCGCCGACCGCCGAGTACACCCGGCGTCTGGTCGCGGCGACCCCCCGCATCTCGGGGGAGATCTCACCGCCGACGGCCGTGTCGGGTGCCGAGGCGCAACTCGTCGTGACGGGGGTGGGCAAGACGTATCGGCGGCGCGGTGCGGAGCCGGTCTCCGCCGTGATCGACGCGGGTCTGGTCGTTCCCCGCGGCGGTGCGCTCGCCGTCGTGGGCGAATCCGGGTCGGGCAAGTCGACTCTGGCGCGGATGATCGTCGGACTCGAGGAGCCGGATGCCGGAGCGATCACGATCGGCGGCCGATCCATGGCGGGCATCCCGCGATCGCGCGCCGAGCGGCTCGAGCGTGCCAAGAGCGTGCAGATGGTCTTCCAAGACCCGTACCTCTCGCTCGATCCGCGAATTCCCGTGGGGCGAGCGATAGAGGATGTGCTGAGACTCCACGGCGGCCGCACGGGGAACGACGCGGCCGAGCGCGTGCGCGAACTGATCACCGCCGTGGGGCTGGGAGAAGAGCATCTCACCGCCCGCCCGCGCACGCTGTCAGGCGGCCAACGTCAGCGTGTGGCGATCGCCAGGGCGCTCGCCGTCGAACCCGAGCTGCTGGTGATGGATGAGGCGACGAGCGCACTCGACGTGTCCGTGCAGGCTCAGGTGCTCGATCTCGTCGCCCGGATCCGCCGGGAGCAGGGGCTGACCCTGCTCTTCATCAGTCATGACCTGGCGGTCGTGCGAAGAGTCTGCGCCGAGACGATCGTGATGCGTCGCGGGGAGATCGTGGAGGCGGGCGCGACAGAGCGTCTGCTGAGCGATCCCCAGCACGAATACACCCGGTTGCTGATCGACTCGGTGCCCGTGCCGATCACGTGAACCGAGGCGGCGACGCACGGGACGGTGCGTCGCCGCGTCGGTTCACTCGCGCGTGTGCACGACGGCTCCGCCCACGATCGTGACGGCGGTGCCCACGCTGATCAGCGCCTCGGCCGGGATGGCGAACGGATCGACGGTCGACACCGCGATGTCGGCACGGCCGCCGATGCGCAGCATCCCCCCTCCGCCCAGCACGAGCTCGGCGGATCCGCTGGTGTACGCGGCGAGCGCCTCGGTGAGGGTGAGACGCTGGGTGGCGTCGAGGGGTTCGCGCGGCTGCCCGTCGGGGCCGGGGAGAGTGCGGTTGACGGCGACGTGGATCGCGAGCCACGGGTCGGCCGGCGATACGGGCCAGTCCGACCCCATGGCGATCGCGGCACCGCTGTCGGCGATCGCCCGGAACGGGTAGCCCGCGCGCATCCGCGCGTCGCCGATCATCGGCACGACGGCCGGGTCGACGGATGCCCAGAGGCCCTGGATGTTCGCGGTGATGCCGAGAGGGCCGAAGCGGCGGGCATCGTCGGGGTGGACCATCGACAGGTGCGCGAAGTGATGGCGCTGACCGGTGCCGTTGGCGCGTCGGGCAGCCTCGACCGCGGCCAGGGCGACACGCACGCCGCGGTCGCCCATGATGTGCAGGTGCATCGCGAACCCCGCGGCGTCGAGCGAGACGACGAGTGCCTCCAGTGCCTCGGCGTCGATGTGCAGTTCCCCGCTGCCGGCGTGGCTGCAGTACGGCTCGAGCAGCGCCGCGGTCTCGCCGTGGGGAACGCCGTCGACCATCGCCTTGGCGGTCGATGTGTCGAATCCGGCGGCCGCGTTCGCTGTTCGCACAGCGACGAAGCGCTCGACCAGCTCGGGCACCTGCGCGGCGGTGGTGCCGGGGGGAACCCAGAGCGCGCCGGACGTGCGGCTGCGGAGAGTGCCGTCGGCGATGGTCGCGAGATACGCGGCAGTGCAGTCGGCCTTGCCGTTGTACTCGCCGAGGATGGCCTCGTGCCAGCCGGTGATGCCGAGCGTCCAGAGGAAGTCCTGCGCGTTGAGCAGGCCAGCCGATATATCGGCATCGGTCGACGCCGGGATCGCTCGACCGACGAGCTCGGCCGCCGTCTCGTTGAGGTATCCGGTCGGTTCGCCCTCGTCGTCATGGTGGATGTGACCGTTCGGCGGCGCCGGGGTGTCGCGGTCGACTCCGGCGAGCTGCAGCGCGCGCGAGTTGACCCAGAGGGTGTGGTGCCCGGCGTCGCTGAGCGCCACAGGGCGGTCGGGCACGATCGCGTCGAGCAGCTGCCTGGTCGGGTGCGGGAACAGCTCGTGGCTCCAGCCGCCGCCGGTGATCCACTCGGCATCCGTCGCCTCGGCCGCTGCCGCGATCAGCGACAGCGTCTCGTCGACCGTGCTCGCGCCGGTGAGATCGCAGCTGAGCCGCTCGACACCAGCGAACGCGGCATGGATGTGCGCGTCGACGAAACCCGGAAGGATGCCGCCGCCGGCCGCCTCGATCACCCGGGTGTCCGGGCCAGCCAGGGCACGGATCTCGTCGTCGGAGCCGATCGCGATGATGCGCTCGCCGCGGATGGCGACGGCGGTGTCGGCGGTGCCCACCCGGCCGTCGAACACGTGGCCGTCGACGATGCACAGGTCGGCGGTGAGGGTGCGGGTCATGGTCGTGCCTCTCGTCGTGGCGGCTGCGCCGCTCTGGTCGTGCTCGTCGATCATCTCGTCACACCACTCGGAAGACGCGGATGACGACCTGGTCGTCTCCCGGTCGCGCGTAGCCGACGAACTGCGACTCGGCGAGCCAACGCAGGGGCTCCGCATCCGTCTGGAACACGAACGCCGTGCGGTAGTAGAGATCGTGCTCGGACGGCTGTCCGCCCGACTCGAACTGCGCGATCGCCGCCTCGTTCGCCCGCCAATAGCCGCGGTTGACGACATCGACGAGATGGCCGTCGATCTCGATCAGATACCGCGCATCGAGCTGGGTGGTGACGCCATGGTCGACCCACCAGTCGCCTCCGCCCGGAACGACACGCCCTTCAGCGCGAGGCCCGGTGACGCGGCCGCCGATGATCGGAGTGAAGTGCAGATGGCCGCCCTCACCCCGACCGATGCGCTGAGGCGGGGTCACATCGACCTGCAGCTCGAAGCAGAACTCGAATGCGGGGGTCATCAGCTCGGTGTCGGTCATCGCCGTCTCCTCGTGGTCGGTCGGTCGAGTCCGATCGTCGGGATCGGAGTAGTGCGCACCGGAATGCGCCGCTGCGGCGCCCAGCCCTCGCTCGGGATCGAGTCGAGAAGCAGGCGGGTGTACTCAGCCTGAGGGTCGTCGAGCACGGTGCCGGTAGCGCCGCGCTCCTCGATGCGGCCCTCGCGCATCACCACCACGTCGTCGCACAGTCGGCGGATGACGGTGAGGTCGTGTGTGATCATCAGCAGCGCGACGCCGGTCTCGAGGCGGATGCGTTCGAGCAGCGTCAGGATCTCGACTCGGGTGGTGACGTCGAGCGCCGACACGGCCTCGTCGAGCACGAGGATGCGCGGCTCGGCGGCCAGTGCCCGCGCGATCGCCACACGCTGCCGCTGGCCTCCGGAGAGCGAGCGCGGACGCGCGTCGAGCAGGGCGGGGTCGAGGCGCACGGAGTCCATCAGTGCGCCCACTCGCGCGGAGAGCGCGGCGCGGTCGTCGTCGCGGCGGTGCACGCGGATCGCTTCGGTGAGGCACTGTCGCACGGTCTGGCGTCGGTCGAGCGACTGATACGGATCCTGGAAGACCATCTGCGCGGTCTTCGCGCGGATGCGGCGCTCGGTGCCCGAGGCGGCGGGTGTGCTCCAATCGGAGCCGCCGACGTGCACGGTGCCGGCATCCGTGCGCTCCAGGCCGCAGATGATGCGGGCCGTGGTGGATTTACCCGACCCGGATTCCCCGACGATGCCTAGAGATCCTCCGGCAGCGAGGGTGAACGAGACGTCGTCGACGGCGGTGAGCACCTCGTGCCCGCGCCCACGGGCCGCTCGCACGCGGAATCGCTTGCTGAGACCGTCCACTCGCAGGAGCGGCTCGGTCTCGGCGGAACTCGACGGCCCCGCGGTCAGCGGCACGGCGTCGAGCGAGGCCGACATGAGGATGCGCGTGTAGTCCTGCGCGGCATCCTCTCTCATGCTCCCCGCCCGCAGCGTCTCGATCGTGCGCCCCTCTTTCATCACCACGACCCGATCACAGACGGCACCGGCGAGAGCGAGGTCGTGGGTGATGAACAGCAGCGACAGGTCGCGGTGGCGACGCAGGTCGCCGATCACCGCCATGACCTCCTCCTGTGTGGTCACATCGAGGGCGGTGGTGATCTCGTCGGCGAGCAGCAAACGGGGATCCATCGCCAGAGTGGATGCGATCATGACCCGCTGCAGCAGGCCGCCCGACAGTTCGGCCGGTCGCTGGCGCAGTCGACGGGCGGGAGAGGGGACTCCGACCTCGTCGAGCAGCTCGATCGCACGACGCTCGGCGGCGTCGACGGTGAAGCCTGCCACGGTGACCAGCGCCTCGGTGAGGAAGTCGCCGATCGTCCGCAGCGGGTTGAGGTGCGCGCGGGGCGTCTGGAACGCCATGCCGATGCGCAGCGCCCGCAGCTCGCGTCGCCCGCGGTCGTCGAGGGACGCGAGGTCCTGGCCTTCGACGCGGATGCTTCCCGCCGTCGTGAAGGACTCGGGCAGGAGGCCGGCGATCGCCCGCACGCTCAGCGTCTTCCCCGAGCCGGACTCGCCGACGAGGCCGACGGACTCGCCGAGGTCGACGTCGAGCGTGCAGTCGTGAACCAGCATGCGAGGCCCCTCGGGAGTCTGCATGCCGATCGCCAGGCCGTGCAGTTCGAGCACCGGTGCCGTCATCGTTCCTTCTCCTCTGCCCAGGTGGTGGTGCGTGCGCCGATGATGCCGACCGCGAGCACGGTGACGACGATCAGCGCCGCCGGGAAGAGCGACTGCTCGGGAGCCCCGGCGAGTATGGCGGCCTGCCCTCCGGCGATCATGGATCCCCAGTCGGCGGCGGGAGGCTGCTGGCCGAGACCCAGGAACGAGATCGCGGCGAGGTCGAGCATCGCGTAGCCGAAGCCGACCGTCGCCTGGGCGGCGACGACCGGGATGAGTGCGGGGATCAGATGACGGAAGCAGATCGCCGCGCTCGACACCCCCTGCACCCGCAGCGCTGCGACGTAGGGACGACCCAGTTCGCGCGAGGCCGCCGTCTGGGTGAGGCGCGCGACGACCGGGATGTACGCGATCGACAGTGCGACGACCGGGGCGACGAGTCCCTTGCCGAACATGGCCACGGCGAGGACGGCGAGCACCAGGCCCGGGATGGCGAAGATCACGTCGATGATGCGCGCGATCGTGCCGCGGACGAATCCGCCGAACCAGGCGGAGGTGACGGCCAGCGCCATGCCGAGCGTGGTGGAGAGCACGACGACGATGACCGGGGCCGCGACACTGGCCGAGGCGCCGGCGAGAACCCGCGACAGGATGTCCCTGCCGAGGTCATCGGTGCCGAACGGATGGTCGAGGGAGACCACGCCGTTCGTGGGCCCGACGTAGAGCTGGTCGGGTGAGTAGGGGGCGAGCCAGGGGCCGGCGACGGCGATCACGGCGATGACCGCGAGCACGACGACGGCCACGACCACGAGCGGGTCCCGTCGGGCGAGACGACGTGCGGCGACGGGGATGCGCCCCGCGGCGAGCTGACCGACGCTCATGCGTTCCTCCTGGTTCCCGCGCTGTCGGGATCGATCGCCGCCGCCAGCAGGTCGGCGATCGCGTTCAGTACCACGAACAGCGTGACGAGCAGCAGCGAGACGACCTGCACGACCGGGAGGTCTTTGCGGGCCGCAGCCTCGGTGAGGAGGGAGCCGATGCCGCCGAGGCCGAAGGCCTGCTCGGCGATTGCCGAGGCCGCGAAGAGCCCGGCGATCGTCGTGCCCGAGATCGCCAGGATCTGCGGCGCCGCGTTATGGAAGACGTGACGACGGAACACCCGCGGCCACGGGATGCCGCGGACCCGGGCCGTCTCGACATGCTCGGAGTGCAGCTGCGCCACGAGAGCGCTGCGCGTCACCCGGCTGATGTACGCGATGAACATCAGCGCGAGCGACGCCGCAGGCAGAACGAGGTGCCAGAGCCGATCGAGTCCTTCGTCACCCGCCCCGAAGGTCGGGAACCAGCCGAGCGAGGTGGCGAAGATCCAGATCAACAGGATCGCGACGATGAACGTAGGCAGAGCCATGCCGAGCGACGTCGAGACCGAGACGATCATGTCGGTACGGCGGCCGCTCACCGCGGCGAGGATGCCGGAGCCGAGGCCGAACACCGCGATCAGGGCCGTCGTGAGCAGCACCAGTTGGAAGGTCACCTCGAAGCGGGCCCCCACGAGCACGGAGACGTCGGTCTTGTAGACGAACGACCGGCCGAAGTCGCCGGTGACGACGCCGCCGAGCCAGTGCAGGTACTGCAACCAGACCGGGTCGTCGAGTCGGTACTCGGCGCGGATGGCCGCGATGAGCTCCGGGGTCGGACGAGCACCGCCCGCCAGCGCCGACACCGGGTCCCCGGGCGTCAGCAGCAGCGCCGAGAAGATGATGACGCTGGCGAGGAAGAGCGTGAGCGCGAGTCCGCCCAGCTTTCCGAGCACCATCCTGATCATGAGGGGATCCGTTCTGTCGTCCTGGACGACTCACTCGCCGCCGAGGTGCAGCGCCCAGGGGGAGCTGTAGATCGCGACCGAGGTGGTGATCCCGGTGAGGTCGTCGGACAGGTAGGTGAGCTGGTAGGCGCCGGCGAGGGTGACCTGCAGCTGGTCGGCGGCGAAGATCTCCTGTGCGCTCACGAACGCGTCGGCCGCTGTGGTGGCATCCGTCGCTGTGCGCGCCGCCTGGAGGTCGGCCGTCACCTCGTCGTTCGCATAGCCCGACCAGTTGAAGATGCCGCCGATCTCGGCCGGCAGCATGAACAGCTGCGGGTAGTCGAGCACGCCGGGCACCTCGAGGTATCCGGTCGTCGCGACGAAGTCGATGCCCTCGCGCAGCTCGGGCGTGTAGAACAGTGCCCCGAAGTCGGCGGGCTGGCGTTCGTCGATCGAGATGGTGAGGCCGATGTCCTTGGCCGCGCTCTGCACGATGGATGCCGTCTGCGAGAACTCCTTCGCGCCGGCAGGCACCGCGAGCACAAGGGGCACCGAGGTGTCGATGCCGGACTCGGCGATCAGCTTCTTGGCCGCATCCAGGTCGACCTCGGGTGCGGGGAGGGCGTCGTAGGCATCCTGGTAGATGTCCTTCGCCTCCATGCCGCTCCACACGAACGGGGGCACGATCGTCTTCTGCACCTCGCCGAGCCCCTGCAGGACGGTGTCGATGTAGACGTCGCGATCGATGGCGAGGCTCAGCGCCTGCCGCACTCGCGGGTCGGCGGCCGCGCTGTCGGCCGACGCGGGGCCGAAGCTGTACGAGGCCGTGGAGGGTCCCGCGATCAGGCGGCCGGCGCCGCCGTCGGCCTCGAAGCTCTGCCGCGATCCGGGAGGCACGGTGAATGCACCGTCGATCTCGCCAGCCGTCAGGGCGGAGGTGAGCGTGGGGCCGTCGGTGACGAACACGAAACGGATGCGGTCGGTCAGCGGAGCGCCGTTCCAGTAGTCGGGGTTCGCGGTGACCGAGATCTCGGAGCCCGGCTTCCACTCGTCGAGCTGGTAGGGGCCCGCGCACATCAGGCCGCCGCCGGAGGTTCCGAGGTCCTGACCCGCGGTGGCGCCGAAGGCGGAGCTCATGACGGCTCCGCCTCCGCCGCCGAGGGCATCGCGGAATGTCGTGTCCGGGGCTGCGAAGTGCACGATGACGGTGTCGTCGTCGGGCGTCTCGATGCTCGAGACCAATGCGAAGGCCGCGTACCACTGCGACGCGGGGGTGCGGTTGCGCTCCAGGCTGTAGGCGACGTCCGCGGCGGTCACCGGAGTTCCGTCCCAGAAGGTGACGCCATCGCGCACCGTGATCTCGAAGGTCACGGGATCGACCCACTCGGCCGTCTCGGCGATGCCCGCTTCGAGGGTGAAGTCGGGTTCGACCGTGAGCAGGCTGTCGCACAGGTTCGGGATGATGATGTTGGCAGAGGACGACGGGTCGAGCGTCTGAGGTTCGCCCTCGACGACCGCCCACGTCACTTCGTCGACGGGCGTGGTCGCCGCGGGCAGCGCGGTGACCAGCGACGAGGCGTCGATCTCGTCAGTGGACGAGTCTGTCGTGCCGGCGCGCGGTGCACAGGCGGTGGCGGCGAGAACGGTCGCGGTCGCCAGGGCGGCGGCGACGGTGAACCGGCGTCGGGTGGTGCGGGTCATGTCGGGTCCTCTCAGGTGCGTGCAGCGGGAGCGTCGTCGACCCCGCCGGGGGTGGTGGTGCGGGCGGTGCGGGTCATCTGACGACGTAGACGCGGATGCAGATCTGCTCGTCCTCGTCGCGGGCGAGGCCGATGAACTGGTTGCGGCTCAGCCAGCTGTGTTCGGGTGCGTCGGTCTGGAAGACCGGGGCGGTGCGGAAGTACGACGAGCCGTCGGCCTCTTCGCGGTAGTAGCCGCGGTTGAGGATGTCGATCGCCGCACCGTCGGCTGCGCGCAGCAGGTAGCGCGCCTCGAGCTGGAACGTGCCGTCGCGCTCGACAGACCAGTCGCCTCCACCGGCGATAACCGTGCCCTGCAGCAGGGGGCCATCGATCGTGCCCCCGGTGATGGGGGTGAAGGCGAGCACCTCGTGCGGTCCACGGCCCAGGTGGATGTCGGTGTCGACGTCGACCCGGATCTCGAAGGCGTACTCGAGGATCGGCTCGGGCTGAGGGGTGTTCGTGGTCATGACAGTTCTCCATCCAGGACGGGGAGGTGGATCGTGAGCCCGTCGGGGCCCCCGACGGTGAGGTGCTGCTGATTGGTCGCGGTCGGCCCCCAGGCCCACGGGTCGGCGCCGGTGCCGGTCTGGGGGATGAACTCGGGATAGTCGCTGCTCGACACGTGAACGCGGAGGCAGTGGCCGGCCTGGAGCCGGTATCCGATCTGCCCCAGGCCGATGTCGATGGTCGCGGGCGTCGTGGCTTCGGCGATCTGACGCTGCCCGCGGGCGATGCGCAGTGCTGTGCCGTCGGGTGAGACGTCGAGCAGTCGGACGAACAGGTCGAGCACGGGGCCGTCGGAGCGGACCGTCGCGGTGGCGCTCACGGGGCCGGCGAGGTCGACATCGGCGGCGACCGGAGACGACGTGAAGACGAGCACGTCGCCGCGGGCGCCGATCGGTGCGTCGTCCGGCATCTCGAGGAGGAAGGAGAAGGCGTCCTCGGCGCTCGACGGCACGAGGTCGTCGGGGTCGTGCGTCCACGTCAGCTCGGTCGGCTGCTCTGCGGCATCCGTGCGCAGCCCTCCCTCTGCGGTCGCCTGCAGCGTGACGGTGCGGATGCCGGCGGGCGGCCACGCCGCATCCGTCCGCTCCTCTGTCGTACCGGCGAGGTTCCAGCGCACTGCGGGGATGTCGGAGGGGGCGCCGTGGCCGCGCAGGTAGACCTCGAAGAACTCGAGCGCGGGGTCGAGAGTGCGGGGGAGGAGCGCACGCACCTGGTCGTCGGTGCGCTCGGCCACGCGGTCGGCCGGGTCGCTGAGCAGCTCGTAGCCCTCGTGGTCGATCGACTCGATGCGGAGGTGATGGTGAGCGGCCCACGCCGGACTCTTCGCGATGTCGTCGACATCGGCCCACGACAGGGGCGAGCAGTTGTCCCACCAGCCGATCGTGTGCAGCGCCGGAACCGAACGGCCGGCGAAGGGCGAGCCGAGCGGGAAGCGCGGCAGGTGAACAGGCCGCGGGTACCACTGGTCATAAGAGATCGAGCGCTCTCCGGCCTCGGCGAGAAAGTCTTCGACCTGGGCGGCGAAGTCGCGCCGAGTCCAGTCCGGCTCCCACAGGTAGGTGTCGTTGCCATGGAAATGGCTCACCGGATAGAGGTAGGTGATCGCCCACTCGACGTCCGAGACGCGCTCGCCGGGTGCGCGATGCACGGGTTCGCCGAGGCGGGTGCCGGTGACGCGAGGCGCGATCGCCTTGAGCGCGGGGTGGCCACTGGCCGCTGCCGCCCACTGGGTGTAGCCGTAGTAGCTGTCGCCCCACATCGCGACCCGGCCGTTCGACCACGGCTGCTGCACGATCCAGTCGAGCGTGTCCTCGCCGTCCCGCACCTCGTTGACGAAGAGCAGCGCCTCGCCCTCGGAGCGGAACTTGCCCCGCACGTCCTGGGCGACCACGCGGTAGCCGCGGGCCATCAGGTACTCGGCGATCAACGGGATGTAGGTGTAGGTGCCGCTCTTGTCGTACGGCAGGCGGATGAGGATGGTGTCGCCGGCGCGGTCGCCGCCGTCCGAGGGGAGGTAGATGTCCGCCGCGAGCAGCACGCCGTCGCGCATCCGGATGCGGGCGGGACGCGCCAGGTCGCTCTCGGGTGCCGCGGGGATGCGGATGTAGCGGGTCATTGCTCTCCTTCGAAACCTCTGCGCCGGGAAGACCGCGGTGCTCGATGAATCACAACGTAAGTCCGTCGAAGTTAATAGTCAAGTCTGACTAGACTAAAAACTTGTAACATCTATGTATCCTGCTGATGCAGGGAAAAGGGGGAACGATGGCACGTCCGACCGTGGCCGCAGAACGACGCGACCAGATCATCGAAGCCACCTTGCAGACCGTGGCCCAGCACGGCATCGCCGGAACCTCACTCGACCGCATCGCCGAGGCGGCAGGGATGTCGCGCGGACATGTGCGGCACTTCGTCGGGAACCGCGATCAGCTGCTCGCGGAGACCGCGCGGCACGTCTTCTCCGATGAGAAGGGCGGGCTGACGATCCTCCCGTCCACCCTGACGTCGTTCACCGAGGCGCTCGACTACCTGTTCGGCGAGGACTTCACCCGATCGGATGCCGAGAACGCCGTCGTGCTCGGTTTCGTCGAGCTCTCCCGTACGAACCCCGCGATCGCCGAGGTGCTCACGGAGGCGTACGGCAGCACGCGCACCACCCTGGCCGCGCTCGCGGCAGCGGAGTACCCGAACGCCGGTGCGGCGACCTGCGAGCTGGTCGCCGATGGAACACTCTCAGCCGCGCTCGGCAACGTGTTCATGGGTGACTTCGACCCCGACGAGGTGCGGACAGCGCGGGTGCGCCGCGCCGTCGAGGTGCTGGTCGCGGCACTCTGAGATCGGGCGGCGGGCGGCTGTTGCGCGTCTGCCGCCGGTGCGATGCCGCTGTCCTGCCGAAAACGCTGATGCCGACGTTTCGGCGGATCAGTTTCGGCGGGGAGTTCCGGCGGCTCGCCTGATGGTGTGTCGCTCGCGAGACGGTCACCCGGGCCCATGCTGCCGAAAACTATCGTTTTCGGCGGTGCTGATCTGCGCGTGACCGACCGAAGGCGGCCGCAGTCAATAGGCTTCGGTCATGTCGGTACGGAGAGCATTAGAGGCAGACGTTGATCGGTTGGGTTCCCTCAGCGAGGGAATCCAGCGGCTGCACGCGGAAGGAAGGCCCGACCTATTCAGAGCGCCTGATCGCGAGGTGCTGCGTGCGTTCCTTGCTGAGCAACTGGCCAACGGGGCGATCCTCCTCATTTCCGAGCTTGACGGTGCGGCCGCGGGCTACCTGCTCGCGGAGATCAGCGCGCGACCCGCGAATCCATTCCGGCATGCGTCCAAGAGCCTGTACGTGCACCACATCGCGGTTGACCCTGCCTTGCAGCGTCGGCGCATCGGTCAGGAGCTGATGGACGCTGCTGTGGCTATCGGACGAGCAGAGAACGTTGACGCCATGAGGCTCGACTCGTGGTCTTTCAATTCGAGCGCTCACGCGTTCTTCGAATCGGAGGGATTCACCCCACTCAATGTGGTCTTCGAACGAAAGCTGCTCTGACAGCCAGCAGCGGTAGCTCGGGCGCACCGAAACCCGTTGCCGAAAGCGGGTTCTGGAGAACCTTTGCGGCATCCCGTTCCGCCAACCCTGTGCGGCAACGCCGCAAACGATCGTTTCCGGCGCATCCGACTTTCGAGGCAAACTGGCCGTATGCGTCGAAATGAAATCGGTTCCCCAGAGGGCGTTCGATGGATTCCACCACGACCAACTGGCGTGGGAGTTCTGGTTATCGCTGGTTCGAGCGGTCGAATCGATGAAGCGCGAGCGCGAGTTCTCGCTGAGGCGGGCGCCGTGGCGGAATCTGTGAGATGGTTCGGCGGCCATGGGCAGCCCAGCGGCCCATGGGAGGTGCCACTCGAAACGTTCTTGCACCGCATCGAGGACCTCAGCCGCGAGTGCGATCGGGTGTGGATGATGGGAACATCTTTCGGTTCCGAAGCAGCCCTCCTCTGTGGCGCTCTGTCGAGTCAAGTCGATGGGGTGGTCGCCTTCGCTCCGTCTGACGTGGTCTGGGCTGGCTACGATGACCAGCGCGAAACCTCGCACTGGACTTTTGAGGGACGACCTTTGCCCTACACGCCCTTCGATTGGGACGGTTACGTCGCGGAGACACCTGCGCGCTTCAGGCCTCTCTACGAGAAGTCGCTCCGTACGAACGCTGCCCGAGCGGCGGAAGCCACGATCCCCGTCGAGCGCATTTCAAAGCTGGTCGTGGTTGCGGGCGGTGATGACCAGGTTTGGCCGAGCGTTGACAGCGCCGACCGCATCAGCTCGCGCCGCTCCTGCCACGGCCTCGACACGATCGTCGTGACAACCGCCGATGCCGGGCATCGAACCATACTCCCCGGGGAACCGCTTGTGACGGGAGGCGTGTCGATGGCCCGTGGCGGCTCGGAGGCCGCGGACACACAGCTGGGAACGCTCGCCTGGACTGCCATTCGGGAAGCGGTCATAGCCGAGCTGTAGGCGACGGCCTGCAGCCCGCCGAAATCCCCTGCCAAATCCTGGATACGGACGCCGTTAGTGGAGGCCGTTCTGAGGCAGATCTACCAGTCGCGCCGCAAACGATCGTTTGCGGCAGCACAGAGGGTCGTCACTCCCTGATGTCAGCGCGGGGAGTGACGGCTCATAAAATTCCCTCATGACACGGCCCATCTCGTTGACTACATTCGCGCAGTCGACATCGACGGCCGATTGGCACGACATCGCGGATCTGTTCGTCGCGAGCTTCTCCGTCGCGCCCTACTTCGAGGACCCCAACGAACTGCGAACCATCACAGACTGGGGTCCGTCAATGCTCGCCGGCGACGGCCGCTTAGTGACGGCGAGAGCAGACGGAGAACTGGTCGGATTCGCGCTGGCTCATGGACTAGGCGACGACGCCCCCTGGCAGCGCATCCTGTCGCAATTAGAGGACAGCGAGCAGGCAGCGGCCGCGCTTGCGACACCGCAGAACGCGCTCGTCGTGCACGAGCTGGCGGTTCGAGAGTCCGAGCGCGGGCGCGGCGTGGCTCGGGCATGCATGCATGAACTCCTGCGAGGCCGTCCCGAAACACAGACGTTCATCGGCGTCTACGAACGCGCGACCACAGTGCAGTCGATGTACAAGAATTGGCAGTTCGATTCAATTGGGCGAGTACCGATGCCGGGCGATGCGATCGCGTTGCATGTTCTCACTGCGCCGACGTCGCAAGCTCGCAAGAGGTTGGAGTGAACGGGCTCGCTGGCGGGCTCATGACCGCGGCAGGGTGACAATACAGACGCCGCCCTACATGCATCGGCTCCGCCGGAACTGTCTGCCGAATCATGGTTTTGGGCCAGGGTTGCGACTGGCTTTCCAAGCCAACTTCCGCGCAGACGCCGTAAACGATCGTTTTTGGCAGGCGCATCAAGTTCTCGTCGGGCTCGCACCGCTAGAAGGACCGAGTCACGCGGGAATGCGCGAACCGACCTTGAGTTTGATACCCCCAGGGGGTATCTTTTAACCATGAACGGGTACACCGACGGCAAGGCAGATCTCGCTAAGCGGTTGAGTCGCGTCGAAGGTCAGGTGCGAGGAATCGCACGGATGGTCGACGAAGACAAGTACTGCATCGACATCCTCACGCAGGTATCTGCAGCGACGAGAGCGCTCGAAACGGTGGCGTTGTCGCTGCTGAGCGATCATCTAAGTCATTGCGTGGCCGAGGCCAGCGCCGAGGGTGGCGAGGTTGCGGCAGAGAAGGTCCGCGAGGCTAACGAGGCCATTGCCCGTCTGGTCCGTTCATGACCGCCACATCTGTCTATTGAAGGAGCACACGATGACTGATCGCATTGAACTCGGCCTAAAGGACGCGAACGCAGGCTGCGCGTGCTGCGCCGTCCCATCGAACACCGAGGCGTCCGCACCTGCTGCGGCCTCATCTTCGGCCTCCGAAGAGGTTTTGGTTGCGGGGATGACGTGCTCGCATTGCGTATCGAGCGTCAGTAAGGAACTGGCGGCTGTGGACGGTGTCGAGTCCGTCGACGTCGACCTGAACGCCGGCGGCACCTCCCGCGTGACTATCCACAGCGCAGCACCGGTCGATCCTGCTGCTGTGAGGGCTGCGGTCGAAGAGGCCGGGTATACCCTCGCGACCAGCCAGGCCTGAGTCGCTAACCGTCTGCACCCGGGCTCAACCGGGCGCATCTGAGCAAGGAGTTCCGATGAGCCAGCATGACGAACACAGCCATCGCGCCGCACACGAGAACCACGGCGCGGCGCCGACAACGGAGCATGACCACGCTGCGATGATTCACGATCACGACGCTTCGCCAGAACATGGCGGACATGGTGGGCACGGTGATCATGTGGGCCAGTTCCGGCGGTTGTTCTGGATCATGCTGGTCCTTGCGGTTCCGGTCGTCGGGTTTTCGATGATGTTCTCGATGCTGCTCGGATACCCGCTGCCGGACGCTGCGTGGGTCGGTTGGGTGTCCCCGGTTCTCGGAACGGTCATGTATGTGTGGGGCGGGGCGCCGTTCCTCACCGGTGCGGTGAGCGAACTCCGGGCCCGCAAGCCCGGCATGATGCTGCTGATCGCTCTCGCGATCACGGTCGCGTTCCTCGCATCATGGGGCGCGAGCCTGGGCCTGCTGCACCACGAACTGGACTTCTGGTGGGAGCTGGCCCTGCTGATCGTGATCATGCTGCTCGGTCACTGGATCGAGATGCGTTCCCTCGCGCAGACGACCTCAGCGTTGGATTCCTTGGCTGCGTTGCTGCCTGACGAGGCGGAAAAGATCGAGGGCGATACAACCGTCACGGTTGCCCCGTCTGATCTGCTGGTGGGTGACGTGGTGGTGGTGCGCCCGGGCGGGCGGGTCCCCGCAGACGGGCGGATCGTGCAGGGCTCGGCCAGCATGGACGAGTCGATGATCACCGGAGAATCCCGGCCCGTGCGCCGCAGCGACGGCGACCAGGTCATCGCCGGCACCGTCGCGACCGACTCCGGTGTGCGGGTGGAGATCACCGCGATCGGCGAGGACACTGCTCTCGCAGGTATCCAGAAGCTGGTGACCGAGGCGCAGAGCTCGTCGTCGCGGGCGCAACGGCTCGCTGACAAAGCTGCCGGGTGGTTGTTCTGGTTCGCGCTCGGCGCTGCCGCGATCACCGCGATCGTCTGGACGGTTGTCGGCATGCCCGACGCCGCGGTGATCCGCACGATCACCGTGCTGGTGATCGCGTGCCCGCACGCTCTGGGCCTGGCGATCCCGCTCGTTGTGTCGATCGCGACGGAGCGGGCGGCTCGTGGGGGTGTGCTGATCAAGGATCGTCTCGCGTTGGAGAGTATGCGCACCGTCGACACCGTCTTGTTCGACAAGACCGGCACTCTCACCAAGGGCACCCCCGCCGTCACCGCGATCGACCCCGTGTCCGGCACCGATTCTGACCAGCTGTTGGCCTGGGCCGCTGCCGCGGAAGCCGACTCTGAGCACCCGCTCGCTCGCGCGATCGTCAACGCGGCGAAGGAGAAGAACCTCACGGTCCCTGCCTCGTCCGACTTCGAGTCCTCGCCGGCGGTCGGGGTCCGTGCGCGTGTCGATGGGCACATCGTGCAGGTCGGTGGGCCGTACATGCTCGAGCAGGAGAACGCCCAGGAGCTGGCGGTTGCCGATGAGTGGCGCAATGAGGGTGCGATCATCCTCCACGTCCTCGTCGACGGTCAGGTCGCGGGCGCACTGCGATTGGCGGATGAGATCCGCTCAGAGTCGCGTCATGCCGTCGAGGCCCTCCACGAGCGGGGTGTGCAAGTCGTCATGATCACCGGTGATGCCGACGCGGTGGCCGCCTCCGTGGCGGGCGAGCTGGGTATCGACCGGTACTTCGCCGGGGTGCGGCCGGAGGACAAGGCCTCGAAGGTGAAAGAACTGCAGGGCGAGGGCCGCAAGGTCGCGATGGTCGGAGACGGCGTGAACGACGCCCCCGCGCTCGCGCAGGCGGATGTCGGTATCGCGATCGGCGCGGGAACGGACGTCGCGATCGCCTCGGCCGGGGTCATCCTCGCCAGCGACGACCCTCGGTCGGTGCTGTCGGTGATCGAACTGTCACGGGCCAGCTACCGGAAGATGAAGCAGAACCTCTGGTGGGCCGCTGGCTACAACCTGCTCTCCGTCCCGCTCGCGGCCGGCGTGCTCGCCCCCATCGGGTTCGTGCTCCCGATGTCCGTGGGGGCCGTGCTGATGTCCCTGTCGACCATCGTCGTCGCGCTCAACGCGCAGCTGCTGCGCCGGCTGGATCTCCGCCCGGACGCAGTAGCGGGTAAGTAGCAAGAAACGGTCAGGGTGACGGACGTAGGCTGAGGAGAACGGGAGGTGAGTATGTCGCTGATCAACGTCGCACAACAGGTGCGGGGACCGCGCACGCTCACCCATACCGTCTTGGCCGTCCTCGCGGTCGCGGTGGGCGTCATCGCGGGTCTGCTGGCGATGCACTCCTTCAACTCGCACGCGACAACTGCCGGCCACCACGACACCGTCGCTGTCAGCACCCAGGCCGATGTATCTGCCCATCACCACGACACGTCCGCAGCCGCCGCCGTGCCGGACTCACCGACGGCGGATGCGGGATGCGCGACGTGCGGGGGCGGGGACCCAATGACGTGGATGGCGTGCGTTCTCGCGCTCCTAGTCGCCACGATCCTGCTCGGGCGGATCGGGCTCGGCTGGCGGCACGCGACACTGATCGCAATACTTACGGCCGCGACCATGCGCTGGCCCGCCCGTGCCCACGCCCTTCCGCCACCCCCCTCTCTCACGGTTCTCTGCATCAGTCGCACGTGATAACGCGCTAGCCCGCTCTGCGGGCACGCACCCCTGGCACCGGCAATAGCCGGGCCTCATCACCGACCCTTGGAGAACACTCATGAAGATTCGACCCGCGGCCATCGCCGCACTCACCCTCACTGCCCTGCTCGCCCTCACGGGCTGCGTCGTCACGACCGGCTCCGATAACGGCATGGACGGCATGGACCACGGCAGCGGCTCCTCCGCATCCGCCGACGCGAACACCGACGACGTCATGTTCGCCCGCATGATGAAGGAGCACCACGAGCAGGCCATCGAGATGTCCGATCTCCTGCTCAGCAAGGACGGTGTCGATGAGCGCGTCGTCGCCCTCGCGGAAGAGATCAAGGCCGCTCAGGAGCCCGAGATCCAGAAGATGGATCAGTGGCTCGAAGACTGGGACGCGGACATGGGCAACATGGGTGGCATGGACCATGGCGACGGCATGATGTCCGAAGAAGACATGCAGGCCCTCGAAGATGCCACCGGTCCCGATGCAGGGCGTCTGTTCCTCGAGCAGATGATCCAGCACCACGAGGGCGCTGTCGACATGGCACAAGAAGAAGTCGACAACGGTCAAAACAGCGACGCCATCGCACTCGCTGAGACGATCATCGACACGCAAACCGACGAGATCGCCACCATGAAGGAGATCCTCGCAACTCTGTGATCCCTGGGTGGGGTGCGGGGCTCCCGCACCCCACCTCGTGATCTGTTGCGCACACCATCATGCGAACCCTCAAGAAGCTCACGTTGCCCACTTTTCGACAGCGACACCGAGCGGCACTCACGCTCTCCACAACGATCGCGGCCAGCATTGTGCTGGCCGGCTGCGCGGCACCCGCCGAGCCCACCACCGGGCACGACCACGCCGCGTCCATCAGCCACGTCCACGCGATCGTGCCTAACCCCTCCGAGGACGGATACCTCCTGGGTGCCCATGACGGGATCTACACGGCCACACCGGATGGGGAGGTCGGCTCGCGTATCGAGACGACCGACTTCGACGCAATGGGCCTCATCACTGTCGGTGATGCTCTCCTCGCGTCCGGGCATCCCGGACCGACCACGGCCCCAGAACTCGGCTCCCCCAACCTCGGAATCATCCGGAGCGACGACAGCGCCAGATCTTGGACGCCTGTCTCATTCACCGACGAGAAAGACTTCCACGTGCTTGCCGTCGGGAAGAACGACACCCTCTACGGGATCGCCTCGGACTCTGCGGAGCTCCTCCGCACTGACGACCTCGGTGAGACCTGGTCGGCGGTCGGAGAAATTCTGGCGTTCAGCCTCGTCATCGACAGTGAAGGGCAACTGATCGCCGCCACCCCAGACGGGGTGCAAATCAGCACTGATGAGGGCACCACTTTTACACCTCTGAACGAGGCGCCTGCGCTCTATCTACTCGCCGTGTCACCTGACGGCAAACGGCTTGTCGGTGTCGGTCGCGGCGGACAGATCTGGGCCAGCACAGGATCCAAAGCCGAGTGGGTTCCAGCCGGCGTCACTCATGGCTCCGCGCAAGCGCTCGCGACCACGAACGACGGTGACATCTTGGTCTTCGATGACAGCGGCCTGGCGGCAATAGCCAAGTAAACGAGAGGACGATATCTCCAGCGAAAGACGCTCACCTGTCCCGCTACACGCCGAAACTGTCTGCCGATACGAGGTTTCGGCGAACCATAGCGGCACGCCTCAAGCGCCGACTAACTGCTGCTGCGAAAAACGATCGTTGTCGGCGCGAGTGGGCGTGCGCACCGCTGACTCAGCTACGCTCGCGGGGTGGTTGCTGAAGATGAGATTGTCCTTCACATAACACCGGACGCCGGGTGGCTTCCTTCCCGAGGGCGTGCCGAAGTGATCCGCCGAAGCACTCCGCCTCGCGGACCAGCTCGAGTGCGGCCGCTGTCGTCGTGCGTGCGACGTGGTCGAGGAAGCCCGAGGTGACACCGCGCTCATCGAGGCGCGGCGTCGGGCTGGGAGCCCAGCGCTCGGTGAGAGGGAACGCCGGCACAGCGTGGTCGACGATCGGCGCGGGCAGGTCGTCGGTGCCGAGGACGGAGGCGATGCGCGCGGCATCCAGCGTCGCCGACATGGCGACGACCACGAGGTCGTCGCGCAGCTCGCGGACCTCCGAGAGCAGGCCGATCAGCAGGTCGGTCTCGAGTGCGCGCTCGTGCACCTCGTCGAGGATGACGGCATCCACACCGTCGAGGCCGGGGTCGTCGATCATGCGACGCAGCAGCACTCCGGCGGTGACGAACTCGATGCGGGTCGCCGCACCTGCCGAGCGCTCGCCGCGCACGGTGAAGCCCACGCGGGTGCCGAGCGCCGAGCCGTCGAGATGAGCGAGGCGGCGGGCTGCGGCGCGAGCCGCGACGCGGCGAGGCTGGGTGACGATCACGCGCCCGGACGACCGTGACGCCAGCAGCGGCGGCACGAGAGTGGTCTTGCCCGTGCCGGGCGGGGCGCTCACGACCACTGCTCCGCTCCCGTCGAGCGCGGCCCCGAGTTCGTCCAGCGCGGCCGCGAACGAGAGCCCGGCGCCGATGGCGGCGAGGTCGAAGGGGGCGGCAGTCATTCCCTCAGTCTGCCTGGTCTCCGGAGTCATGGAGCACGGGTGGCGGAGACGACGGATGCCGCGACCGAATCGGCCGCGGCATCCGCTGTGCGCTGTGTGCTGACTACTCCGCTGCGGGAGCCGGAGGTGCCGGCGGCGGCGGGGTGGTCGGCGCAGACTGGCGGGTCGGCGTGGACGGTGCGGATGCCGCAGCCACGCCTTCGCCGATCCCGCGACCCACGGCCTGGCCCTGGATGATCGACGCGAGGTCGAGGCCGGTCGCCGCGCTGACGCTGTCGAACACCGACTTGAGTGCCTTCGCGCTGTCGGCGCCGACGACGCTCGACGCGCCGTCCTCGCCGGAGCCGCCGATGATCGAGACGCTGCCGATCGCGGCGTAGCCCTTCGAGAACTCGGCCATGATCGACGGCAGGGTGTCGAGCACCCGCTGCGACAGGAACGCGTCCTGGTTCGAGGCGATGGCCTTCGCCTCTGCCTCGACGGCGGCGGCACGCGCCTCACCCTCGGCGCGGATGGCGTCTGCTTCGGCGTTCGCGCGCAGTCGGCGGGCCTCGGACTCGGCCTCGGCCTGCGCACGCAGTGCGTCGGCCTCACCGGTGGCTCGGGCGATCGCGGCTGCGGCCTCACCGTCGGCCTTGGCCTTGTCGGCCTGCGCCTGCTGCTCGGCGATGCGGGTGCGGGCCTCGGCCTGCTTCACCTGCTCGATCGCGCCCGCCTCCGCCGCACGCTCACGCGTGTAGAGCTCGGCCTGTGCCCGGGTCTCTGCCTCATAGCGCTGTGCGTCGGCGACGCGCTTGACGTCGGCGTCGAGCTGGGCCTGGCGGTTCTCCGCCTGCTGCTGCAGCACGGCCTGCTGAGCCTGCTCGCGGGCGAGGTTCTCGGCCTGCTCGGCCTCGGCGCGAGCCCGACCGATGCCGGCGTTGGCGTTGGCGGTGTTCGTGTCGAGAGCCGTCTGCTCGACCAGGTTGGCTTCCTGGTTGGCGATGTTCTTCTGGTTGATCGCGCGGTCGGCGTTGGTCTGCGAGATCTCGGCAGACTGACGCTTCGCCTGGATCTCGGGAGCACCGAGCGACTGGATGTAGCCGACCTTGTCGGTGATGCCCTTGATCTGGAACGAGTCAAGGATCAGACCCTGCTCGGCGAGCTCCTGCGAGACGTCGGCGGCGATCTGGTCGGAGAACTTCTTGCGCTCGCGCATGAGCTCGACGACAGACAGCGTCGCGACGATTCCACGGAGCGCACCTTCGAGCTGCTCAGTGGTGAACTGCTCGATCGCCTTGTCCTGCGAGGCGAAACGCTCGGCGGCGCGGCGCACGAGGATGGGGTCGGAGCCGATCTTCACGATGGCGACGCCGTCGACGTTGAGGGTGACGCTGTCGAGCGACTGGGCCTCGGCGTTGAGCGACACCTGACGCGAGCGCAGCGAGATGATCTCGTGGCGCTGGGTGATCGGGTTGACGAGGGACTTGCCGTTCACGATGACCGTGACGGGCGACTCCGACATCTCGTCTCTGGTCGTGCCGTCGGCCGAGATGACGGCCCGCTGCACCTTCTGCTTGCGCCCCGAGATGACGAGCGCCTCATCGGCGCGAGCCACCTTGATCCAGCTGCGTGCGAACAGCAGCAGGATGAGCAGGACGACGATAGCGATGGCTATGCCGATCCCGACGATGATCAGGATGCCGACGATTCCGGCGATCTCCATGGATGACCTCCCTGGTTCCCCCCGAGGGGGCGGTCGTGGATGCCGGCGCGGCCGCGCGGGCGTTCACGCTCCACCCTGCCAGAAAAGAGGGGAGGGTGTCGGGACGGGATGCCGCCGGATCCCGGCGACGCGGAGGAGATCTGCGATACGGAGGAGGCTCAGCGCCGCGACATCCTCCGTACGGCGGAAACCCTCCGTATGCGCCGAGCTCGTTCGGTCAGCGACCGCGGACTGCGAGCGTGCGTCGGGGTCAGCGACCGCGGAGCTTCTCCGCCAGATCGCGGAGCGTCTTCAGCTCGGCGTCGTCGAGGCGCGACATCCGCTCGGCGATCGACCGGCCATGCACCGTGGCGACGCTGCGGAACTGGCGCACACCCGCGTCGGTGGCCCTGATCAGCGCACCGCGCCCGTCGTCGGGGTCGGGGCACTTCGAGACGAGTCCGCGGGCGACCATGCGGTCGACGAGGCGCGAGACGCTCGGCTGGCTGATCAGCATGTTCGCCGTGACGTCGCGCAGGCGGGCCGACATGCCGGGGGAGCGGGTCACCGTGAGCAGCACGTCATACTCCGCCTGCCCGAGATCGGTGTCATCGAAGTCGGTGTTCATCTCCGTGAACAGCTCGTGCTGTGCACGGAACAGGCTCTCCCAGGCCTCGAGGGCGAGCTTGCGATCGGTCATGGAGAACAGCGTACTGGCAACAGTAAAGGGCCGGTCGGAGAGGCTCCCGACCGGCCCTTGTCCCTTGCACCAAGAGTGTCCTGCAATCACATGCGGTGTATGCCACAGCAAACATTCACCGTGCGATCACTCTATAACGGCGAGGTAACGAATGCAACGGTTTGGTCACGGAAATCTCGACGGGCCTGCGTACTACGGCACGCCGACTGAGACCGTCGATATCGAAGCGGGCTACCCGATCGCCACGCACTTCGTTCCGACTCGCAACGTGATTTCAGGGATGTTGCCAGCAGGGGAACGGCTGGAAGCCACGCATGTCGGCCTGTACGAGACGATCGGGAGCGCGTACGCAGATGCCGCGCGGCATATGTCAGAAGCGAACCTCGCCCCGGCGGGTCTGATGTGGGAAACCTACCTATCGGACCCCACGACCGAACCCGATCCTCAGCACCTGCTGACCCGCATCTGCTGGCCAGTCACCAAGACCGGGAAGACGAGCAAGCAAGGGGACAGGCGATGATCAACGTGTCGCATGTCCTCCGGAGGTGTGCGTCAGCACTCTTCCTGGGCTTCGTCATCCTCGCCACCGGGCTGGGCGCGGCAGCGACCAGTCCGCAGGGCACAGGGTCATCGCAGGCACCTCTCGCGCCAGGCGACGCCCAGGGGCCGCAGTTCTACAGTGGCGTCTCCGTAGACGTGTCCGGAACGATCGACGGCGACGTGTACGCATCCGCGCAGAGTCTCGTGATCAGCGGGGACATCTCCGGAGACGTGATCGCAGCTGCCCAGAGCATCACCATCACCGGCGACATCGAAGGAAGCGTGCGGTTGTCCGCGCAAACCGTCACGATCAGTGGTGACATCTCACGCAGCGGCACTATCCTCGCCGCCGACGTCACCGTTGCGGATACGGGAACCGTCGGCGACGATCTCGTCGGCGCCACAGGCACCATGCACGTTACCGGCGCTGTGGGGAGGGACCTTGTGCTGAGCGTCGGCACCCTCCGCATCGCCGGCTCGGTGGGAGGTGATGTTACCTACGTCAGCGACACGGAAGCGTCCATAGCCGACGATGCGGTCGCCGGTTCAGTGCAACGCATCAGCCAGCCGCAGTCGCCAAAGGTCGAAGTGTCGCCATGGGGTGTGTTCGCCGGCTGGCTCCTCGGACTCGTCTACGCGCTCGTCGCACTCAGCCTCGTCACACTCTTCACCGCCCTTCTGTTCCCGCGCCTATTGCGACGAGTGACAGACCACCTTCGTCCGTCACCGTGGAAGGCGCTCCTCGTTGGTCTTGTCGCGTCGATTGCCGCGCCTCTGGTGCTTCTGTTGCTCTTCACGACGATTGTCGGAGCTCCGCTAGCGCTCGCAGTAACAATCACCTGGTTCCTGCTGACCCTCGCAAGCTTTCCGTTCGTCGCCCACTACCTCGGTTCCCTCATCCTTCGCGGGGACCGACGGCCGGTGAGCCGCTCGCTATTGGGCGGCGTGATCCTCATCGCGGCTCTGCAGATCCCGTGGCTGAACATCGTCGCATGGCTGCTCATGGTGTTCTTCGGCCTCGGCGCCCAGCTCCTCGAGATCCACCGTCAGCGACCGTGGCACGCCACGGAAACGTCGCCTACGCGGCCAGCACAGGAGGCATCGCCTGCGAACATCACTCACTGACGTGTGCCCCCGTCACACATGGGACGTTGGACTCTACGCCACCGCGTCGGAAGGACCAGCGTGGAACCATGGTGAAACTAGTCCGCTCCGGATCCCCGTGGGGAGACCGTGCACAGTGCAGAGAAATGGCTGAGGACGAGTGCTGGAACAGATTCGCGGACGCCGACGTCCGTATCGCAGCGCAGGTGGTGACTGGTCGAGAGGCCACGCCGGTATCTCACGTAATAGAGGACGGTCGCCTCATGTTCTGCGCCGCCTCCGGCAATGGCTCAAGAGACTTCCTGGCTCACAGCCTGATGTCCGTTCAGATCGATGGATACAACACGCGTGAGGCGTTCACCGTGTCCATGATCGGATACGCAGAGGACATCGCGCCAGGATCGGAGGCTCGCCGGCTCGACGGCCATGCACCGCAGCCGTCTCCGTCCACTGACCGGCGCTGGGTGACGTTCGTACCGATCAGCATCGAGGGTCGGATCTTCGCCGTCGACTCTGACCCGTCGGATCGAGAGCCGTCATCGGAGGCGCGGCAGCGCGGAACCGTTCAAGAGCAGCAGCTGTTGACTCCGTGATCTCCGAAGCGGCTTCCCGACTCTATCTAACGTCGGCCAGAGGCTCCGGGCCACTCCGCCTCGACTCTCGCGGCATCAGCACCCACAGGATGGCCGCCGGAACGGCAGGTGCAATCAGCGCGTAGGGGAGGTTCGTGCCGCCGCTCACTACTGCTTGATAGAGGGCGATCACCACAACACCGGCGGAGAACGAGACGAGGGCAGCGACAAGGCGGGCCCGAGCAGTCAAGCCGTGAGTCGCCACGAATGCGATGATGCCGTTGATAAGAAACGGCGCGATGAACAGGCCCTGGACCTTGAGGGTGAGACTTTCCCCGGGGTCGATCTCAGCGCCTGCGGACAGAGCGAAGAGGACCGACACGACCGCATAGCCGGCGAACGCCAGAGATGCCGCCACGAGTGCGCGCAGGAGGCGCTCGAAGATCGGCGGGAGTGCGGCGAGCACTCCCGTCGGGTGGCGGGCTATCAGCGCAGTAGCGATGCTGAAGAGGAGGGTCTGTCCGAGCATCTCGGGCAAGCCGATTAAGTGATACCACAGAGGAAGTCTGGTGCAGATGACTCCTTCGACCGATGATGGTGCCGCAGCTGCGGTCGAGAGGATGCCGATCCCGATGAGCAGCATCCACAGGCGAAGCCACCCGTAGCGCGGTATGAGAGCAGAGCGGAACGGCAGAAGCACGGCGGCGATGATAAGACCACGGAAAACCTGCACCAGCGGCCCGATCAGCACGGCGACGGATCCGAAATCCTTCATGTAGTCACGCACGATTGGTGCTGCGAACACCGACTCGTAATCGAGCATCGCCGCTGCGGCCGCGCCCACCACAAAGTAGGTGACGACATGGGCCACGGTGACCTTGCCGAGAAAGCTGATCTCCTCTGACTGCCTCACCCAGACAGCATGGCCCGCAGGGACCATGACTTCCGGACCGAAGGTCCCACCGACAGTGTGAACGAGGGCGAGTGCGGAGCCAGCTAGGCTGCTTCCTGGTAGGCCTGCACGACCCATCGAAGAAGTTCCTCATCGACATCGGTGACCGAGCGGAGCTCGATGTGATGCATCCAGGTCCGCGGCGACGGATGGACAACCTCCTTGATCCGTGAAGAGCTCAGCGGTCCATTCGTCGCGACAGAGACGACCATCGGTACTGCGCTCGTGATGTACCGGGACGGGTTCCACGCATAAGCGAAAGGGTGCCGCGCCCAGAATGCCACCTGGCTCCGAGTCACGATGAGTCGAACATGCGCGAGAGCACTGACAGAGCGAGCGAAGACGCGGTAGATCTCGACCGCCCGTTCATCAGGAACGAACAGCTGTTCTCCCACCATCTGCATCGTCACACCGGGTGTGCCGTCACGCCCCGAGGATGCCGAGCACGTGGAAGGTCACGTAGACGGGCCAGACCGCTGCCTGAAGCAGGCCGAGAACGACCTCCCAGAAACCCCCGCTGGAGTTCGAGACGAAATAGATGGCAGCACCGATGTAGCAGAGCAGGAAGAAGAACCCCCACGGGCCGGCTTTCTCAACGACCCTGATTCGACTCGGTTGTTCGTGCATGGACGGAGCTTCACACAGCCCGGGCGCAGCTCCTGGGTCGGAAGTCCTTTCAACCTTGACCCATGACCGAGACGGTCATGGGTCGCCTCTGATCCAGTCCCTGCGGGACCAATGACCCTGCATGGGGTTCGCGAAGTCGGGAAGTCTGTGGATAGCGCGCGATATCGCCCGCACCGAAGAGAGGACGAGCAATGAGCACTCCCACCGTGGCGCGCAGCGACCACGACATCCAGACCGCCGTTCAGGACGAACTCGATTGGACCCCGGACGTGGACGCCGCCGGAATCGGCGTTGCTGTCGAGGACGGCGCCGTGATCCTCACTGGTGAGGTCGACCAGCACTCGGAGCGTCTCGCTGCCAAGCGTGCGGCACGGCGTGTGAGAGGCGTGTCGACCGTCGTCGACGCATTGACCGTGCACCCGAAGGCATCGATCACGATCACGGACACGGACGTCGCCCGGGAGGTGCGACGCGCTCTGCAGTGGGCAGACAATGTCCCCGACACAGTCAAAGCTGAGGTGTCGGATCACAACGTGATTCTCACCGGCGAGGTTCTCTGGGACTTCCAACGCCGGGCCGCGCAGCGAACCGTGCAGCATCTGCGCGGGGTGCATCGGGTCGACAACAGGATCACGCTGTTCGCTCGAGTCTCTGCCAGCGATGCGAAGGAGCGAATCAGGAACGCGCTTGTCCGCAACGCGCAGCTCGACGCCAACCACATCGTCGTCACCGTCATCGGGAACAGGGCCACCCTGTCCGGACATGTGCGGTCGTGGGCAGAGAAGGAGCAGGCAGGTCGTGCCGCGTGGGCCTCTCCTCACATCACTGAGGTCGAGAACAACGTGAGAGTCCAGTCAGATTGATGACGAGAGCGTTCGCTGGAGCGGAAAGTAGGATCCCATGCCGGAGAGCATCCTGGTCGGCGTCGTCGACACTCACGCTTCGCGTGAGGCGGTCGAGTGGGCGGCACGACGCGCATATGACCGCAGTGGCAGACTCACCCTCATCTCGATCGTCGGTGGTGCTGTAGGTGCGGTCGGGGAGGGGGAGATGCTCCGGGAGGCTCTCGCGTTGACGGCGGCGATGCTTGCGCGTGAGGCGACTCGGCTGCAGTCACGGGGACTGACCGTCGACACGCGTGTGGGGCGGGGCGATCCGGTCGGCGAACTCATCGAGGCCTCGATAGTCTGCGATCTCCTCGTCATCGGAAGCGACCACCGTGGTCCGTCGAAAGGGGACCGACGCGGTCTGCACGGTGTCCGCATAGCGGCGGGCGCTCATAGCCCGGTCGCGGTGGTGCCCGACATCGATCTCACTAACCGAAGTGGAGTTGTCGTGGGCATCGACGGATCGGCTGATTCCGAGCGAGCAATATCGTTCGCTGCCGAGGAGGCTGACAGAGCTGGCGACGTCCTCACGGCTGTGACGACATGGACGACCGTTCCGCTGCCTGTGGGGATGCACGGTTACCCGTCGACCTACCTGTCAGGGATGCAGCAGGCGGCAGAAGAGACACTCGCCATTGCGCTGGCGGGGATCGGGCAACAGTATCCGGATCTCGTCGTGCATCGCGTGGTGGAGAGGGGCACTCCGGGACGGACGATCAGCGACCGGGCAGCCAAAGCCCGGCTGGCGGTGGTCGGGTCTCACGGGCGCGGGGCGATCGCTCGTTTTCTTCTCGGATCCACCAGCGAGGAAGTCCTCTCCCGGCTCGCGACCGCCACCGTCGTGGTGCGCTAAGCGAGATCCCGCGGGCCCCGCAACGCCCGCAATGCGTAGAGGATCGTGGCCAGATCCACCAACTCCTGCGTGACCGCGCCAGCGACTGCGGGGATGATTCCGGTCATCGCCACGATCATGAGCGCGAGACTCAGCCCGATGCCGATCCAGATCGCCGTGAGGGCGACCCGCAGCGTGTGACGGCCGATGGATACGGCGTCCACGACCTTCGACAGCGAATCCACCAGGATCACGATGTCGGCGGCATCGCCGGCCGCCGTCGCGCCCTTCGCGCCCATCGCCACGCCGATGTCGGCGGCGGCCAACACAGGGGCATCGTTGACTCCGTCGCCGATCATCATCACCGGGCGTGGCTGCAGGTCTTGCGCGAGCCGTACTTTCTCGGGCGGGAGGAGTTCCGCGTGAATGTCGTCGACACCGATTCGATGTCCCACGGATTCCGCCGTCGACCGGACGTCGCCGGTCAGCATGATGATCCGTTCGATGCCGTGACTCCGGAGCCAGGACACCACGGACGCGGCTTCGGGGCGCGCGTCATCGGCAAGTACCAGAACGCCGGCGAATCGTCCGTCCACGGCGACGTATGCGGCGGCTTCGCCGACGTCGAGCGCGGCCCTGGGAGTATCGGGTGCAATGGCGGTGACGTAGGCGGGCTTCCCGACGGTCACGGTGCGCCCGTCGATCGTCGCCACCACGCCGTTGGTCGCTTCTTCACGTGCGGCGCTGGCGGTGCGCAGCGCGAGGCCGCGATCCTCCGCAGCGCGACGGATACCGTCGGCGAGAACATGTGAGGAGTACTCCTCTGCGGAGGCGGCGAGCATCAGGAGCTCATCCTCATCGAAGCCTTCGGCGGGTCGGACTTCGATGAGTCGTGGGCGGCCCTGGGTGAGGGTTCCCGTCTTGTCGAAGGCGGCGGAACGCACGCGGGCGATCTGCTCGATGACGGCGCCGCCCTTCATGATCACGCCGGCCTTCGCAGCCCGGGAGAGCCCGCCGAGGAAGGCGACCGGGGCGGCGATCAGGAGTGGACAGGGCGTTGCCAAGACCAGGACCTCTGCGAACCGTGTCGGATCATTCGACAACGCCCACGCGGTCCCGGCGAGAACGAGCGAGACTGCGGTGAACGGGATCGCGAATCGGTCGGCCAGCCTCACCACGGGCGCATGGGAGTCTTCCGCTGCGCGCACGAGTGCGACGATCTGTTGGTACTGGCTGTCCTCGCTGGTCCGCACTGCTCGGATCCGTACCGCCCGGTTTCCGTTGATCGCCCCGGACATCACTTCGCCGCCCATCTCACGGGTGACCGGCATGCTCTCGCCTGTCAGCGACGACTCGTCGAAGGATCCGGTCTCCGTGAGAAGGGACCCGTCGATGGGCACTATCTCTGAAGGGCGGATGAGAAGCACATCCCCGATCTTGACCTCGTCGACGGGAACGTCATGAATGGCTTCGCCAGCGTCCGCGTCGGCATACTCCAGGACGTGCGCGGTGCGAGGCGAACGGTCCAGAAGTGCCGAGAGGTCGCGCTTTGCGCGTCGTCCGGCGAAGTCCTCCAGCGCCTCGCCTCCCGACAGCATCAACACGATGATCAGCGACGCTACGTACTCACCGACCGCCAACGTGGCGATCATCGCCACGAGCGCCAGTATGTCGAGACCGACGTGCCCTCGGAGCACATCCCGCACCATTCGCACCAGTGTCCAGCTGATGAAGGCGGCGACGTAGATCGTGGCCGCCCAACGACCGGTGTTCTCGGCTTCCATCACGAGCGCCGCGATGACTCCGACGAAGACGAGAACCGTGAGGGTGATGATCGGGTACCGCAACAGGACGGGCCTCAAGGGTTCAGGTCTCGTCCGAAGATGACGGAGAGGGCTCGCTGTCGACCGTCTTCTTCGTGTGAACGATGAGCACGGGGCAGTGGGCGTGTTCCGCGCAGGCTGCGCTGACTGATCCCAGGAGGAGCCCGACGAAGCCGCCGTGCCCGCGGCTGCCGAGCACCAGCATCGATGCCGAGTTGCTGAGGCCGATCAGGGTTCGTGCGGCCGACCCGAGCAGCACTTCGCTGGTGAGGTCGTGTGGTGGGTTGCCGGCGAATGCTCCCTGGATCGATTCGTCCAGAGCTTCGCGGGCGAACTCAGAGGGTGACCACTCGATAGCCAAGTACGGATCGATCGGGGGAGCCGTCCAGGTCGTGACGACATGCAGAGGCTCCTTCAGTGCCTTCCCCAGACGTGCTGCGTAGCGGAGGGCGTCGATAGAGGAATCGGATCCGTCCACGCCGACGACAATGTGGTGTGTGTGTGTGCTCGACATAGCTTCACGATCCTGCTTTTCGCTTCAGGTCACTGGGCCAAAGGTCACACGGAGCGTCGGGGCCTTCGCCCTTGCGGGGTCAGGGCGCGCTCTGCGCCTCAAGATCGAAGACCCTGCCGCGAACCTCAGACGCATCGATCCGTACCCAGCGGTCCTTCTCTTCCGGGGCCCATGGGTGCACATTCAGTCGTTCTGCCGCGAGCACGTCGGCGTCGCGATCGAATTCCTGGGCTGTCCCTTTCACCACCACGCTGAAGGCTTCATGCTCGTCGTAGCCGTCGATCTCGAAGGCGACGGCCGCGCGGATGGTCAGCTCGAGCAACTTCGTGCCTGCCGAGGTGCGAAAGATGATCGTTCGGCCGTCGGTCTTGTGGTTGATCGGGAAGATGTCGATCTCTCCAGCCGCACCGCAGGCGATCCGTCCGTAGGGGGCTCGGGCGAGACGTTCCCAGCACTCGTCCTCGGTCAGCTGTCGTGTCGGCGAGCGTTCGATCTCAGTCATGATTCTCCCGTCCTGAGAGGTTCCTGTCTCGCTCTCATCGTGCACGGGGGACTCAGCGAGCCGGGGGACCAAGGTCCCGTCATCGCGTGGGCTGCATCGGCACGGGCGAGGGACCTTCGGCTCTATCCCGCGACCGTCCCCGGGCAAGACTGCGTGCATGGACGCATCTCGGACTTCATCTCCCGCGCAGACCGAGACTCGTGGCGACACCGCGACCACATCCTCTTGGCCCCGAGGAGCCGGAAACCATCCTGCCGCGTCGACTCTGGAGGGTCTGAACGCCTGGTGGCGGGCGGCGAACTATCTGTCGGTAGGGCAGATCTACCTTCTCGACAACCCGCTACTCCGCGAGCCGCTCAGACCCGAGCACATCAAGCCTCGACTCCTCGGACACTGGGGAACGACCCCGGGGCTGAACTTCATCTACGCCCACCTCAACCGAGTGATCCGAGAACGCTCTCTCCAGACGATCTACATCGCCGGGCCAGGACACGGGGGACCGGGAATGGTCGCAAACGCCTACTTGGACGGCACGTACAGCGAGGTCTACAACAGCATCGACCACTCCGAGGACGGACTGCGCAGTCTCTTCCGCCAGTTCTCGTTCCCCGGAGGAATCCCGAGCCATGTGGCGCCGGAGACGCCCGGGTCGATCCACGAGGGTGGGGAACTGGGCTATTCCCTCTCTCACGCGTACGGCGCCGCGTTCGATAACCCCGACCTCCTCGTCGCTGCAGTCGTCGGAGACGGCGAGGCGGAGACGGGGCCGCTGGCAACGAGCTGGCACGGGAACAAGTTCCTCGATCCGCTGCACGACGGCGTCGTTCTGCCGATTCTTCACCTGAACGGGTACAAGATCGCCAACCCGACAGTGCTCGCACGTATGCCCGAGAAGGAGTTGCTCTCCCTCATGCGTGGGTACGGGCACACTCCATATCTCGCCTCCGGCGGGTTCGATGGCGAGGACCCGATCGACGTGCATCGACGTTTCGCGATCGTGCTGGATGACGTCCTCGACCACGTAGCACAGATCAAAGCGGATGCCGCGGCCGGCGTTCTCCGCACCCGGCCGGCATGGCCGATGATCATCCTGCGCACGCCGAAAGGATGGACATGTCCGCACGAGATCGACGGGCATCCGGCGGAGAACAACTGGCGTTCACACCAGGTGCCGCTGCGTGACGCGCGCGATACTGAAGCGCACACAGAGCTGCTTCACTCGTGGCTGCTGTCGTACCGGCCGGAAGAGCTCTTCGATCAGAAAGGTGCAGTGGCTGAGTGGGTGACGGCGCTGGCTCCAGAAGGAGAGCTCCGTATGAGTGCGAACCCGGTGGCCAACGGCGGGCTGCTGAGGAAAGAACTGCGACTCCCTGACTTCCGCGACTACGCCGTCGACGTGCCCAGCCCCGGTGCCACTGTGAGCGAGGCCACCCGCGTCCTCGGAGGCTGGCTTCGTGACGTGATCACGGCCAACCCCGAGAACTTCCGCATCTTCGGTCCCGACGAGACGGCATCCAATCGACTTGATGCCGTCTTCGAGGTGACAGACAAACAGTGGAACGCGGAGTCGCTGCCGATGGATGCCGACAATCATCTGTCGCGCACCGGCAGGGTGGTGGAGATGCTCAGTGAGCATCAGTGTCAGGGCTGGCTCGAGGGGTACCTGCTGACGGGACGACACGGCGTGCTCAACTCGTACGAGGCGTTCATCCACATCGTGGACTCGATGTTCAATCAGCACGCCAAGTGGCTGAAGACCTCCCGGAGCATCCCCTGGCGTCGCCCGATCTCCTCGCTGAACTACCTGCTCAGCTCGCACGTCTGGCGGCAGGATCACAACGGGCTCTCGCACCAGGACCCCGGTTTCATCGACCATGTCGTCAACAAGAAGGCCGACGTCGTGCGCGTGTACCTCCCGTTCGATGCGAACACCCTCCTGTCGACCTACGACCACTGTCTGCGCTCACGCGATTATGTCAACGTCGTCGTCGCAGGAAAGCAGCCCGCACCCAACTGGCTCGGGATGGATGCGGCCATCGAGCACTGCACCCGTGGACTCGGCATCTTCGACTGGGCGGGCTCCGAATATGCCGGCGAGGAACCCGATGTGGTGCTCGCCGCGGCCGGCGACGTGCCGACATTGGAGGTGCTCGCTGCGGCATCCATCCTTCGCCAGCGGCTTCCCTCCTTGAAGGTGCGCGTGGTGAACGTCGTCGACCTCATGCGCCTGCAGACCGAGGGGGAGCATCCGCATGGCCTCGGAGATCGAGAATACGACGCGATTTTCACCACCGACAGGCCGGTGATCTTCGCCTACCACGGGTACCCCTGGCTGATCCATCGTCTGACATACCGTCGACACGGCCACGACCAGCTCCACGTCCGCGGGTACATCGAGGAAGGAACGACGACCACCCCGTTCGACATGGTGATGATGAACGACCTCGACCGCTTCCACCTCGTGATGGACGTGATCGACCATGTGCCCGGCCTGGGACCCCGGGAGGCTGTCCTGCGTCAGGAGATGCAGGATTCGCGCGTGCGAGCGAGGGCCTACACGCGGCTCCACGGAGAAGACGCGCCTGAGATCAGGAACTGGGAATGGCACGAGCCAGAGCCAGCAGCAAGTGGTGAAGCCCTCGACGAAGAGCGGTCGAAAGGAACAAGACGATGAACACGACAGAACACATCGACGATCGAGATGTGCAAAGGGCTGTCTCTCAGGAGCTGCAATGGACACCGGGTCTCGATGACGCGGCGATCGGAGTGGCTGTGACAGACGGCGCGGTTGCCCTGTCGGGGGAGGTGAACAGCTACTCTGAGCGCCTCACGGTCAAGCACGCGGCTCTCCGCGTCCGCGGCGTGAGCACCGTAGTCGACGACATGATCGTGCGCCCGATGGACGGCGCGCAGATCACCGACACCGATGTGGCTAGGGAAGTCGACCACGCCCTCCACGCCACCGCGAACGTGCCGAACACGGTCAAAGCGGTGATCGACGACGGCGAAGTCACGCTCATGGGGGAAGTCGAGTGGGACCACCAACGCCGGTCGGCGAAGCGCGCAGTACAACACCTTCGCGGGGTCAGGAACGTGAACAGCCTGATCACGTTGAGCGCCCGGCCGTCGGCGGAAGATGCAGAAGAGCGCATTCGTGGTGCCATACTTCGGAACGCGGCGGTGGATGCGAACGCGGTCTCTGTCGCGATCGAAGGGACCACGGCGATCCTCACCGGCACAGTGCGCTCCTGGCCGGAGAAGAGTCAAGCGGCAGACGCGGCCTGGGCCTCACCACACGTGACATACGTGGACAATCGCATCGAGGTGCGCGCCCGGTAACCGGGGATCAGAGCTACGGGGCGCGATGGTCGAACGCGCGGCTGGCTCTCTCGGCCTGCAGGACCGCCGCCTGCGTGCGTCGCTCGAGACCCAGTTTGTTCAACAGAGATGAGACGTAGTTCTTGACGGTCTTCTCCGCGAGGCCGAGCCGGTCGCCGATCTGCCGGTTGGAGAGCCCTTCAGCGATGAGTGCGAGGACTTCCTTCTCGCGCATGCTCAGAGCACCGAAGCGAGGATCAGCAGTGTCGGCACGATCGACGGTGCCAGTGACATGGCGCACCATCGAGGGTTTGATAAGTCGCTGGCCCTGCGCGACGGCGCGGATCGAGTGAAGTAGTTCATCGGTGCGGAGCGTCTTCATCAGGTAGCCGGCCGCGTCTCCGAGAACGGCGGCAAACAAGGCATCGTCGTCATCGAACGCCGTGAATATCAGACATTGCACCTGCGGGTGCGCTTGGCGGATCTCACGACACAGATCGATGCCACTGCCGTCGGGGAGATGTACGTCCAAGACCGCCACATCCGGCAGAGTTGCGGCGACGACCGCTCGTGCATCGTGAACCGTTGCTGCTTCACCGACGACGCTGAGATCAGACTGCGTCTCGAGAAGATCCGCGATCCCGCGCCGCACCATCTCATGATCGTCTACGAGAACGATCCGGAACATGTCGCCCTCCGATCCCCTCACACTGGCGGGTAACCACAGAGTACAACTCCGCGGTGACGCGCCCTCGGGACTTTCGACCCTGCTCACAGGAAGGTGTCAGCGATTGACTGGACGCGTCTCGACCACCGACGACAACACGTCGGCGGCTGATCCGAAGACCCGATGCTCAGGAGACCCACCATGGCGAATGATGACCCCAACCCGTACTACCGGGATCCACCGACCGCGCCGGAGACGGCCGCGTCAGCCGGTGTAGAGGAGATCGGAACAGCCGCTTGCTGGAAACTCGTCGAGGCGAACTCGCTCGGTCGCCTTGCGATTCAGAACATCGACGGACGCCCTGATCTGTTTCCCCTTAACTACCTCGTGCATGAGGGCAGCGTGTTCATGAAATCGGCGCCTGGGGCTAAGCTGCGAAGCCTTGCCGGGCATCCGGACGTTGCTCTCGAGATCGACGGGGTGGATGGCGCGTTCCAGTGGAGCATCGTGATCCGCGGACACGCGATGCGCATGGACACGGATGCTGACATCGAAGCCTCCGGTGTTCTCACGCTTGCATCTGACAGTCCCACGGCGAAGCACAACTACGTGCGCCTCGTACCCGACACCGTGACGGGCCGCCGCTTCCCCGTTCGCGGCCGGTCCGCGACGCGGGGGAACGTCCCATCCGCTTCCACTTCGGGCGGGCGCGCACGTGGCGAGCACGTCGATCAAGGTGCTCCAGGGGCACGGGCGGCCGATAAGCCGCAGCCCATCCCGCACCTTCGGCCGTGGGGTGGATAACTCGTCGACGCTACGCCACTGCACCCGAAAGGGTCGCGGTCAGCCGCCTCTCATGGGGTTTCTCCGTTCGCCAGGTGTGGGGCCCTGGGGAACGAGGAAGGGCGGCGCCGAGGGGGGACGTGGGCAGGGGTGGTGCTTCGGGCAGACCACCCCTGCCCATACGAACGTCAGCCAACCGACCCGTTCGGCGTATGCACGATCAGCACCGGACAACGCGCGTGGGATGCACAGGAGGCGCTTACCGAACCGAGCAAGAGCCTCGAGAATCCGCCGCGTCCGCGGCTTCCCACGACGAGCATGGTGGCGCGATCGCTTTGTTCGAGCAGTACGGCAGCGGCCGGGCCGGGAACGGCTGACTGGCTGAACTGTTCCGGAGGGGATCCTTGAAAGGCCTCCTGCATCGCGTCTTGTAGCAGGTGTTCCGCATCTGCCTTCGGCGACCAGTCGGTGCTTGGGTCGAAAAGGCCCAGCATCACCGGGTAGGTCCACGCGATGATCGCTTGCAATGGTGCGTGGAGTGCTGTCGCGATCGTCGCGGCGCGGATGAGCGCCTCGACCGACGATGTGGAACCGTCTACCCCGACGACTACGGGCGGAGTGTTTGCGTTGTCGCTCATGAATTCTGGGCCGATCCCGGTGAGGTACGGTCGGCGGCAGAGCGCCGCACGACGAGGACAGGGGCATCAATATTCACGAGGACGTCGTGCGTCACAGCGCCGAGCGCGTGCCCGGCACCGCGTGGGTGCCCTACCCCTACGACGAGTAGTGCGGCGTTACGCGAGGCGTCGAGCAGTGCCTCTGCGGGCGGTCGCTGCGTGTAACGCGTTCGAACCCTCGTGCCCGCATCAACCATGCTCTCCACGGCAGCGACACGAGCCGCGATGGTCGCGCGCGTTTCGACCGTGGCAGGAATCACCCCGCTGAAGGACGAATGGATGAGTTCGATCGGCTCCTGGCGGGCCCGGGCCTCACCGGCGGCAGCGCCGACGATAGCGGTCATGAGATCGTCGTCCTTCACGCCGGCGACGATTCCCCGTCGGAAACGTAGATCGATCGTCGGGATAACCGCCACAGAGCACGGCGCCTCGGCGGCGATCTGCAGACTCACGGTGCCGAAAACGCGGCTATGAATGAATCCGGTCTTGCCCGTGCCGATGACCAGAACGTCATCGGCGGTCACGAACCGGGCGAGCGCTTCAGGAACCCGCCCGCCGATATGGACGATGTCCATTTCCTCTGTGCCGTCCTTGAGACCTAACGTTTCGTCGGTGATGCCATCACCGACGTGCACTCGCACCAGCGGAACGGCATCACGGCGGGCGTGGGATTCTGCCCACCGTCCTGCGGCAGCCGCGTCGGAATCGCCGACGCCAAGTACATATCGAGCGGGCATGCGTGCATCGCCTTCACAGATCAGATCGGGCACTCACACCATGCTGCGACCTGCGTCACCGCTCGCACAGAGGCGAAGGTCCCCCGAGCGGCGTTTGAGAGTAAGGTCATCACCAGCGGGAGCCCGGAAGGGAATGTGATGGCCGACGATCACCTCCACGTACCTGGCCGGCGACGGACGGACCCAGATGACACGATCGGGGAAATACTGGATCGTGCCCATCTCGTCCTCGCTGATCAGGGACGACTGAGAAGTCTTCTGCGCGCCAACCAGGCCGTCGTAGAGGACATCGAACTCGAGCACGTGCTCCGTCATATCGCGGAAGCAGCCGTCGCCCTGGTGGAAGCGCAGTACGGCGCGCTCGGCGTCATCGACCGCGACGGAGGCCTCGAGCAATTCATCCATGTAGGCATGGAGGAGGAGCTGGCCCACCAGATCGGACACCTTCCGGAGGGGCTGGGCATTCTCGGGGCGGTCATCGAGAACGAACATCCCATCCGGCTCGACGATCTCGGAGAAGACCCGCGGTCAGTCGGGTTCCCCGCGCATCACCCCCCGATGCGCAGCTTTCTCGGGGTGCCCATTCGCGTACGAGACGAGATCTACGGAAACCTGTACCTCACCAACCCAGCCGCGGGCTCGTTCTCGGAAGAGGACGAGGAGCTCGTGCTCGCCCTCGCATCGACAGCGGCGATCGCGATCGACAACGCGCGACGCTTCGAGGAGTCACGGAGGCTGCAGCGGCTGAGCGGTGCACTCGCGGAGATCAATGCTGCCCTCCTGTCACCCGACGCGGGCGACGTGTTCGGTGTTCTCGCAGAACGCGTGGCGACACTGGTTGACGCCGATGTGGTGTGCATCGTGGTCTCAGACCCGCTCACGGGCGACTACCGCATCGAGACCGCTCGCGGGTTCGGCGCCGAATCTCTCGAGGGCGCTGAGGTCCCTGCCAGTAACACCCTGATCTCAGCGGCCATGTCCGGCGGAGGTGTCGTCGTGGCCGACGGAGTCACCGAGATCCTGTCGGAGCAGCAGCAGGACACCGGTGGATCGACGGTGGCCGTGCCACTGATCGCCACCGGCGCACCTGTCGGTGCACTCTGCGTGACTCGCGATGAGAGCGGTCGTCGGTTCTCGCCCGAGGATCTTTCCAGCCTCGCGGAATTCGCAGCGCAGGCAGGTCTCGCACTCGCGCTTGCTCAGGCCCGCACTGATCGCCAGCGGTTGGATCTCATCGAAGAGCGCGCGCGTATCGCCCGAGATCTCCATGACAATGTCATCCAGCGTCTGTTCGGGACAGGTCTAGGGCTACAGGCGCTTGCCGCACGATTGCCTGCGCACGCTGTCGCCATCAGTGCGCAGGTCGCAGAGATCGACGCTGCGATCGCCGATTTCCGTACGGCGATATTCACTCTTCAGACCTCTGACCCCGAATCCGTTCGACATCGACTCATCGACGTCGCGAATGAACTCGCACCGCTGCTCCAGAGTCCGCCCCGAATCGCTTTCACCGGCCCGGTCGATCTGCTGGTGACCGGCCGACTCGCGGAAGACGTCATCGCGGTCGTGCGAGAGGCACTGAGCAACGTGGCTCGTCACGCCCACGCGAACAGCGCGGAAGTCAGCGTCTCCGTCACAGCGTCGCTCGTCACGGTTGTTGTGGAAGACGACGGGGTCGGCGTTCCCGAAAAACTCCCTCGGTCCAGCGGTACTGCGAACCTCCTCATGCGCGCACGTGCGCATGGCGGTACGTGCGAAATCGAGCGGCGAAGCACAGGTGGCACGCGGGTACGCTGGCGCGTGCCGCTCGGATCAACGTCGCAGGCATCGTCATGACCCGGGTCTTCCTCGTGGACGATCATGAGATCGTTCGCCGCGGCATCGCCCAGATCATCGATGCAGACCCGGGCCTCGAGGTTGTGGGGGAGTCCGGCGCGGTGCAGGGGACTCGCGGCCGTGTCTCAGCGACGATTCCGGACGTCGTCGTCCTCGATGTGAACCTTCCGGACGGAAACGGGGTGGATCTGTGCCGACTCATTCGATCCGACCACCCCGAGATCCGCTGCCTCATGCTGACAGCAGTCGACGACGATGCTGCGAGCGTCGCAGCGGTGATTGCAGGTGCATCCGGATACGTGCTCAAGACGATCCGTGGAACGGACCTCGTCGACTCGATCCATCGTGCGGCGCGGGGAGAGAACCTCATCCCCACCGAGGTCGCCGATGGCGTGCACCGCAGGCTTCAGGCTCGAGTAGCGGAAGCTCAATCGCCAGCGGTGGAGTTGACTCTCAGAGAACGCCAGGCGCTGATGCTGATCGCGGAGGGGCTCACCAACCGTCAGATCGGTGAGCGCCTTGGCCTCGCCGAGAAGACCGTCAAGAACTATGTCTCCGGGCTCCTCGCCAAGCTCGGGATGCAACGCCGCACCCAAGCTGCCGTGTTTGCGACAGAAGAGTGGGAAGGTCGCGCCCGGCCGTGATCAGGCGTCAGCCGGCTCGGCCGGCTGGTCCCGCGCATCACAGATCCGAGGTTCCGGCCTCACCACTTTCGCCGGGGGACCTTCGGCCCTGCCCGGCGAGTACGCGAACGGAAACGATGGGAGGAGGGGGAGCCACATCGCTGCTGAAGGAGCACCATGAACGACTCGATCTTCGCCGTCCTGCCCACCTTGCAGGTTGGTCCCGCTGACCTCGCACTTCCGCCGACCCAGCCCATCGACATCACCGCTCTGATGCTCGAGGAGAAGGAATCGTGACAGCGAACAGCTCACCCAGCCCGGGGCCGATGATCGCGATCGTCTACGAATCGCTGTTCGGCAACACTCGTCTCATCGCAGAGACAATCGCGGACGGCATCCGCGAACAACACATGCCCGTGACCGTCGTGCCGGTCGCGAAAGCAGCCGCGCTCCCAGAATGCGATGTCCTCGTGGTGGGAGCTCCCACCCACGCACACTCGTTGAGCAGCCCGGCGTCACGCACAGAAGCCGAACGATGGGCGCTCAATCCCTCGAGGCACCTGGCGCTCGAGAGCGGGAGTCTGACCACAGGAGTCCGAGAGTGGATCGAGCTACCACCCGCCGCACGACACGGCTACGTGGCCTTCGATACTCGTGTCGACATGCCACGCATCTTCACCGGCGCTGCGTCATCCGCGATCGGTAGGCGGTTGAAGAAGCACGGGCTACGCGAGGTGCTCGCAGCGGAGAGCTTCCTCGTGGATAAGGACAGCCATCTCCTCCCGGACGAGCATGACCGCGCACTGCGCTGGGGCCGTGAGATCGCGGCGACAACACGGACGCTGACGGGCCCCTCGACGCGCGTGCACACGTGAACGCCACGAAGACGCGTCAGCCGCGGACAACATCAGACGCTACCCTCGCCTTCCTCGGCGGCGCCGATACCGTGACCGGGTCGCGCTACCTCGTCACTGACTCCACCTCACGGGTTCTGGTCGATTGCGGTCTGTTTCAAGGCTTCAAGGTGCTGCGCCAGCGCAATCGTGCTCCGTTCCCGGTTCCACCGAGCTCTATCGACGCAGTCGTTCTCACCCATGCCCATCTCGACCACTCCGGGTATCTTCCGGCGCTCGTGCGCGATGGGTACCGCGGACACATCTACACGAGCGAGGGCACAGCGGCTCTCTGCCGGATCATGCTCCTGGACAGCGCGCACCTGCTGGAGGAGGAGGCGCGTCACGCCGCACGGCATGGATGGTCCAGGCATGAAAAGCCGCGACCGCTCTATACGGTCGATGACGCAAAGGTGGCACTCGAACGATTCGCCGCCGTACCCGAAGGGGGAGCGGTGCCGGTGGCGGGTTCGATGACCGCGAGACTTCTCGGTGCCGGCCACATCCTCGGGGCAAGCAGCGTCTACCTCGACGTCGGCGCACGGCGGGTGTGCTTCACCGGCGACCTCGGCCGCTCGGACGACCCCCTCATGCGCGCCCCTCACGCGTTCGAAGGAGCAGACGTCCTTGTCACCGAGTCGACCTATGGAGATCGCCGACACGCCAAGGTCGATCCCGAAGAGCAGCTGCGTGACATCGTGAATCGCACCGTCCATCGTGGGGGAGTGGTGCTGATCCCGGCGTTCGCTGTGGGGCGTACGGAGACAGTACTTCTGCACCTGTCGAGGCTTCGGGAACGTGGCGAGATCCCCGACGTGCCTATCTATGTCAACAGTCCCATGGCGGTCAGTGTCGCCGACGTCTATCGCAGCCGTCATGAGCAACACCGCATATCGAAGGATGAAGTCGAGCGGATTTACGGTCTCGCGACTTTCGTCCGGAGCGTCGATGAATCGAAACTCCTCAACCTGAGGGGAGGCCCGATGATCATAATCTCCGCGAGCGGGATGCTCGACGGTGGACGCATCTTGCACCATCTCCGCGCCTACGGACCCGAGCACCGCAACACCATCGTCCTGACTGGTTATCAGGCCGGGGGCACACGCGGCGCTCGACTTCTTGCGGGGGAACGGTCTCTCCGGATCTTTGGCAACGATGTGCCGATCCGGGCCGAGGTCGCGATGATCGATGCGATGTCAGCTCATGCGGATGCCGACGAGCTCATCGCATGGATGAAGGGTGCTCCGCATCCGCCCCAGGCCGTATACGTCACCCACGGCGAACCTTCCGCAGCGGACACTCTCAGACTCCGAATCGAACGGGAGATGGGGTGGCCGGCTCAGGTGCCCGATCAAGAGCAGCAAGTCCAGATCACGGCGCACCATGCAGCTGCGCACGCGGTATCGATCTGATGCATGAGATCAGGTCCTTCACCGACGCTGCGTCGAAGGACCTTTGACCCGACCAGCGCGCCTGCACGGCGAAAGACTTCGAGCGTACCCACCCGTCAAGGAGGAATGATGCGAGCAGCAGTTGTCTCAGAGTTCGGTTCACCAGCGCACGTCGACGAGCGTCCGATCCCACAGCCCGGTGCCGGACAGGTCCTGGTCCGCTTGGAAACGTGCGGCCTCTGCCACACCGACATCCACGCCATGCACGGAGATTGGCCAGTGAAGCCGAACCTGCCTCTGGTCCCGGGCCACGAAGGAGTGGGGATCATCGAGCAGATCGGCGACGGGGTGACCGGCCGGACTGTCGGGCAGCGGGTGGCGATGCCCTGGCTCGGCCACGCGTGCGGCGAATGCCGCTACTGCGTCAGCGGCCGCGAGAACCTCTGCGAGCAGCAGTACAACAACGGCTACGCCGTCGACGGAGGGTTCAGCGAGTACATGCTTGCCGACGCCCGCTTCGCCACCCCCGTTCCTGACGGTGTCAGCGCCCTCGACGCCGCACCTCTCACCTGTGCCGGAGTCACCACCTATGCGGCGATCAAGAACGCACGCGTCACCCCCGGAGAGACAGTCGCCATCTTCGGTGTCGGTGGGCTCGGACACCTCGCGGTCCAGTACGCACGCCTGGTCGGTGCGAAAGTCATCGCAGTGGATGTCACCACTGAGAAGCTCGACTTGGCCACTGAGCTTGGAGCGGATCATGTCGTCAACGCGCGCGACACGGACCCGGTACAGGCGATCCGGGATCTCGGCGGAGCGGACGTCGTCGTGGTCCTCGCCGTCGCGCCGGCAGTCTTCCATCAGGCATTCAGCTCCCTGAATCGCGGAGGCAGACTCGTCCTCGTCTCGCTGCCAGCCGGAGGGGAGCTGACCGTGCCGGTCTTCGACACCGTCCTAAAGGGGATCAGCATCATCGGCTCCATCGTCGGCACGAGACAGGACCTCGCCGAGGTATTCGCCCTGCATGCTGCAGGGCGAACACGTGTGGTCACTGAGACACGCGAACTTCAGAGCGTGAACTCCTCCGTCGACGAGGTGCTCGCCGGTACGGTGCCCGCTCGTCTTGTGTTCCAGTACCACACCGCGGACGTCGTGCCGGTCCGAGAGCCCGCTACGGCAGGTCGTTGAGGGATTGCGGGCTGAGATCTCCATGTGGGAGCCAGCCAGCCCCGAATCATGCGACAACCACAGAACATGAATCCGGTTGTCGACGACCGTGACGCCGATAGCCGGCAGATGCGGTCAAGTCCCCACGTGGGTCGGCGATGCCGTCCGGGCGACGTGGGCGGAAGGGCGACCGGCGCGGTCACGCTGCAGGCGGGTGACTCCGTGCTCGTCCAGGGGCCGTGGGAGGCACTGCACCGCTATACGAGCTCACCCGATGTGATTCCGGTCAGCTCGCCCCAGCAGATGCAGCGGACAGTGCCGCTCGGCCGGGGTGCGCGGCGCGCGCTGGTGATCCTCGGAGCGATGGTCGTGCTCCTCGCCACGGGTGTCGTCCCGCCCGTCATCGCTGGCCTTCTCGCGGCCGGTGCCCTCATCGTCACGCGGGTGCTCACCGTGACGCAGACGTTCTCGGCGATCTCGTGGCCCACTGTCACGCTCATCGCCGGGACGATCCCGCTGTCATCGGCGTTCGTCTCCACCGGCGCCGCCGATCTCGTCGGCGACGCGGTTCTCCAGCTGGTCGGCAACACCTCGCCCTATCTCGCTCTGCTCACCATCTGCGTCGCGTCGGTGATCCTCGGGCAGTTCATCTCGAACGTGGCGACCGTGCTCGTCATCGCGCCGATCGCGGTGTCGGTCGCATCGAGCATGGGCGTCAGCGTGCAGCCGTTCATGATGGCGCTCACGGTCGTCGGAGCGGCTGCGTTCCTGACTCCGATCGCGACACCCGTGAATCTCATGGTCATGCAGCCCGCCGGCTACCGATTCGGTGACTACTGGCGTCTCGGTCTCCCACTCGTCGCGATCTACGTGGCCGTCGCGGTGCTCTACGTCCCGCTCATCTGGCCGTTCTGACTCCCGATCACGCGGCATCACCGCACGAGGTGCGCGAGTTCCGGCCGACCGCCCAGCCGTGCCACGGTCGACGCGGCAGCCCGTGCAGCGAGATCCGCGACGCGATCCATCGACCACCCGTTCGCGATACCCCGCACGAGTCCCACGAAGAATCCGTCGCCGCCTCCCGTGCGGTCCACCACCGTCTCGTCGTCGTCATGTGCGCGGTAGGCGCTGCCGTCCTCCCAGACGACGAGGTCGCCTTCGCCTGCCACCTCCACGGCCGCTATGCGGGGTCCGCGAGCGAGCAGCCACCGGCACGCCTCGTGAGCCGAGTCCAGGTTCGACACGGCGATCCCCGTCAGTCCTTCGGCTTCCGTGGCGTCGGCACGCACGACGTCCGCTCCGGCGAGCAGTTCGTCGCGAACCTCCGGCTCGGGCGCTCCGTCGAGCGCCACCGTCGCGTCCGCTCGTCGCGCGATCATCAGAGCGGCCGACAGTGCATCGCCCGGTTGCTGAGACTGCAGACAGATCGTGCCTGCACGGCTGACCGCGCTCGCCGATGCCTCGACATCCGCGACGGTTAGCCGCGATGTCGAGCGAGATGCTGCCGGTCATCACCCATGCGCGTGGTTCGCTCCGGGCTGGGGGATGCGCAGCACCACGTTTCCCCGCTTGCGGCCGGTGTCGACATAGCGGTGCGCCTCGACGATGTCGGCCAGATCGAAGGTCCTGTCGATGACGGCCCGGAAGCGACCGGAATCCGCGAGGCTCACGAGGTGGGCGAGGTCCTCCGCGCCCGGCGTGCCGACGTTCCAGGTGACGAGCTTTCCCGACCGGCGAGTGTGCCCGCGGCTCGTCAGCATCGACCGCAGATCGCTGATGACGAGCAGCAGCGCACCGCCGGGGTTGATGAGTGTCTCCACCCGGCTGAAAGGGGCATTGCCGACGCAGTCGACGATCACGTCGTACGTGTCGCCCCCCGCCGCGAACTCCTCTCGGGTGTAGTCGGTGACCCGATCGGCGCCGAGGGACGCGACCAGTGGGACGTTGCCGCCGCTCGTGACGGCGGTGACGTCTGCTCCGAGCTGCTTCGCGAGTTGTATCGCGGCAGTGCCGACCGCGCCGGATGCTCCGTTGACGAGCACGGAGGTGCCGGGGCCGATCGCGACCTGGGCGAAGAAGCACTGCGCGGTGATGCCGCCGAACACCAGCGTCACCGCCTCTTCGAAGCTCATCGTGTCGGGAGCTCTGGTGATCGGGCCGTCGGCAGACAGGCGCACGTACTCGGCATGACCGCCGAACGCTCCGCCGGTCGAGGCGATCACCCTGTCGCCGGGTGCGAAGGCGGTGACGCCCGAGCCGACAGCCGCGACGACGCCCGCGGCATCCATACCCAGGATCGGCCGACTGGGACGGAACACGCCGAGTCCGACTGCGGCGAGCACCCCGAGGCCGGCCGGGATGTCCCGAGCGCGGGCGCGATGATCGCCGACGCTCACGGTGCTCGCGTGCACCCGGATGAGCACATCGCCGGGCCGGGGCGTGGGGACCGCCCGCTGTTCGAGGCGGACCTCCTCAGGGGCGCCGAAGCGGTGGTAGACGGCCGCGGTCATGGTCGTGTCAGTGGTCATGTCTCGATGCTTGTCGTCCCGGGGATGCTCGTCATCGGCCAGGAAGCCCGGATCCGCTCGGCCGAAAGTACGGTTCCGAGTCCGTGCTGACGGCCGATGCCCCCGACTGTCGATGAGACGAGCATCGAGACATGTCGCAGCAGATGAAGGCCGCCCGATCGACTCCCGAGCAGAAGGAGCGGCGTCGGCGATCGAAGAGCGGGTGGCCGGCGATCACCGGCCTTCTGCTGCTCAGCGTGCTTCCCGTGATCGGTGGAGTGCTTCGTCTGCAGGAGGTGAGCGGGGAACCCGTGAGGACTCTCCTCCTGGCGTCGACGGTCGCGATCGTCGCGCACATCGTGGCGATGACCGTCTACTGCGTTCTCGGGGCATTCCAGTTCTCACCCGCGCTGCGAACGCGGCATGCCTGGCACCGCGTGGCCGGCCGCGTGCTGATTCCCGCAGGATTCGTCGCGGCCCTCTCAGCGGCCTGGCTCGCGGTCTTCTTCGGTGGTCCACCGGATGAACTCGCGCTCGCGATGGTTCGTCTCGTCTTCGCCGTGGCGATGACCCTGTTCCTCGTGCGGAGCGTGATCGCGATCACACGACGCGACTTCGTGGCGCACGGGGCCTGGATGACCCGCGCCTACGCCACCGCCGTGTCGGGCGGAACCCAGGCGCTCGTGTTCGCGCTGTGGACGATCCCCCTCGGTGAGGTCGACGCCTTCGGTGAGGCATGGCTCGTCGCCGCCGCGTTCATGATCAACAGTGCCGTGGCGGAGCTGCTCATCCGGCGCCGCTCTCGCCGGCGGACGCGCGGGGTGTCGCGCCGTGGTGCGCTTGTATCATGACAGCGTGACCGGGCTCGTGCGTTCCGTGTGGAGTGCGCCGAGCGCTGTGCCCCCTCCGCCGTCCCGAGTCTGGCGGGATTGGGTGCTCCTGGCCCCCCTCGCCGTCCTGGCCGTGGTCGAGGGCATCGTCCGCACCGACCTGACGCAGCCGCTGTTCGCGGTGATCGCCCTCCTCGTCGTGCTGCCGACCGTGCTGTGGCGCCGCACGAAGCCGCTTCTCATGCTCATCATCGTGATGGTGCCGGTCGGTCTGCTCCTGCCCGACTCGGCGCTGTACTCGAGTCTCTTCGTGATGGTGAACGTGTACGCCGTGTACCGGTGGGGGGCAGGTCGCGACCTCGTGATCGGGTCGGCCATCCTCCTGGCGAGCCTCGCGCTGACATTCGTCCGCGGGGAAGGCTTCGATGAACTCGTCGGGGGGTTCGCGCTGCTGCTGACGGTCGCCCTGTTCGGCATCGCCTTTCGCTACCGGGCGGGATCGAGACGACGAAGCCTCGACCGGATCCGGATGCTGGAGCGCGAGCACCTGGCTCGCGACCTGCACGACACGGTCGCCCACCATGTCTCGGCGATCGCGATCCGCGCCCAGGCGGGCATCGCGGTGGCCGGGCGGGACTCGCGCGCAGCGCAGGATGCGCTCGGCGTGATCGAGGCGGAGGCGGCCAGGACGCTGAGCGAGCTGAGGTCGATGGTGCGAGTCCTGCGGCAGGGCGAGACGGCCGAGCTCGCGCCGAGCGCGCAGTTGGACGACATCGCGCAGCTCGCCGGAACGCGGCCGGGCGGAACGGTCGTCGTCGTCGAAGTCGCGCGCAACGACGACAGCATCCCGCCACCCGTGGCTGCCGCCGTCTTCCGTCTCGCGCAGGAATCGGTGACCAACGCCCTCCGTCACGCGCGACAGGTCACCCGCGTCGACGTCCGCGTGGAGGCAGACGCGGGTGGTGTGCGCCTGAGAGTGACGAACGACGGAGACGTGGCCGCGTCGCCGACTCCCGGCTTCGGCATCATCGGCATGAGGGAGCGTGCTGCCCTCCTCGGCGGTGCCTGCGAGGCGGGTCCGGCGTCAGGCGGCGGATGGATCGTCAACGCGGTGCTGCCCCGCGCCGGGTGGGCGCCATGATGATCCGAGTGCTCGTCGCCGACGATCAGGAACTCGTGCGCACCGGACTGAGCATGATCCTCGGCGCCCAAACCGACATCGAAGTCGTCGGTCAGGCGGCCGACGGCACCGAAGCGGTCGCCCTCGCCCGCAGTCTGCGACCGGACGTGTGCCTGTTCGACATCCGGATGCCCGGCCTCGATGGCATCGAGGCGACCCGGATGCTCGCCGGCCCAGGGGTGCCCGATCCCATGGCGGTCGTCCTCATCACGACCTTCGACCTCGACGAGTACGTCTTCGCGGGATTGCGGGCCGGCGCCAGAGGGTTCCTGCTCAAGGACGCCGGGTCGGAGCTGCTCGCCCAGGCGATCCGCGCCGCAGCGAGCGGTGATGCCCTGATCGCCCCCAACGTGACGGTGCGCCTGCTCGAGGCCTTCGCCGGATCGGCCGCCGCCGCACCATCGCCGCCGCCGGTCGAGTCGCTGACCGAGCGCGAGGAGCAGGTGCTCGCGAAGGTGTCTGCGGGTCTGAGCAACGGCGAGATCGCGCGCGAGCTGTTCATCACCCTCAGCACGGTGAAGACGCACGTGGCGAGCCTCATGACCAAGCTCGGGGTCCGCAATCGCGTCGAGATCGCCATCTGGGCGCATCAGACGGGGCGCATGAGCCCGCGAGCCACGGGCGGGGAACACCGGAATCGATGACGGCCGGGACGCGTCGAGACAGTCCGCGGTACGCGGCAGCCAACACCGCATCCCGGTATATCGGAGTTGTATACCGGTTGCCGCGTAATCCCCCCGCCTTTTCCTGATCTCTTAGATGTGTCGCATTGGGAGCGACGCGAATCGGATGGGGAGAACGATGACTGGGGAGCGTGGTGTCGTGCGTGCACGGACGAAGAGGATGAATGAGGCCAGGAGAGCCGAGGGAGCGAGGCCGCGACAGCGCGGCATCGTGGCGATCATCGTGGGGATGGTCTTGGCGATCGCGGGGCTGCTCGGCTCCACCGCACCCGCGATGGCGGCTCCGTCCGTGACCTATCCGGGGGCGATCGGCAGCGTCTCGCTCGAGAACGAGAACGGCGGTGGTCCGTTGGTGCAGTGGCAGACCGTGCGGATCACGGGCGAGTGGGCCGTCCCGACCGGGGCGCAGGCAGGGGAGACCTTCGGGATGACCCTGCCCGCGGAGTTCAGTCGTCAGTCGGCCGGTGAGTTCACGATCACAGACCCGGCGACGGGTCTGGTCATGGCGAACTGCGTCGCCGCTGCCGGGCAGGGGCCGGACATGGTGTGCACTCTGACCGCAGCGGTCGGCGGCCTCGAGGAGGTCGGCGGCTCGTTCTGGATGGAGGCGCGGGCTTCGCAGTCGACGACCAGCGAGACCGTCGAGTTCGACCTGGGCGACACGATCGAGATCGTCGACCTGCCCGGTGACGGCGGAGTCGTACCGGGAGATTCGGCGGAAGAGGACGAGCCCTACAAGTACGGCGGCGAGACCGCGACCCCTGGACTCCTGAAGTGGGTCATCGGTATTCCGAGCGGCTATGTCGACGACGGTGCCTTCACGATCGCCGACACGCTCGACGCCGGCCGCACCGACCATCACTACACCGGCGACGTCCGGCTGAGCCGGCGGGCCGTCGAGAACGGTGCACAGGTCGGCGACTGGAGCGAGGTCGACCCCTCTGCGTACACGATCGACATCGCCGGCGACGGACAGTCGTTCGAGTTCGCTGCATCCGGTCTGCCGACGGGCGGATTCGCGTATGAGCTGCTGTATTACACGCAGGCGGATGCGCCGGTGTCCGAGGGAGATGTCTTCGGCAACCACGCGATCGTCAACACGTTCGCGACCTCGGCGACTCACACGGTCGTCGAAACGGGTGGTGGCGACGGCAGTGGTGTCTCGTACACGACGTTCGGCATCACGAAGGAGCTCACCGGCGCGCAGGCGGATGCCGCTCGGGATGCGACCTACACCGTGCGCTATTCGGTCGAGGGTTCGGATGCGGCAGCCACCACGATGACGGTTCCGGTGGGGGAGTCGGTGCTCAGCGGACGTGCTCCGCTCGGTTCGACCTTCGTGATCGAGGAGATCGATCTGCCTGAGATCCAGGGTGTGACCTGGGGTGAGTGGACGATCACCGGCGACGGCGTCGTCGACGTCGGAGACGGCACCTTCGAGGTCACGCCGGAAACCACGGCCGGTATCGAGCTCACCCTCACCAACATCGCCAACCCGGTGCCCGTCGTGTCGCCGACGCCGACGCCGACGCCGACCCCGGCCACGCCGGTTCCGACCCCGACCCCGACGCCGGTCGCAACTCCGGCACCGACTCCGGCGCCGACGCAGACCCCGGTCGCGGCTCCCGGCGAGCTCGCTCTGACGGGAGGCGAATCGGGCGCGGCATTCCTGTCGTTGGCGGTCGCACTGATCGTCGGTGGCGGACTGGCCACCGGAATCGCCGCCAGGCGCCGTTCGAGCGCCGGACGTCGCTGACCCCGACACGCACGGAAGCCCACTCGCGTTCGGCGAGTGGGCTTCCGTGCGTTCGACGTCGTTGTCTCAGCGGATCGCGTAGACGGCGCTGCCGACGATCACCGCGACGATCGTCGTCCAGCCGATGATCGCGACAGCCTGCCAGATGAGGATGCGGACCTTGCCGACACCCGCCGCGGCGAGCATCGTGGCGGTGAACTGCGTCGGCAGCAGCAGCGGACCGAGCAGGCTGACCCCCGGCACGCCGTAGCGCTCGAACGCCCGCTGGAACTTCTCGCGGCGGGCGCCACCGCGGTCGGAGTCGATCGTGTCGGCGGGTGCCGTCTCGACGGCTCCGCCACCGGCCGCAACGGCCTGCCGGCTGCGGGACCGGTTCACGATCGCGGTGCGTGCACCGGAGCTCGCGATGACGAGCACGGCCACGCAGAGGAAGTTGCCGACGATCGCCGCGACGGCCGCGATCACCGGATTGATGCCGCCGATGATGCCGATCGACACGGCTCCCTCGCCCTCGATGAAGGGGATGGCGCCCGCGAGGGCGACGATGAGCGGCTGAATGAGTTCAGGCACCTGGGCGACGAAGCCCTGGAAGGTCTCGATGAGATTCATGGGTGGCTCCTGCCGGTCTGAGCGACGGTGTCTCCGTCGCGATGCATCCAGTCCACCGTCTGGCGTCGCGCTGCGGCAGTGCCGAACCGTCACTGCTTTCCGGGTGGTTCGCCCGCGGCATCCATGACATGTGTCACGCCCGTATCGTGGGGGCATGCGCAGCACTTCTCCGGTCGTCGATCCTGCCGACGACCCACCCCCGGGAGCCCGCCAGCTCGCCCGAGGCATCACCGCGACCTGGTGGTACACGGTGTCGGCCGTGGCCTTCCTCGAGCTCTTCCTGGTGCTGGTCTGGACGCTGCAGGCGCTCGCCGTGCCCGGCGATGCGACGGCGGCGTTCGTCGTCGGCGTGGGCGGCCTGCTCTGGTGGGGCTCCACCATCGTGCTGCTCGCGGACTATCGCCACCGGCTGGATGCCGAGCCGGGCATCGCGTGGACGCGCATCGCCCTTCCGCTGCTCATCGCGGTCGGCTACGGGATCGCGGGCGGCCTCGTGCTCGACAGCTGGCTGCTCGCGCTCATGCCCATCGCTCAGTCGGTGCTGCTGCTCAACTGGCCCAAGGGGGTGCGCCTGCGGATGGTCGTCCTGACCACCGTGGTGCTCGTGCTCGTCGCCGTCGCCGACGCCGCTCGGGGCGCGACCGAGATCGCGCTCCCCGGCTGGATCCCTGCGCTGTACGCGATCCTCATCCCGGCGATGTCGGTGAGCTCGCTGTGGTGGTGGGATGTGCTGGTCACCGTCGATCGTGCGAGGGCGTCGGAGGCCCGCCTCGCCGCGACGCAGGAGCGTCTGCGCGTGGCGACCGACGTGCACGACCTCCAGGGGCACCACCTGCAGGTGATCGCGTTGCAGCTCGAACTGGCCGAGCGCCTGATGAGGATCGATCCCGACGCCGCTCTCGAGCAGCTCCGGGCCGCGAGGGTCAGCGTCGACGAAGCCAGGCAGGGGACCCGAGATCTGGCGACGCGCTTCCGCTCGGTGCCGCTGGGTGACGAGGTGGCGAATGCCCGAGACCTTCTCGCCGCGGCCGGACTCTCCGTCGAGGCCGACATCGCACCCGACGCCGATGAGGCGCCGTCATCGGCTCTCGGTCCCGTCATCAGGGAGACGACCACGAACGTCCTGAGGCACGGGGCCGGGCGACGGGCTCGGCTCGACCTTCGCAGGGTCGACGACGGGTGGCGCTACGAGGTCGCGAACGATGTGGTGACCGGCGTGGCGACACACCCCGTCGGGTCGGGCCTCGACGGAGTGCGGCGCCGGATCTCGGAGGCGGGAGGAACCCTGGAGATCCGGGAGGATGCCGACGAGTTCATCGTCTCGGTGACGGTTCCGCGATCCGATGTGTCGACCGCAGATGGGCAGAGCCGATGATCCGTGTGCTCCTCGCTGACGATGAGGGGATGATCCGTTCGGCGCTCGCCGCCCTGTTGCGTCTGGAAGGAGACATCGAGGTGGTCGCCGAGTGCGCCGACGGTGAGCAGGCGCTCGCTGCTGCGCTCGCTCTGACGCCCGACGTGTGCCTGCTCGATCTCGAGATGCCCGGTCTCGACGGTGTGGAGGTCGCGGAGCGATTGAACCGAGCCATCGTCACGCGCTGCGTGGTGGTCACCCGTCACGCGCGTCCCGGGGTGCTTCGGCGGGCTCTCGCATCGGGTGTCGCGGGCTTCCTGCCGAAGTCACGAGGAGCGGATCAGGTCGCCGATGTCATCCGCAGGGTCGCCGCGGGTGCCCGCTACGTCGACCCTGAGATCGCGGCCGACGCGCTGAGCGACGAACGGTCGCCCCTCACGGATCGGGAGCTGGACGTGCTCCGCGCCGGGCGCCGCGGTGAGACGACGACCCAGATCGCCAGGACCCTCTCGCTCGCGCCCGGCACGGTGCGCAACCACATCTCGGCGGTGCTCGCGAAGCTGTCGGTCGGCACCCGCCAGCAGGCGGTGCTGATGGCCGAGGAGCGCGGCTGGATCTGACTGCGCGGACGCCTGACCCGTGAAGCCCGGAAGGGCGGGTGGGGCCGTGGGAGTTGCCCCACCCGCGAGCCGCTCAAAGGGGAGAGTGCGGCTCAGACCCGAAACCGGCTCGTATCCCCCCAGGCCGACTTCAGGTCTCGTATGCAAGACCCCGAACTCGACGGAAAGTGACGCGGGCGGGAATTCTTTCTGGAACTCCGTGGTCGTCAGTGCATGTGACGCGCGTCGTCGTGACGGTGGTCGTCGTGCACGTGGTCGTGGTCGTGGTCGTGGTCGTGGTGCTCGTGCTCGTCCTCGAGGATCATGCCGATCGAAGTGGCACAGGCGTCGCCCTTCCAGGCTTCGAGACCCTCGCGTACCGCGAAGACCGCGATGACGAGGCCGGCGACGGCATCCGCCCACCACCACCCGAACAGGCTGTTGACGCCGAGTCCGATGAGCACGGCGGCCGAGAGGTAGCTGCAGATCAGCGTCTGCTTCGAGTCGGCGACGGCCGTGGTCGACCCGACCTCGAGGCCGGCGCGTCGCTCGGCGAACGACACGAGCGGCATCACGATCACACTGACCGCGGTCAGCACGAGACCGACCGTGCTGTGCTCCGGCCGATCACCGCCGAGCAGCGACAGCACCGACGACGTGACGACATAGGCCGCGAGAGCGAAGAACGCGACGGCGATGACACGGAGGGTGGGCGTCTCCCAGCGCTCGGGGTCGCGTCGCGTGAACTGCCAGGCCACGGCCGCTGCCGAGAGCACCTCGATGCTCGAGTCGAGCCCGAACCCGATCAGCGCGGCCGACGATGCGACTGACCCTGCGGCGATCGCGACGGCCGCCTCGATCACGTTGTAGACGATCGTGAACGCCACGATGAGGCGGATGCGGCGGTGCAGAGTCGCGCGCCGTTCGGCGGTGAGAGTGCTCGTCGACATCAGCAGCTGCATCCTTCGCCGTCGCAGCAGTCCGGTTCGACGATCAGCGTGATGCGCATGAGCTCGTCGAGCGCGGTCGCGAGATGCGGGTCGGCGAGCGCGTAGCGGCTGCGGCGTCCGTCCTGGACGCTTTCGACGAGCCCGCATCCTCGAAGGCACGCGAGATGGTTCGACAGGAGCTGTCGGCTGACCCCGAGCTCGTCCGCGATGTCGGACGGGTACGCCGGCGCCGCTCGAAGCGCCAGCAGGATGGCTGCGCGCGTCGAGTCCGACAGGGCATGACCCAGGCGGGCGACGGCGGCGGTATGGGTGGGCGAGGCGGCGAGGGTCACGATGCAACTGTACAGAAAAGCGTGAATTAAGAGAATCGTGAATCTATGGTGACGCGCGGCAACATCCCCGACATCTTCGCTCGGTACCGTGAATCGGGCGGCGACATCGGATCGAGAGGGCGACATGGGAGTGACGGTCGAGCGGGTGACATGGTCGCATCCGGATGCGTAGCGGCTCAGGGCCGCGCAGCGCAGCGAACTCGATGCGCGGGACGGCAGCGACGACCATGAGCCGGGCGTCATCCCCTCCGCGGACGACGTGCCCGTCTTCCTCGTCGCACGAGAGGAGAGCGGGCTCGCCATCGTATGCGGCGGTCTCCGACCCCTCGATCCGGCCGTGCTCGGAACCGACACCGCAGAGATCAAGCGGATGTACGCGGCTCCCTCCGCGCGCGGGACGGGCGCAGCCGTGGCGCTGCTGCGCGCACTCGAGGGAGAAGCGCGCCTGCTCGGCATCCGGTCCCTCGTGCTCGAGACGGGCACCGCTCAGCCGGATGCCGTGCGCTTCTACGAACGCGAGGGCTACGGACCGATCCCGCTGTTCGGCCACTACATCGGCAGCGGTCTGTCCCTGTGCTTCGCCAAGTCTCTCTGACCTGGCCGAAAGGCGATCAGCGCGCAGGTGCGACGATCGCCGCGGACTCGGGTGCGAGCACGACGGTCCGCGCGATCGTCCGAACGGGCGCCGTCTCCAGCAGTATCCGCGAGTCGGGGGCGAGATCGAACTCCACCTCCTGCTCGGCGAGATTCACGAGCACCGACACCTCGCCTCGTTCGATCCGGTAGGCCCGGTTCTCCGGTGCGCCCTCCGTCTTCGACACGATGACGTGGTTGTGCGACATCTCGGGATCGGTCAACTCGGGCACCTCGCGCCGCAGGGCGATCAGGCGTCGATACAGATCGAAGATGCGGGCGTGCGATGCCGATGCGAGCTCGCTCCAGTCCAGCCGCGATCGCTCGAACGTAGCCGGGTCCTGTGGGTCGGGCACGGCGGCCGGGTCCCACCCCATGCGCGCGAACTCCGCGATCCGCCCCTCCGCGGTGGCTTTCGCGAGCTCCGGTTCCTTGTGCGAGGTGAAGAACTGCCACGGGGTGGACGCAGCCCACTCCTCACCCATGAACAGCATGGGGGTGCCCGGTGCGGTCAGAGTGAGAACCGCGGCGACGGCGAGTCGATCGGAGGAGAGCGAAGCGGTCAGCCGATCTCCCGCTGCACGGTTGCCGATCTGGTCGTGGTCCTGCGCGAATGTGACCAGTCGCCAGGCAGGGACGCTCGGCGGCAGCGGCGCGCCGTGCGTGCGCCCGCGGAACGACGAGTACGTCCCGTCGTGGAAGAACCCGGTCTGAGTGACCTTCGCCAGCGCGTCCGGCGCGGCGAAGTCGGCGTAGTACCCGTCGGTCTCGCCGGTGAGCGCGACGTGCACCGCGTGATGCCAGTCGTCTGACCACTGCGCGGTGAGGCCGTTCCCTCCCTCCTCGTGGGAGAGGACCATGACCGGGTCGTTCAGATCCGACTCGGCGATCAGGCTCAGCGGGCGATCGACCTCGCGAGCGAGCGCATCTACGCGCTCGGACAGCTCGTGCAGGAGGTGCGGGGTGCTCTCGTCGTGCAGTGCGTGCACGGCGTCGAGCCGCAGCCCGTCGACGTGGAAGTCACGGAGCCACATCAGCGCGTTCTCGATGATGTACTCGCGCACGGCCGGCTCGTCGAGGTTCACCGAGTCGCCCCACGCCGTGTGCCGGCCCTCGCGCAGATACGGACCGAACTCGGGCAGGTAGTTGCCGCTGGGTCCGAGGTGGTTGTAGACGACGTCCTGGATCACCGCGATGCCGCGTGAGTGGGCGGCGTCGACGAACCGCTGGTATGCGGCGGGTCCGCCGTACCCCTCATGCACGGCGTACCAGAGCACGCCGTCGTAACCCCAGTTCCAGTCGCCGCTGAACGCGTTGACCGGGAGCAGCTCGACATGCGTGATGCCGAGTTCGACGAGGTGATCGAGATGCCCGATGAGCGCGTCGAGCGTGCCGTCCGGTGTGAATGTCCCGACGTGCAGCTCGTAGATCACGCCACCGTCGAGCGGCGCACCGCGCCAGTCCCCGTCGGTCCACTCGAAGCGGGCCGGATCGAAGAGAGCCGAGGGCCCGTGCACGCCCCGCGGCTGCCGCAGCGACCGCGGATCAGGGCGCAGGTCGGTGCTGTCACCGAGGAGGAAGCCATAGCGCTCGCCCTCGGACATCGCCACATCGGTGCTCCACCATCCCGAACCGTCATCAGCCGACGTGAGGTCGTGCTCCGAGATCGTGGTGCACGCGGGTGTCAGACGACGCAGCCGCACGCTGTCGGCGCGGGGAGCCCAGACCGAGATCATCGCTCGTCCACCAGCAGCGCGACCGGATACGTGTCGAGCAGGTCGGCCAGCCGGATCGGACCGCGGCCGAAGCGGCGACCGGTGATCGCGTCCGTCGCCGGCAGTTCGCGGCGCAGCAGCACGGTGTCGCCCCATCCGCCGCGGCGCTCGAGTCCGACGGGCAGACGCGACGCCACCGCCAGCACACCGCCCCGGTCCATCGCGACCACATGATCCGACGCCTCACCGGCGACACCGCCCGGGCGATACCGGTAGAAGAGCTCGGGGTTGTCCCGGCGCAGACGCAACGTGCGCGACGTGACGAGCATCTTCGCGAGGCCCGAGTCGTCGATGGGAGGAAGGATGCCGCGAGAGACGTCGGCATCGAGTCGACCCAGCATCGCCGAACGCGCTGCGAAATCGACCGGCCGCCGGTTGTCGGGGTCGACGAGCGAGTGGTCCCACAGTTCGGTGCCCTGGTAGACGTCGGGCACACCGGGGGCTGCGAGCTGCAGGAGCTTCGCGGACAGCGAGTTGACCCGACCGGAGTCGACGATCTCGCCGACGAATCCCTCGAGGATCGGTCGAGCCCGCCCGTTCGCCGCCTCGGCGATCGCTTCGACGCCCTTCTCGAACTCGAGATCCGGATGCTGCCATCCGGTCGATTCCGCAGCCTCGCGCGCGGCCTTCAGCCCGTAGGCGAGCAGGCGCTCCGACGAGATCGGCCATGCTCCGACCGCGGCCTGCCAGAGAAGGGAATCGAGTGGCCAGTGTCCTGTCGAGGCGACGGCACGGAGCTCGGTCAGCACCTGCGCCCAGCGGTCCGGAATCTCGGAGAGCACCGACAGACGCGCACGGACGTCCTCGGATCGCTTGGTGTCATGGGTCGACAGAGCGGTGAGCGAGTACGGCCACGACGCGAGCCGCGCCTGCTGGGCGTCATGGAACTCGTCGACCGAGACGGAGGCGATCGAGGGATCGCCGCCGACCTCGGTGAGGGTGCCGAGGCGGGTGTGGCGGTAGAACGCGGTGTCCTCCACGCCCTTGGCCATCACCGCTCCCGTCACCTGCGGAAAGCGCTGCGAGACCTCGAGCGAGGTGTCGAGCAGCAGGGGCGTCAGCTCGGCGATCGATCCCGCGAGGTCGGGGCGGCGCCGTGCGGCGTCGTCGATCGCGTGCTGCAGATGCTCGCGTCCCGCCGGGAGGTAGGACCGGTAGACCGGGAAGCTCGCCACGATCTCGGCGAGCGCGTCCTCGGCGCCGACCACGCCGAACGGCAGAGCCCTGACGAGGCGTCGCACCTCGGACTGCAGGAGGTCGTCGGCGATCATCCGCTTCGTGGAGTGGATCAGGTCGGCCCAGGACTTCGCGGCCGGCAGACCGGTCTCGTCCCGCAGCCGCGAGTCGAGGAGGTCGAGGGCTGCGACTCCGTCGCCGTCGATCAGCACGCGGTCTATCTCGCCCATCGCGTCGTAGCCGGTCGTGCCGTCGGTGCGCCACCAGGACGGCAGCTGCTCACCCGGTTCGAGGATCTTCTCGACGACCGTGTACGCGCCGCCGGTGATGTCGGCGAGTCGCTCGAGGTACTCGCCGGGATCCGTCAGCCCGTCGGGATGGTCGACGCGGAGTCCGTCGGCCAGACCGTCGGTGATCCACCGGGCGATCTCGCGGTGCGACTCCTCGAAGACATCCGCGATCTCGACGCGGATGCCGGCGAGCTCGGACACGGCGAAGAACCGACGGTAGTCGAGGTCGGTGTTCTGGTCCTCCCAGAACCGCAGCTCGTAGTGCTGGGCGTCGAGGAGGGCAGGCAGATCGTCCGCGAGCTCTCCCGATCCCGGTGCCAGGGGAAGCACGTGGTCGAAGTACGACAGTGTTCCGTCGGGGGCATCGTCGGCCGGGGTCGTGTCGACGACGATCTCATCGGCTGACAGCACCTCCGCGAGAGACGACCCGAGGATCGGCAGTCGCACCCGTCCGTCGGACAGTCGCGGGTCGATGTCGAATGCCAGCGCATGACGCGATGAGCGCCCGAGCCGCAGCAGATCCCACCACCAGAGGTTGGCGCGCGGGACGGCCACGCCGACGTGGTTCGGGACGATGTCGACGAGGACCCCGAGCCCCGCTGAGCGGGCCGCGGCGGAGAAGCGCTCGAGCCCCTCGGGGCCACCGCGGGCATCGTCGACCCGCGAATGATCGACGACGTCGTAGCCGTGGTCCGACCCCGGCACGGCCGCGAGCAGCGGTGAGAGGTACGCCCACGAGGCACCCAGCTCGGTGAGGTACTCCGTGATCGATGCCGCGTCGTCGAGCGTGAAACCCGCTCGGATCTGCAGCCGATAGGTCGAGAGCGGGCGGTGGGTCATCGAGGCAGCTCCGGGGTCGGGGCGGGTGACGGGGCTTCGGCGCGCTCGGTCTGGATGCGCAGCGAGGCCTCGACGGAGTCGTCCGTCGGAACCTCGGTCTGATCGACTTCGCGCAGCACCAGCATCGAGTTGGCTTCGAGGGTCACCGGAGCGCCGGCCTCGATCGCGTCGCCTCCGGCGCGGTCGCCGGCGGTGTCGACGGCGACCTCCCACGCACGCCCGTGGCGCTCGTCGGGGAGCACGGCGTCGATCGCCTCCGTCCCGCTGTGGAAGTAGACGAGGAAGTTCTGATCCGTCACCGGCTGTCCACGGCGGTCCTTCTCGCGGATGCCCTGTCCGTTCAAGAACATGCCGATCGCGAGCCCGAATCCGGAATCCCAGTCCTCGGGCTCCATCCGGCCGCCGTCGGGTCGCAGCCAGACCACGTCCGGCACTCGTTCGCCGTCCTCCGACCGCACCGGCCGGCCGTCGAAGAACCGGCTGCGGCGGAACGTCGGGTGCATGCGGCGCAGTCTCGCCACCGCTGCCGTGAACTCGACGAGAGGACGATCCGCCGCCTCCCAATCGACCCAGGTGAGCTCGTTGTCCTGCGCGTAACCGTTGTTGTTGCCGTCCTGGGTGCGACCGAGCTCGTCGCCGTGCGCGATCATCGGCACTCCCTGCGACAGCAGCAGTGTCGCGAGGAAGTTGCGCTGCTGTCGGGCGCGGACGCGATTGATCGTCTCGTCGTCGGTGGGCCCCTCGACGCCGTTGTTGCTCGAGCGGTTGTGCGATTCGCCGTCGTTGTTGTCCTCGCCGTTGGCCTCGTTGTGCTTCTCGTTGTACGACACGAGGTCGCGCAGCGTGAAGCCGTCGTGAGCGGTGACGAAGTTGATCGATGCCACGGGGCGCCGACCGGAGTGCTCGTACAGGTCGGCAGAACCGGTGAGACGCGATGCGAACTCGCCGAGCGCCTGCGGCTCACCGCGCCAGAAGTCGCGCACGGTGTCGCGGTACTTGCCGTTCCACTCCGTCCACTGCGGAGGGAAGTTGCCGACCTGGTATCCGCCGGGGCCCACATCCCACGGCTCGGCGATGAGCTTCACCTGCGAGACGATCGGATCCTGCTGCACCAGCTCGAAGAAGGCCGCGAGACGGTCGACGTCGTAGAACTCGCGCGCGAGAGTCGAGGCGAGATCGAAGCGGAAGCCGTCGACATGCATCTCCGTGACCCAGTACCGCAGCGAGTCCATGATCAGCTGCAGCGCGTGCGGGTTGCCGGCGTTGAGGCTGTTGCCCGTGCCCGTGTAGTCGGTGTAGTAGCGACGGTCCTCTTCGAGGCGGTAGTACGCCTCGTTGTCGATGCCCCGCATCGACAGCATCGGCCCCATGTGGTTGCCCTCGGCGGTGTGGTTGTAGACCACGTCGAGGATGACCTCGATCCCCGCCGAGTGCAGTGCGCGCACCATGGCCTTGAACTCCTGCACCTGCTGACCGTGCTGCCCGCTGGAGGAGTAGTCGTTGTGCGGCGCGAAGAAGGCGAGCGTGTTGTAGCCCCAGTAGTTCGTGAGGCCCTTCTCCTCGAGGGTCGAGTCGTAGACGAACTGATGCACCGGCATCAGCTCGATCGCGGTGACGCCGAGGTGCACCAGGTGCTCGATGACCGACGGGTGGCCGATGGCCGCATACGTGCCCCGCAGCTCCTCGGGGATGTCCGGGTGCAGCTGGGTCAGTCCCTTGACGTGCGCCTCGTAGATCACGCTCTGTGCGTAAGGGGTCTTGGGCAGTCGGTCGCCCGCCCACTCGAAGAACGGGTTCACGACGACGCCCTTGACCATCGTCGCGGCGGAGTCTTCATCGTTGCGGGAATCGGGGTCGCCGAAGTCGTAGCCGAACAGGGGCTGCCCCCAGTCGACCCGGCCGGCCACGGATTTCGCGTACGGGTCGAGGAGGAGCTTGTTCGGGTTGAATCGCTTTCCCTGCACGGGGTCGTACGGTCCGTGCACGCGGTATCCGTAGAGCTGTCCTGGTTGCACGGAGGGCAGATAGCCGTGCCAGACGAACGCGTCGACCTCTTCGAGCGGAACGCGCTCCTCGCTGCCGTCGTCGTCGAACAGGCACAGTTCGACCTTCTCGGCGCCCTCGCTGAACAGGGCGAAGTTCGTGCCCTGGCCGTCGAAGGTCGCGCCGAGCGGGTAGGGGGAACCGGGCCAGACCTCGTGGCTCACTGAGCGCGCCGCTTCGAGACGGCGCGGTGCAGGACAGTCCTCACCGCGTCGTGGAAGTCATGCACCTGAGCGATCTCGTCGGCGTGCGGGTAAGGGTGGCCGACGTAGCAGACGAAGACAGGATGCACGTGCTCGACGTATCCGACGGGGCCGTCGTGCAGCACGACGTAGCGATCGAGGTCGACACGCTCGTAGAGGGGTTCGGCCGGCGTCGAGGCTGTCGTGGGAGCCTGGCCGTCCGCGGGCTTGTGGTCATGCGCGGTATGGGTCTTCGCAGTCATGAGGGCTCCTGTTCTGTTGATGGGGTCCACGCTAAGAGATACGAGTTCACAGCGGAACACCATTGCCTCCGCGCGATGAACGCGCTATGTCGTGAGACGCGCATCCTGATCGTGAAATCACCCCGCGCCCACCTGCGACAATGGAAGCCCCGTGCCGATCCCGAACCGAGGAGCTCCCGTGCAGTACATCTCCACCCGAGGCGGCATGCAGCCGCTGCCGTACTGCGAGACCCTGCTCGAGGGGCTCGCGCCCGACGGAGGACTGGCCGTCCCCGAGACGATGCCCACGGTCGACGGAGAGACGCTCGAGCGCTGGCGTGCCCTGACGTATCCGCAGCTCGCCACCGAGGTGCTCGGTCTCTTCGCCACGGACATCCCGCGGGCCGATCTCGCCCGCATGACGGAGGCCGCCTACGCGCCGTTCCCTGAAGAGGTCGTGCCTCTGCGGTCGATCGGCGACGATCTCACCCTGGTGGGCCTCTCCGAGGGGCCGACCCTCGCTTTCAAGGACATGGCCATGCAGTTCCTCGGGCAGGTCGTCGAGTACGCGCTCGAGCGCAAGGGCTCTGTCCTGAACATCCTCGGCGCGACCTCGGGAGACACCGGCTCGGCTGCCGAGCACGCTCTTCGCGGCAAGGACCGCATCTCGGTGTTCATGCTGTCCCCGAAGGGGCGCATGAGCGCGTTCCAGCGCGCGCAGATGTTCTCGCTCGACGATGACAACATCCACAACATCGTCGTCGACGGCGTGTTCGACGATTGCCAGAACCTCGTCAAGTCCCTCGCCGGCGACCTCGACTTCAAGCGCGCTCAGCACCTCGGTGCGGTCAACTCGATCAACCTCGCCCGCATCACCGCCCAGGTCGTCTACTACTTCTGGGCGTGGCTGCGTGCGACGGACGCCGGGGGATGGACCGAGGTGTCGTTCACGGTGCCGTCCGGAAACTTCGGCAACATCCTCTCGGGGTTCTTCGCGAAGGAGATGGGGCTGCCCATCCGTCGCCTCGTGCTCGCCGCCAACGAGAACAACGTGCTCGACGAGTTCTTCCGCACCGGCGTCTACCGGCCGCGGAGCGCCGCGCAGACGCTCGCCACCTCGAGCCCGTCGATGGACATCTCGAAGGCGTCGAACCTCGAGCGCTTCATCTTCGAACTCGTGGGTCGTGACGCGAGCCGCGTCGTGAAGGCCTGGCAGGAGCTCGACACCCAGGGGTTCTTCGATTTCACCTCCGATCTGGCGCGTTTCGTCGAGGAGTTCGGCATCGTCAGCGGCACTTCGACGCACGACGACAGGCTCGCGACGATCAGGTCCGTCTACGAGGCGACGGGAGACATCATCGACCCGCACACCGCCGACGGTGTCAAGGTCGCTCGCGAGAACGTCGAGCCCGGCGTGCCCATGCTGGTGCTCGAGACGGCGAAGCCGCAGAAGTTCGCCGAGACGATCCGCGAGGCGATCGGCGTCGAGCTCGAGTACTCCTCAGAGCTGCGCGCGATGCTCGACGCTCCGCAGCGCAGGACCGAGATGGCCGACGACGAGCACGAGCTCCGAGCGTTCATCGAGGCCGAAGCCCTGCGCTGAGCGACTCACTCGGGGTCGCCGTGCAGCATCCAGGGCACTCCGAAACGATCGACGAGCATTCCGAACGTGCCGCCCCACGGCGGGGTGTCGAGCGGCATGGTGATCGCCGCACCGTCGGACAGGGCGTCCCAGACCTGTTGCGTCTTCTCCTGCGAGTTGCCGCTGAGTGAGACCGAGAATCCCTGGGGCGGCTCGAACGGGATGCCGTCGGGGGTGTCTGAGGCCATGAGCACCAGGCCGTCCGGCGTCGTGAGCTGCGCATGCATCACGAGATCGTGCTGATCCGGGTTCTGGACCATGTCGGGGAACTCGCCGAACACGTTGATCTCGAGATCACCGCCGAGCACGCCCTGATAGAACTCCATCGCCTGTCGCGCCTCGGTGCGGAACGAGAGATAGGGATTGAGATTGGCCATGACTGCCCCCAGCCTTGTCAGGCGGGGCCGCCGTGGGTCCCGCTGCGGCTCATTCTGCGCCGGGGGTCGGACATCCGCAAGAGCGACGTCGCGCTCAGGCGGGGAGGGCCTTCACCGCCGCCGTGAGCACCTGAGGCACCGTCGGCACACCTTCGGCGCGGAACACTTCTGCGCCCGAATCATCGCGGATGATGACGGTCGGGGTGAAGCGGATGTCGAGCGCCTCCGCGGCATCCGGTTCTCTCGCGACGTCGATCTCGGTGACGGTCGCGTCGGGAAGGTAGCGCACGGCGTCCTCCACGACCGAGCGGGTGCGCGAGCACGCTCCGCAGAACGCGGAGGTCACGAGCGTCAGTTCCATGGCTCTCCTCTCGGCTCTCGAGGTGCAACCGCGCACCGTCTCGCGGTGTTCCCGAGCCGCGATCAGAACGAGGTGCGCTTGACGAGGCCCCGGTTCGTGCGGATGTGCTCGTAGTCCCATTGCACGACCCGCGACTCCGACAGCCAGACGGCGAGCCGGTCGGTGTCGATCTCCGAGGCGGAGGTGAATCTCTTCTCGGCGGCCTCGAAGGATCCTGAGGCGACGAGTCCGGGCTCTGCGAACGACTGGCCGCTCCAGAACATCAGTCGGACGGCATCCTTCAAGCGGTCGTATCCGACGATCGGATTGCCGTCGAGGAACCAGACCGGGTGCGCGTGCCAGACCTTGGCGGCGGCGTCGGGGAGTGCTCGGTCGATTTCGTCCGCGAGGAGGTCGCAGATCAGCCGATCCTCCGAGCTGAGCCTGCGGTGGTAGTCGGCGATCTCAGGCGCACGGGTCATGCTGCGAGTATGGCGCGTGCGACGGCAGACGTCGAGAGAGTCACACGGAAGACGTGGTCGCGCGCGGATGCAGCAAGCCGGAGATCGCACCCAGAGCAGCTCCGACGAGGGTGTCGACGATCCTCTCCCCGGCGACGTCCATCGAACCGATCTCGCCCGTCGCTGCGCCCGTCAGCAGAAGCACCAGAGGGGTGATGAAGACGAGCGCGAGAGCGTAGTGCCTGACGACGACGAGCTCGATCGTGAACTGCAGCGCGCCCAGCAGCAGAGCGAGCCACAGCCCCGACGGATGCAGCAGCGCGAGCAGCGCGTACACGCCGGCCCCGACCACGGTTCCGAGCATGCGATGGAGTCCGCGCTGGACGGCGGCGCGACGGGCGGCGGCCACGCCGATCACCGCCACCGCCGACCCCACGATCCAGTACGTCCGGGTGGGGTCGATCACCAGTCCCAGCAGGACGCCGATGACGGCGACGATCGCGACCCGGACCACGAGCATGCGCGAATCGGGGGTGAATGCGGGGCCCGGGAGCAGCTCGCTCAGCGGCCGAGCGGAGATCGAGCGCGCTCGAGGACGCAGAAGCGGCGCCATCGCGACCAGATAGGAGAACACGCAGCCGGCCGCGAGTGCCCCGAGATAGGTCAGCGGTGCCAGGGGCGAGCTCGCCACGACGTGCGCCGACAGGCCGAAGACCAGCACGAAGAAGAGCGGTCCGGGCGGGCCGAGCGGGAACCCGAACGCCAGGGCAGCGCTGACGACCGCGACCACCACGACGCCGATGCTCACGAGCCAGGCGTTGGCGGAGACAGCCACTCCGAGAGCGGCGCTGACGATGAGGCCCGCGGCGACGAACGGCAGGATCCTCGCCCGATCGATCACCGGTGCCGTCCCGGCGAAGAGGACCGTGAACGCGCCCGAGGCCGCGACGTAGCCGAGCGACGCCTCGCCGAGCACGGTCATGACCGCTATCGGCACCGCGATGCCCAGCGCCGCTTGGGTGGCGAGATGCCAGCGCGGACCGCGCTTGGGCGCCAGGGCGAACAGGCTCATCCCTCCATTGTCTCGCGGCGCCGGCGCTGAGCAGGACGGACGTCGACCGGAGTGCGGCGAGCCGGCGGGAATCGTCCCCGGCGATACGATGGCCGACGTGACGGAACCTCGACCGGGAATCGCCGAACGGCTTTCGCAGATGATCCAGCTGCCGACCGTGTCGGCCGAGGTCGAGGAGCGCGGAACCGAGCCGTTCGAGTCGTTCGTCGCTCTGATCGCGCAGCTCTACCCGCTCGTCCACGAGCGTCTCGCACTCGAACGGCACACCGATTTCGGGCTGCTCTTCCACTGGACGGGCAGGGACGCCGGCGCTGCGGGGCCGGTCGTGCTGATGGCGCATTATGACGTCGTCCCCGTCGACGAGAGCGACGCATGGACGCATCCCCCGTTCGAGGGCGTCATCGCCGACGGAGTCGTCTACGGTCGTGGTGCTCTCGATGACAAGGGTCCGCTGATCGTCGTGCTCGAGGCGGTCGAGAACCTGCTCGCCGACGGGTTCACCCCCGCACGGGACGTCTACCTGTCGTTCGGGGGCAATGAGGAGACCTTCGGTCGAGCAGCCGAGGAGATCGCCCGCGTCCTGCGCGATCGCGGCATCATCCCGTGGCTCGTGGTGGACGAGGGCGGCGCCGTCGTGGATGCGCCGCTGCCCTTCGTTCCGGGACGGGCGGCGATGATCGGCGTGGGGGAGAAGGGCGTCATGACGCTCACGCTCTCGGCGCGTGGTGAGGGCGGTCACGCCTCGGCACCGCCCGCTCTCACAGCGGTCCGGCGCGTGGCGAGGGCCGTCGATCGGCTCGGCCCCCGCACGTTCCGACCGCGTCCGTCGAAAGCGATCGGAAGGATGCTGTCGCAGCTCGGAGCTCAGACTCCCGGTCCGGCAGGGCATCTGCTCAGGCTGCTCGGCTCCGCCCCGCTGGTCACCGGTCGGCTGTTCACCGCGCTCGGCGGCGAGCCTGCAGCACTCGTGCGCACAACGGTGGCTCCGACCATGCAGTCGGGCGGCACTGCCGCGAACGTCCTGCCGTCGCAGGCCTCGGCGACGGTCAACCTGCGCATCGCGCTGGGTGAGACGACGCAGCAGACGGTGCTGCGGGTGCGTCGGCGCATCCGGGATCCGCTCATCACCGTATCCGTCGAGGAGGCGAGCGAGCCGTCGCCCGAGTCCGCGACCGACAACGCTCAGTTCACGCTGCTCGCCGACGCTCTCGCCGTCTCTCACCCGGGAGTCCCCGCGGTGCCGTACGTGATGATGGCGGCGACGGACTCCCGCCACTTCCACCGTTTCGCCCCCGCCGTCTACCGCTTCGCGCCGCTCGAGATGTCGAACGCACAGCGGGCGTCGATCCACGGCGTCGATGAGAACGTCGAGATCGTCGCGCTCGAGCGGGGGGAGCGGTTCCATCGGGCGCTCCTCGAGCGGCTAGGGTGATCTCACCCCTCCGCGGGCGCTTCGGCGCCCGATCCAGTCCTTTCATCGAGGAGCCGCGATGACGCGCACCCGAACTCTGGGAACCCTCGCCACCGTCGTCGGCTTCCTCGCCTTCGTCGAGTTCACCAGCGGCGTGCTGCAGGGCTACTACACGCCCATGCTCACGGACATCGCGCGGCACCTCGGCATCCACGACGCCGATGTCAACTGGCTCGAGGGCACCCAGCTCATGCTGTCGGCTCTGGTGGTGCCCGCTTTCGCGAAGCTCGGCGACATGGTCGGCCACAGGCGGATGCTGCTCATCTCGACGGCGCTCACCGCCGCGGCGGCGCTCGTCCTGCCCTTCACCGATTCGTTCCCCGTGTTCCTGGTCGGCTGGACGCTGATGGGGTTCTACGTCGTCTGGCTGCCGCTCGAGATCGCGCTCATCTGGTCGCGCTCCCGTCGCATGGAGGGGCGTTCGTCGATCACGGCGAAGGCCGCGGGACTCCTCGTCGCGGCGCTCGAAGGCGGCGCGATCATCGGTGCGCTCGTGGGCGGAGCCCTGATCGATGTCCTGCCCCTGACGGTGGTGCTGCTCATCCCCGCCGTGCTCATCGTCGTGTGCTTCTTCGTGATCCTGTTCGGGGTGAAGGAGTCTCCCGATCCGACCGGCGGTGTCTTCGACACTGTCGGCGTCGTGCTGATCTCGCTCGCGCTGATCTGCTTCACCGGGGGTCTCAGCCTGCTCCGTCTCGAGGGCGGACTCGTCAACCCCTGGTCCTGGGCCGTCGTCGTCCTCGGCCTTCTGCTCGTCATCCCGTTCGTGCTCTGGGAACTGCGCTGCGACGACCCGCTCATCGACGTGCGCATGTTCCGCTCGCCGGCACTCGGCCCGGTCTTCCTCACCGCCGGCCTCTTCGGGGTGAGCGTGCTGGGTGCACAGGCGCCGCTGTCGACATTCGCCCGCACCGACCCCGGTGTCTACGGCTACGGGCTCGGAACCACGGGTTTCGCGACGTCCCTGATCATCGGGCTCTACCTGATCGCGATGATCGCGGGAGCCCTGCTGTTCCCGCTCATCGCTCGTCTGCTGACTCCGCGGATCACCCTGATGGGCGCATCTCTGCTCGTCGGCATCGGCTTCCTGCTGTTCCTTCCGTTCCACGATTCGTACGTGCAGGTGGTGACCAACATGGTCATCGTCGGCCTCGGCTCGGGTGCTCTCGTGGCCGCCCTTCCCGCGGCTGCGGCATCGGCGGCTCCGGCGACCCAGACGGGCGTCGCGACAGGCCTCACGAACTCGGTCAAGACCGTGGGCGGCGCGATCGCCTCGTGCATCTTCGGGATCGCGCTCCTCAACGGCGTGAGCGGGGCGGTCGAAGGCACTGCGGGATCGTTCGCCGGGTACATCACCGTGTGGGTGGTCTGCGGTGTGACCGCGCTGATCGCCGCCGCGATCCTCGTCTTCGTTCCGAAAGAGGCCTTCACCGACCGCACAGATGCCGAGGCCGTCGCCGCACCCGTGGTCTGAGCTGCGGGCGGCCGGCTGCCGGTGTCAGTCGTCAGTCGCGGTCGAGGCCGAATGAGGGCTTGACGACGGCCTGCATGTCGCGGTCGAGTCCGTCGATCCGCGTGTTCACGGCATCGAAGCGGGCGTTCATCTCGCCCCGGAGTCCGCCGATCTGTGCGTTCATCTCCCCGCGCAGCCCGCGGATCTGTGCGTTCATCTCCCCGCGCAGCCCGCCGATCTCCCCGCGCAGCCCGCCGATCTCGGTGCGCACCACGCGGATGAACAACGTCGAGACGACCGTGAGCATGCCGAACATGAGCGCGGTGAAGCACCCGATCATGGTCCAGATCTGAGCGTCGTTCATGAGGTGCACCGTGTCATCCTCGCATCGTTCCAGACGAGGAATCGGAACAGGCGTCGCTGTATACCGCCATCCCGAGCAGTGGGAGGAACTCGTGTTCCGGCCTCGGTGTGCAGGAGAGCCGGGCTCACCCGCCGCAGAGCTCGCGCGTCACTCGGACTCGCGCGGCGGGTTGTGCATGAACTCGATACGGATGCCGTCGGCATCCTCCACGAACGAGGCGTAGTAGCGCTCCGTGTATCGCGGATATTCCTTGGGCTCGCGCACGGCCGACCATCCCGCATCGCGCGCGACGGCGTGAAGGCGGTCGACCTCGTCTCGCGTCGGCACCGAGAAAGCGATGTGCTGCCATCCCACGCGGCCGTGACGATGGGGCCCGGATTCCTCATCCCAGGCGTACAGGATGATCTCGGTCTCGTCGCCGTTGTGCCACGAGATCGAGTGGTCGTCCTCGCCGCCGCTCTGATAGCCGAGGGCCGTCAGCACGGGATGGAACTGCGCGCGACCGCGCTCCAGCTCGTTGACGGTGATGCCCAGGTGATCCAGAAGAGCCATGCGTCCAGTCTTCCAGTCGGCGCCCGGATCGCACTAGTGCGGAGCGTGGTACTCCGCTTCGCCCCGCTTCCAATAGCCCTTGACCACCGCGTTCGCGGAGTCGACGCCCCACCGGCTGAGCAGCGCGCGCCCGGGCTTCACGACCGACTGCTCGGCGGCGATGAACACGAACGGGTCGTCGCCGACCGAATCGTCGGCGGTCAGGCGGTTGAGGAATGCGATGAGGGCGGAGCCTTCGGCGGCGTCGCCACGGTGCAGCCATTCCACGTCGACCGGGGTGTCGATCTCGATCTCCCGGCCGACGGAGGCCGTCTCGATCACGATGCGGGCGGGCACCCCGGCGGGTATCGACGAGGCGAAGCGTCGGATCGCCGGGATGGCGGTCTCGTCTCCGACGAGAAGCCAGGATCCGGGGCTTCCGCTGAGCACGGCCGAACCGCGGGGGCCACCGACTCCGATCGATGCACCCAGCGGAGCGGTCGCGGCCCACGGGGCGCCGACCCCTGCGTCGCCGTGCACCGCGAACTCGACGTCGAGCCAGTCGTCGCCCCAGGCGAGAGGTGTGTACTCGCGACTCGGCGCCTCCCGCATCTGCTCGAGGGACTCCACGGGACCGGACGGGAAGAAGAGGCGCATGTGGTCGTCGGAGCCGGGAGAGTCGAAGCCCTCGAGGTCACTGCCACTGAGCTGGACACGCACGTAGCCAGGGGCCAGCCATTCCCGGGCGGTCAGCGTGACGGTGCGGAAGCGCAGATCGAGGCCGCGGCGCTCGATGGAGAAGCGGGATTTCGTATCGCTCATAAAGTAAGGCTAACCTATCTTGGAGGTGGAGTTAGGGCATCCTAAGTCCGCCGTTCCCGCGCCGTTTCCGCGCACTCATCACCGCAGAACAGGAGTCTCTCCATGTCCATGCCCAGAATCCTCACCGCTACGAGCGTCGGTCTCGTCGGCCTCCTCACCCTCGCCGGCTGCGCCTCCGGCTCCGACGCCGAGCCGGAGGGGACCGCAGCCGCAGCGGACTCGGTCACCGTCGAGGACAACAGCGGATCGCACGAGATCGCCACGCCCCCTGCATCCGTCGTCGCACTGGACAACCGCACGTTCCAGACCCTCTCCGACTGGGGAGTCGAGCTCTCGGCCGGCGCTGTCGCGCTCATGCCGGACACCGTGTCGTACCTCGACGACGAGTCGATCGTCGACATCGGCCTGCACAGCGAGCCCGACCTCGAGGCGATCGTCGCCGTCGAACCCGACCTCATCATCAGCGGCCAGCGATTCACCCAGCACAACGAGGCGATCGCGGAGCTCGTGCCGGACGCCACGATCATCGACCTCGAGCCGCGCGAGGGCGAGCCCTTCGACGAGGAGCTCAAGCGTCAGACCACCGTCCTCGGCGAGATCTTCGGCAAGCAGGACGAGGCGCAGGCGCTCGTCGACGATTTCGACGCGGCCGTCGAGCGGGCCAAGGCCGCATACGACGACGCCGACACCGTCATGGCGGTGAACACCTCCGGCGGCGAGATCGGGTACCTCGCGCCGACCGTCGGGCGCTCGCTCGGACCGATCTACGACATCCTCGGTCTGACGCCGGCGCTCGAGGTCGATGACGCCTCCGACGACCACCAGGGCGACGACATCTCCGTCGAGGCGATCGCCTCCTCCAACCCCGACTGGCTTCTCGTGCTCGACCGCGATGCGGTCTTCGCCGCCGAGACCCCCGACTACGTGCAGGCGTCCGAGATCCTCGAGAGCTCGGAGGCGCTCGCCGGCGTCACTGCCGTCGCTGACGAGCAGATCGTCTACATGCCCACGGACACCTACCTGAACGAGGGCATCCAGACGTACACCACGTTCCTCGAGGACCTCGCCGACGCGCTCGAGGCCGCGCAGAAGTAGGGCCGACCGGCGGCATCCGCTCCGAGCGGATGCCGCCGTCCGGCGTCGCATGATGACCCGCACCCACACCCGCACCGCATCCATCGAGTCGCCCCGTTCCGTCGGGCGGCTCTTCGACGTGAAGCTGCTCGTCGGCATCCTCGTCGTCGTCGCACTCCTCGTCGTGTCGCTCTTCACGGGCGTATACGACATCGCGGGGGCCGCGGACGGCGCGGAGATGTTCCAGATCACCCGCGTGCCGCGCACGATCGCTCTCGTCCTCGCGGGAGCCGCCATGGCGATGGCCGGGCTCGTGATGCAGCTCCTCACCCAGAACCGCTTCGTCGAACCCACGACCACCGGCACGACCGAGTGGGCAGGGCTCGGTCTGCTGACCGTCATGGTGCTGGTGCCGAACCCGTCGATCCCGTTGAGGATGACGGGCGCCATCATCGCCGCCTTCATCGGCACGATGGTCTTCTTCGCATTCCTGCGCCGCGTCTCCCTCCGGTCGTCGCTCATCGTCCCGATCGTCGGGATCATGCTCGGCGCCGTCGTCGGATCGGTGTCGACGTACTTCGCGCTCGTCACCGACTCGCTCCAGGCGATCGGCGTCTGGTTCGCCGGCAGCTTCACCTCGGTGCTCCGCGGGCAGTACGAGATGCTCTGGATCGTGGCGGTCGTCGGGGTCGTCGTCTTCATCGTGGCGGACCGCCTCACGATCGCCGGACTGGGGGAGGAGATCGCCACCAACGTCGGCGTGGACTACAACCGCGTGATCCTGCTCGGGACCGTGCTGATCGCCGTCACCACCGGAGTCGTCACGGTCGTCGTCGGCAACCTCCCGTTCCTCGGACTGATCGTGCCCAACATCGTCTCGATGGTCCGAGGAGACGACCTGCGCAGCAACCTGCCGTGGGTGTGTCTGCTGGGCATCGCGATCGTCACGGTCTGCGACATCATCGGCCGCACGATCATCATGCCGTTCGAGGTCCCGGTCTCGCTGATCCTCGGGATCGTCGGCGCGATCGTCTTCATCCTCCTGCTGCTGAGGCAGCGTCGTCGTGGCTAGCGCACTCGCGGTCGATGCCCGCACCTCCGGATCCTTCACGTCCGCGCATGCGCGCCGTCGCTACGCCCTGGTGCTGGGCGTCCTCATCGTCCTCTCCGCGGCCTTCGCCTTCGCCCTGCTCGCCTGGGACAACCCCATGCCGATCGGATCGCCTGGGTTCTGGCGCATCGCGAAGCTCCGCGTGACGAATGTGACCGTGATGGCAGTGGTCGCGGTGGCGCAGGCGATCGCGACCGTGAGCTTTCAGACGGTCACGAACAACCGCATCATCACGCCGTCGATCATGGGGTTCGAATCGCTCTATCGGGTGGTGCAGACGACTACGGTCTACCTGTTCGGCGTCGCAGGGCTCGTCGCGATCCAGGGCGTCTGGCAGTTCGGCCTGCAGGTCGTCATCATGGTGGGGCTCGCGATGGCGCTCTATGGATGGCTGCTGTCGGGGCGCTACGGAAACCTCCAGATCATGCTCCTGATCGGGATCATCATCGGCGGCGGACTCGGGGCGATCTCGACCTTCATGCAGCGGCTGCTCACACCGAGCGAGTTCGACGTGCTGGCGGCTCGCCTCTTCGGCAACGTCTCCAACGCGGACGCGTCCTACCTGCCGCTCGCGATTCCGCTGTGCGTCGCCGCATCCGCGCTGCTGTGGCTGCGGGCACGGCGGCTGAATCTCCTCGCGCTCGGACCCGACGTGTCGCGCTCGCTCGGACTCGACCACAAGCGTGAGCTCTATGCCGTGCTCTTCCTCGTCGCCGTGCTGATGGCGACCTCCACCGCGCTGGTGGGCCCGATGACGTTCCTCGGCTTTCTCGTCGCGACCCTCGCGTACCAGTTCGCCGATACATACGACCACCGGCTCATCTTCCCGGTGGCGGTGCTCACCGCCTTCACGATCCTCGCCGGGGCGTACTTCGTCATGAAGAACGTCTTCTACGCGCAGGGCATGGTGTCGATCCTCATCGAACTCGTCGGAGGAACCGTGTTCCTCGTCGTCATCCTCAGAAAGGGCAGGCTGTGATCACACTCGACGGCGTCCGCCGCGACTACAGCGACCAGGTCGCGATCGGCCCTGTGGACCTCCGGATCCCCTCCGGCGGCATCACGGCACTGATCGGTCCGAACGGCGCGGGAAAGTCGACTCTGCTGACGATGATCGGCCGGCTCGGCGGCATGGACGCCGGAGCGATCGAGATCGCCGGATACGACGTGGCGACCACGAAGTCGAAGGATCTCGCCAAGATCGTCTCGGTGCTGCGGCAGGAGAACCACTTCGTCACCCGTCTCACCGTGCGCCAGCTGGTGGGCTTCGGGCGCTTCCCGCATTCGAAGGGCCGGCTGACGCGCGCCGACGAGGAGCTCATCAGCAGAGCGATCGACTTCCTCGATCTCGGGGACCTCGAAGGTCGATACCTGGACGAGCTCTCCGGCGGCCAGCGACAGCGAGCCTACGTCGCCATGGTCCTGGCGCAGGACACCGAGTTCGTGCTGCTCGACGAGCCACTCAACAACCTCGACATGAAGCACGCCGTGCAGATGATGAAGCACCTGCGCCGGGCGTCGGAGGAGCTGGGGCGCACGATCGTCATCGTGCTGCATGACATCAACTTCGCGGGGCACTACGCCGACCACATCTGCGCCATGAAGGACGGAGCCGTCATCGAGTTCGGGTCGCCCGCCGAGATCATGACCGGCGACGTGCTCACCCGGGTGTTCGATACGCCCGTGCGGGTGGTAGAGGGGCCGTCCGGTCCGTTGGCGGTCTACTACTGACGCTCAGAGCTCGACGCCGTGGTCCTCGTCGTTGACGCCGGTGTTGTGGCCGCGCCGGGACTCGTAGCCGATGAACCAGCCGAGCCAGACGATCGCGGCGAGCAGGATGCCGAGCCAGACGTTCTGGAAGATCAGGCCGATCACGACACCGACGATGAGCAGCCCTGCCGTGACGGAGAAGCGGAGTGCGTTGCGGGACATGGCCTCAGCCTAGGGGCGATCCGCGCCGTGCGGCAGGGTCAGCGACTCCGATGATCTTCGGGGGAGAGCCGCGGCCCACGACGGGGTTCGCTCACCCTGCTCGCGAAGATGAGGCGGATCACTCGCTGCCGGTGGCCGGCCCACGGGGCGAGCAGCTCGAGCATCCCGTCGTCATCCGTGCGGTGGCCCGTGAGGGCATAGCCGACCTGATGGGCCAGGTGGTAGTCCCCGACGCTCACGGCGTCAGGATCGCCGAGGGCTCTGATGCGGGTCTCGGCCGAGGTCCAGATGCCGACGCCCGGCAAGCTCGTCAGCACGCGATCGCGCTCCTCGCCGGCGGGGGCGGCCAGAAGTGCGCGCGAGACGCTCTCAGCGCGCTCGGCGGCGCGCACGACGGTCTTCGACTGCGGCGGCTGCACCGCGACCCGGTGCCAGTCCCACGACGGGATGCGGCGCCACTGCGCGGCGGTGGGGGCGGTGTACATCGGCCTCGGGGTGGGACCGGGTGCGCGCTCGCCGAACTTCGTGACGAGCTGTCTCCATGCACGGAACGCCTCGAGGCCGGTCACCTTCTGCTCGATGATCGCGCACGCGAGAGCGTCGAACACGACGCCCGTGCGAGCCAGGCGGATGCCGACCGACCGGCGTGCGACGTCGGCGATCAGCGGATGATGGGAGGGATCGAAGCCGGTGGGGTCGTCGTTCGCGCCGCACAGCTCCGGGACGCTGTCGAGCGCGTGCTCCGCTCCGTCGCCCCACGCCGTGGCGATGATCTCGTCGCCGCGGGCGCGCAGCGCGAGTGCGGCAGGACCGAGCGGCGTTCGCAGCGTGCGCCAGATCACCGGGCCGTCGAACACCATGGTCGGGTCGCCGGGCCCCCGTCGCAGCATGCCCACCGTCGCGCGGAGATCGACGGGTGCGGCCGGCCGATACACGGTCTCGCGCGGCGCGCCGCGGGAGGCCGCATCGGCGGCTCCGGCATCCGCGGTCAGGGTCATGCGCCCACCATACGTGGCGGGGCTGACACTCGGATCAGAAGCGGTCGGGCGAGGGCGTTCCGTGGCCGTAGCGGATGACGACGTCGGCGTGCCGGTCGAAGCGGTAGCCGATGCCGCGCACGGTGCGGACGATGTCCTCGTAGCGGCCGAGCTTCGCGCGCAGACGCCGCACGTGCACGTCGATCGTGCGCTCGCCGGGAGTCTCGTCGTCCTGCGCCTGCCAGAGCGCGGAGACCAGCTCGCTGCGCTCGATCGTCCGTCCTTCACGGAGCACGAGGTACTGCAGCAGCTCGAACTCCTTGTAGGTGAACGCCGCGGACTCGCCGTCGATCAGCACGCGCTTGCGCGAGATGTCGACCACGACGCCGCCTTCTTCGTCGGTCGCCTCCTCTTCGGCAGCGGCCTTGGTGCGTGCGATCGCACCCGGCTCGTGCAGTGCGAGACGGACGACGTCGAGGTCGCGGCCGCCGGAGCCGTGCGGGGCCAGGGCGACGGTGGCGTGCGTCTCGGCACCCGGTGCGAGCTCGGCGAGGGTGCGGCGCAGAGCGTCGACCAGGAGCGGGAGGCTGACGCCGGCTTCGGCCGCCTTGATCTCGTCGAGACCGACGTAGAGGGCGAATCCTCGCGGCGAGCGGACGGCGGGAAGATCTGCATCGAGCGGTGCGGCGGGCTCCGACGAGACGGTGCGGACGGCGGTGGCGGCGGCGGGACGCTCGAGAAGTGCGATGTTCGACATGATGATGTAGTCCTCAGGACGTGAGCCGGAAGAAGGCTCTGATGCGTTGCATGAATGACCGGGCGAGCCGGGAAGCGAGCACGGGGTGGGTGCTCGGAGACCAGTCCTCGCAGATCGCGAGAAGTCAGGTCAGACGGAGTGGCTGTTCGTTCAGCGACACATTCGGCAACACATGCCAACGCGACCGGGCATCATCATCCCGGCAGTCCTGTTCGCCTCCTGGGCGGACAAAGGGCTTGCGTTGGTAGTCATGGGGGGATTATGTCGGAAGAAGTCCGCGCGTGTCAAAACGGCCGCCGGCCGGGGAGCGAGGCGTAACGTGGAGAAGGTGACCACTTCGACCCTCGCTGCCGGCTTCATCCTCACTGATGAGAAGGACGCCTCGCGGTACACGCTGACGCGCGACGGGCAGCTCGTCAGCGTGCTCGACTATCGCGACGACGGGAACACGATCGCCCTGACGCGAGCCTTCACCATCCCGACTTTCCGCGGCCACGGCTACGCGGGCGTCGTCGTGGAGGGAGCGGTCGCCGAGATCGAGGAGCGCGGAGATCGCAAGGTCGACGCCGTGTGCTGGTATGTCGCCGACTGGTTCCAGGCGCATCCCGAGCACGCGTCTCTGCTGCGCTCGCGCTGACGCATCGACGTGTGACGCTGTGTTACGCGGCGTCATTCCTCCGGTAATATGGATGCTCTGCTCAGCCCCGTCGGCTGAGGTGGTCAGGCGCTGACGCGCGCTGGTCCGAGGCTCGAAACCTCCGGCATCGTCCCCGACACCGGAGGTTCTTCCATGTCATCGTCCCTGCGCGCCCGCCCCCAGACACGGTGGTGGGCGCTCGTCGTCATCTCCCTCACGCAGCTGATCGTCGTCCTCGACGGCACCATCGTCAGCATCGCCCTGCCGCAGGCGCAGGCATCGCTCGGTCTGAGCGACGGCCAGCGTCAGTGGGTGGTCACGGCCTACGCCCTCGCCTTCGGCGCGCTGCTTCTGCTCGGAGGACGCATCGCCGACTACCTCGGTCGCAAGCGCACCTTCATGATCGGGATGGTGGGCTTCGGCGCGGCGTCCCTGTTCGGCGGCCTCGCGCAGTCCGGCTGGGAGCTGATCCTCGCGCGCGGCCTCCAGGGGGTCTTCGCCGCGCTCCTCGCTCCCGCCGCCCTCGCTCTCCTCACCGTGACCTTCCCCTCCGGGAAGGAGCGCAACACGGCGTTCGCCGTCTTCGGGACGGTCGCAGGAACAGGAGCGGCCGTCGGTCTGCTCCTGGGCGGATTCCTCACGGAGTTCACCGATTGGCGCTGGTGCCTGCTCGTCAACCTGTTCTTCGTCGCGATCGGACTGATCGGCGGAGCGCTCTTCCTGACGGAGAGCAGGGCGGACGGCGACAACCGCTACGACGTCTGGGGCGCGATCACCGTGACCCTCGGTCTCGGCTCCCTCGTCTACGGGTTCAGCCTCGCCGAGAACGGCTGGGGCGACCCGCTCACCATCACCTTCCTCGTGCTCGGAGTCGTGCTGCTCGCCGCGTTCGTCTGGGTCGAGAGCCGCGTGGCCCAGCCGCTCCTTCCGCTGCGGGTCGTCGCGGACCGGGTCAGGGGTGGTGCGTTCCTGATCCAGGGCGTGGCCGGAGCGATCATGATCGGCGCGACGCTCTACCTGACCTTCCACCTGCAGTTCGTGCTCGGGATGGGCGCGCTTCAGGCGGGCGCGGCGACCCTGCCGCTGCCGATCGCCACGATGATCATCGCCCCGATCGCGACCAAGCTGCTCGGAGTGATCGGACCGCGGCCGATGATGATCGTCGGACCGCTCATCGCCGCGGCGGGTCTGTTCCTGTTGTCGGGCATCACCCCGGACGGCGCCTACCTGGTGCAGATCGCCCCGGCGCTCGTGCTGCTCGGCGTCGGCATGGGCTTCGTCTTCATCCCGCTGCAGAACCTCGCTCTCACCGGAGTGGCTCCGCACGACGCGGGCATCGCGTCGGCAGTCGCCAACTCGGCCATGCAGATCGGCGGATCGATCGGCCTGTCGGTGTTCACAGCCGTGTACGCCGCGTCGGTCGGAGGGCACGCCCAGGCGGATCTCGACCCCGGGCAGTTGACCGACGCTTACGGCTGGGTCTTCATCGTCGCGTCGATCCTCATGCTCGTCGCCGCCGTGATCGCCGCGGTGATGGTGCGGGGCACGAAGGACGAGCTGATGCCGGCGCAGCCGGGACTGGCCGTCGCTGCGCACTGACGTCGTCGTGGCGTCCTCTCTCGGCCGGATCGCGGAGATCTCGATGCGGGGAACGGGCGCCACGGCACGCCTCGGACCGAATGTCGGTGGGGGTTCGTAGCGTGTGAGTATGCGAATCCTGCACACCTCCGACTGGCACATCGGCCGCACCTTCCATGGCAACTCGACCATGGACGCGCTGGCCGAGGTGCTCGGGGCGCTCACGGCGCAGGTTCGCGACCACGCGGTCGACGTCGTCATCGTCGCCGGCGACGTGTTCGACTCGGCGACCCCCGCCGGCCCCGCGTACACGCTTCTCGGTGACGCTCTCGTGGCGCTGCACGAGACGGGGGCCCGTGTGATCGTCACGAGCGGCAACCACGACTCCGCCGCGCGGCTGGGGTTCCAGGCGCGACTGCTGCGTGACGGCATCCATGTGCTGACCGACCCCCTCGCGATCGGCACTCCGGTGACACTGACAGACGCCGACGGCCCCGTGCACTTCTTCGGCATCCCCTACCTCGAGCCCGCCATCGTCCGACAGCACTGGAACGGGGCCGAACTGCGCACGCAGGCTCAGACGCTGGCGCACGCCATGGACCTCGTACGGGTCGGTATGAATGAACACCCCGGCCGGTCCGTCGCGATCGCCCACTGCTTCTCCGCCGGGGTCGACGCCACGGTGGGCCTCGAGCGCGAGGTCCGGCAGGGCGGTCTCGACGTCGTGCCGTTGACCGTGTTCGACGGTCCCGACTACGTCGCCCTCGGTCACATCCACGGGCGCCAGCAGATCAGCGAGCGCGTGCGCTACTCGGGCGCCCCCCTGCATTACAGCTTCGGCGAGCAGAACAAGCCGCGCGGGTCCTGGCTGGTCGAGCTCGACGCGACCGGACTGGCATCGGTCGAGTGGCTCGAGCTCCCCGTGCCTCGCCGTCTCGTCACGCTCACGGGCACCCTCGAGGAGATCCTGTCGACCGAGAACGTCGCCGCCCACGCGGAGGACTGGGTCTGCGCGGTCTACACCGACGCGCTCGCCCAGACAGAGCCGATGCGCCGACTCCGTGAGCGGTATCCGCACTGCGCGATGGTGCAGCATCAGCCGTCCCAGACCTCGGAGACGATCGAGCGGTCGTACGTCGAGAGATTGCAGGGTGCCGTGACCGATCCTGAACGGATCGAGGCCTTCCTCGAGCACGTCCGCTCAGGACACGGGGCGACCGAGCGCGAGGCCGAGCTGATCCGCGAGGTGCTCGATGACCGCGTTCGTGCAGAAGCCCTCGTCTAGTCCGGTGGCCGCTCGACGCGAAGACTCTCCGACAGCGAAGGAGGCGCTCTGATGCAGCTGCACCTCCTCGAGGTCGAGGGCTTCGGGCCGTTCCGCGATCGTCAGGTCGTCGACTTCGACGCCTTCGCAGACGACGGCATCTTCCTGATCGCCGGTCGCACGGGAGCAGGCAAATCCAGCATCCTCGATGCGGTCTGCTTCGCTCTCTACGGTGGGGTGCCACGGTACGAGGGTGGCGAGAAGCGACTGCGCAGCGACCACTGCGAGCCCGACGACGTCACCGAGGTCGTCGTCGAGTTCAGCACTCCGGCAGGCCGATACCGGGTCACACGTTCGCCCGAGTACGAGCGGCCCAAGAAGCGTGGCGGCGGGATGACGGTGCAGTCGGCAGCCGTGCATCTCGACACGCTGGTCGGCGGCGAGTGGATCGGACTCGCTGCGAAGGAACGCGAGGCAGCCTACGAACTCGACGAGATCCTGCAGCTCAGCCGTGAGCAGTTCCTGCAGGTGATCCTGCTCGCGCAGAACCGCTTCTCGGAGTTCCTGCTCGCCGGCAGTCGTGAGCGGCAGGCGCTGCTGCGGCGGCTGTTCGGCACCGAGCGGTTCGAGGACGTGCAGACGCGTTTCGACGAGCGACGCAAGGCGGCGGAGCGGTCACTCGGAGCCCGTCTCGCCACCGTGTCAGCCCGCCTCGACGAAGGCGAGCGACTGGTCGACAACGCCGACCTCGGGCATGACAGCGACGCGCAGGGAGGCGACACCGCATCGAGTGAGGCGGAGTCCCTCGTGATGACGACGGACGAGCGTCTCGACCGTCTGCGTCGCGCTCAGGCTCGAGCGGACTACCGCGCCGAGCGTCGCGCGGCGGAGCGTGTCGACGCCGAGAAGGAGTCGGATGCCGCGGATGCGGCGCTCGCGACGCTGCGAGACGAGCAGAGGGCGCAGATCGAGCGCGATCGTGCCAGGGCAGCGCTCGATCGTCTCGAGGCCGAGGAGCATCGGATCGCGGACGCGCGGACGGAACTGCACGAGGCTCGGACTGCGGAGCTTCTTCGGGGCCCGATCACGGCCGCGGCGACGGCGTCTTCTGCGCTCGATGCGTCGATCGAAGCCGAGAAGCGCGCACGCGCCGTGTGGGCGGCTCACGACATCGTCACGGACGATCTCGCGGAATGGGCGGCTGAGCGCACCAGGCAGACGGGCACGTGGCAGCGGGCGGCGGAACTGGAGGGTTCCGCGTCCGCTCTCGACGCCGAACTCACCGCGGCCGCGGATGCCGTGGCGGCGGCGACCGCGCGGATCGAGGCCGCGGAGGCCGATCGCCTCGCTCTTCCGGGACAGCTCGAACAGCTCACTCTGGACCGCGACGCCGCGAGGCAGCGTGCCGATCGCGTCGCGGATCTGGCTGCAGCGCGAGATGGTGCCGCCGTGCGGCATGCGGCGGCGCTCGAGGCGGAACGCCTCCGCGTCGCGCACGGCGGCGCGGAGCGAGAGCTCGCTGAGGCCAGCGCCGCGCTCGCCGCGGCCCAGACGGCGCTGGCTCAGCTCAGACAGCGGCGCCTCGACGGCATCGCGGGAGAGCTGGCGGCTTCCCTGCAGGACGACGACGCGTGTCCGGTATGCGGATCCCCCGAGCATCCCGCTCCCGCCGTGCACACGGATCCGGTGTCCGCCGACGACGTCGACGAAGCCGAGACCGAGCGCGACATCATCGCCCGGCGTGAGCGGGACGCCGCCGAGCACGTGTCCGCGCTGCGTGCGGATCTCGCCGCCGCAGTCACCCGGGCCGACGGCCGAGCAGCCGATGAGGCGGCCACAGAGTTGCACGACGCGACCGCCGCACACGCGGAGAGCGTCGAGGCCTCGCACGAGCGGACGAGGCTCGAACAGCGGCGCGACGCCCTGATCGAACGCATCCGGCAGCTCGAGATCGATCGCGAACGTGACTCCGCCGCGCTGGCCGCAGCCCGCGAGGAGCACTCGCTCGTGGCTCAGCGCATGGCCGAGGCGCGTCAGGCGATCGCCGACGCGAAAGGACCGTTCGACTCCGTGGCAGCGCGGCTCGCTGCGACGCTCGATGAAGTTCAGGCTGCTCTCGCGCTGGTCGAGGCGTCGGCCGAACGTGAGCGCAGAGCAGAGGCGGCGACCGCGGCGATGCTCGAGCGGGACGCCGCACTCGCCGCCTCCGAGTTTCCCGACGTGGCCGCTGTCGAGCGGGCGCTGCGCTCCGCCGCTTCCCAGGCGGCGCTCGAGAGCCGGATCACGCAGCATGCCGTGCTCAGAGAGAAGGAGCGCGCGATCCTCCTCGACCTCGAACTGCGCACGCTGCCCGAGGAGCCGATCGATCTCGATCCCGCCGAGCTGAGGTCCCTCGCCGCTCGGCAGCGCTGGTCGGCAGCGGTCGACGAAGCCGGGCGAGCTGCCGCCGTGGCGGAGCAGCTCGCAGCACTCATCGAGGCCGCCGCCGCCGAGCACGCGCGCACCGCGGAGGACGCCGCCGAGTACGAAGTCCTGCAGAACCTGGCCGACACCATCGCCGGGCGCGGTGCGAACACGCGAAAGATGACCCTCGAGACGTTCGTGCTGGCCGCGGAGCTCGAGGAGATCGTCGAGGCGGCCAATCGACGCCTCGGTGACATGTCGACCGGGCGCTACCAACTGCGTCACTCCGACGCGCTCGCCGCGCGCGGCGCGGCATCCGGGCTCGGGATCGTCGTGTTCGACGCATTCACCGGCCAGACGAGGCCAGCGCAGTCCCTGTCAGGAGGCGAGACGTTCCTGAGTTCGCTCGCCCTCGCTCTCGGACTCGCCGAGGTGGTCACGGCGCGAGCCGGCGGCATCCGTCTCGACACCCTCTTCATCGACGAGGGGTTCGGATCCCTCGACGGCGACACGCTCGACGTCGCTATGCGCACCCTCGACGAGCTCCGACAGGGCGGTCGCACCGTCGGGGTGATCAGCCACGTCGAGGCGATGCAGGAGCAGATCCCCGCGCAGCTCTCCGTACGCGCGACGCCGAACGGGCCGAGCGTCATCGAGACTCGCTGAGACCCCGCACCGACGCGGTGCGTGTCTCAGACGCCGTACTCCCGACGGATCACCTCGCGCAGCTGCACGCTGCAGCGGGCGATCGCCTCGCGGAAGTCGACGAGCGCACCGTCCTCGGCTCGATCGGAGATCGCTCGGAAAGCACGGATCGGCACCCCGAACTTCTCGGCGACCCAGATGTACGCATAGGTCTCCATGTCGACCAGTCCCGCACCGGACGGCCGGATGACGGCCGTGATCCCCGCATCGCCGACGAAGCTGTCTCCGGTCGCGATCAGCACACCCTCGCGGCCCGTCGACACGCGCGCCGGCAGGGAGACGTGCTGCCCTGCGACACCGTCGAGGTCGAACACGTCATGCTGCAGCGCGCTGCCGATCTCGTGGACCGTCGCCTCGAGTTCAGGGTCGATCCCACCGGCGGTGCCGACGACCACGACCTCGGAGTACTCCTTGGCGTCGAGCGCACGGGTCAGGGCGTAGACGGCCTGCATCTTGCCCTCGCCGGTCACGAGCTGGTCGAATCCCTCGAGCTCCTCCGGGAACGCTGCGAGTTCGGAGGCCATGGCTGCGACGAGAAGTTTCACTCCGCCATCCTCTCAGGTGCATCGGCCGCCGCGGAGTCACGCGCGTGCGATCCACGTCATCTCGATGTAACACTGGAGGAGGATACTGACGTCGGGTAGACCGGAGGAACACATGACCCTGCAGCAGCAGATTTCTGAAGCGCTCGGCGTGAGGGCCGAGATCGACCCCGAGATCGAGGTGGAGCGCCGCGTGCAGTTCCTCGTCGACTACCTGCGCACCACCGGCGCGAAAGGTTTCGTGCTCGGCATCTCGGGCGGTCAGGACTCGACACTCGCCGGTCGTCTGGCGCAGCTCGCCGTCGAGCGGGTGCGAGCAGAGGGCGGGGAGGCGAAGTTCCTCGCCGTCCGGCTGCCGTACCGCATCCAGAAGGACGCGGCGGATGCCCAGGCAGCACTCGAGTTCATCGAGCCGGATGCGTCGGTCGAGGTGAACATCCAGAACGGCGTCGACGGCGTCGAGGAGGACATCGAGTTCGCCGTCACGAGCGACATCAGCGACTTCAATCGCGGCAACATCAAGGCGCGAGTGCGCATGGTGACGCAGTACGCGCTGGCCGGCCACGACGGTCTGCTCGTGATCGGCACCGACCACGCGGCTGAGGCCGTGACGGGCTTCTACACGAAGTTCGGCGACGGGGCCGCCGACATCCTCCCGCTCGCCGGGCTCACCAAGAGGCAGGGGCGTTCGCTTCTCCTGCTCCTCGACGCTCCCGACCAGCTCGCCTACAAGGTGCCCACCGCCGATCTGCTCGACGGTCAGCCCGGTCGCGCCGATGAGGACGAGCTCGGACTCACCTACGAGCAGATCGACGACTTCCTCGAAGGGCGCCAGGTCGACCCGGAGGTCGCCGGGCGCATCGAGTCGCGCTATCTCGCCACCCAGCACAAGCGCAACCTGCCGGTCACGCCCGACGACTCCTGGTGGCGCTGAGCGGCCCATCGTGATCCCGTGTCGGATGCCGCGGCTAGTGTCGAAGTGTCCGACAGAACGGGAGCATCGTGCGGATCGACATTCAGGCGCAGCGCGTCATCTGGAGCGCGAGCGACCTCAAGGCGGCCGCCGAATGCGAGTTCGCGTGGTGCCGTGCGATCGACGCCAAGCTGGGGCGGGTCCCCGCGATCGACGAGCCCGAAGACGCGACGCTGGCGCGGGCGGCGCTGCTCGGAGACGTGCATGAGCGGAACGTCTTGGCGCGCTATCTCGATGATCTCGGCGCCGATCGGGTGCATCTCGTCGAGAAGGTGTCGTCCGTCGACGCAGTTGCCCTGGCGGCGGCGGTCGAAGAGACGGTCCAGGCACTCGGCTCCGACGCTGTCGTCGTCTTCCAGGCGGCTTTCGCTACACCCGAGTTCGTGGGATTCGCAGATTTCCTGAAGCGCGACGACGACGGTCGCTGGCGGGTGCAGGACTCGAAGCTCGCCCGAAAAGCGCGGGTCACGGCCCTCATGCAGCTCGCGGCATATGTCGATCAGCTCGATCGGCTCGGCATCCCACGATCCGACGAGGTCGACCTCATCCTCGGCGACGGCTCAGTGAGCACCCACTCCGTCGACGACCTCCTCCCGTTGTTCCAGGTGCGACGGGCGCGTCTGCGCGCGCTCATCGCAGATCGTCGCATCGACGACGGTTCCGCCGGGGCCGCGCTGGCGTGGGGCGACGACCGCGGCGATCTCGAGGTCGTGGCGTGCGGGCGCTGCGCCACCTGCGAGGAACAGGTGATCGCGCACCGAGATCTCCTCATGGTCGCCCGCATGCGGCCCGTGCAGCGTGCGCGACTGAGAGCCGCCGGCATCGAGACCATCGATGCCTTGGCAGAGGCGCCCACGCCCCCTGACGGCATGAACACCGACACGTTCGAGACTCTGAGGGCACAGGCCCGACTGCAGATCCAGGCGGATGCCGACGGTGCGCCGACCTATGACGTGCACTACGCGGCCGCGATCCATACGCTCCCGGTGCCGAGCCACGGAGACATCTTCTTCGACTTCGAGGGTGACCCTCTCTACACCGAGCCGGCGCCGGACGGTCAGGCTCACTGGGGGATCGACTACCTCTTCGGATGGGTCGACAACTCCGATCAGTACACCGCGCTCTGGGCACACGATTTCGCGGCGGAACGCGAGGCGTTCGAGAGGTTCCTCGACTTCGTGAAGCTGCGGCGCGCGGCTCATCCGGGCATGCACATCTATCACTACGCCCCGTATGAGACCTCGCACCTCGTGGCCATGGCGGCGCGGCACGGCGTCCGTGAGGGCGAGATCGATCGACTGCTGCGTGAAGGAGTGTTCGTCGACCTGTATCCGCTCGTGCTGCGGACCGTGCGGGTCGGCACGAGGTCGTACTCCATCAAGAAGCTCGAGCCTCTCTACATGGGCGCGGATGTGCGCACGAGCGACGTCCAGAAGGGCGATGACTCGATCGTGCAGTACGTCGCGGCTCGAGAGCTCGCGGCGGCGGGGGAGCAGGAAGAAGCGGATGCCGTGTTCGCCGACCTCGCCGACTACAACCGCTACGACTGCGTCTCCACCCGGCGCCTCCGCAACTGGCTGATCGACATCGCGAGGGCTGAGGGCGTGACTCCGGCGCCGCCGGATGAAGCGGACGAGGTGATCTACGAGCCGTCACCGCGCTCGGTGTCACTGCTCGCCGATGCGGAGCGCGCGGTCGACGCAGGCGACGACGGTCAGGTGCATCGCATCGCGGCCGCGGCGATCGACTACTTCCCGCGCGAGGCGAAGAGCTTCTGGGTCTCGCACTTCCAGCGACTGCGCGAACCCGTCACGATGTGGGACGGCACGCGTGACGTCGTGCGCATCGACCGCGCCTCATCGCGCGTGCAGAGGGACTGGAGCATCGGCGAGGGCCGACGGGTGATGTCGCGCGACATCGAGATCCGCGGCGAGGTGTCGCCGGGCACCACTCTGGGCGCCGGGGCGCAGCCGTTCGCCCTGTATCCGGTGCCGGCTCCCTTCGACACCGAGGCACCGTCACGAGCGGTGCATGTCCCTCACACCGTCACGGTCGCCGAGGTGCTCGACGACGGCTACCTGATCACCGAGACGGCGATCCAGGGGCAGACCTGGGACGAGCTTCCCCTCGCTCTCACTCCGGCTGCGCCGCCACGCGTCGTCTCGCTGCAGGGCGCGATCGATGAGTGGGCGGACTCCGTCCACGCGGCCGCCCCCGGGTTCCCGCGTGACGCGGCCACCGACGTGCTTCGTCGCATCCCTCCGCGCACGCTGTCCGGTCGTCCGCTGCCCGAGCAGGGCGACGACGTGATCGACGCCATCGTCCGAGGCGTGCTCGATCTCGACCGCAGCTACCTCGCCGTGCAGGGCCCCCCGGGGACCGGCAAGACCTACACGGGCTCGCAGGTGATCGCCCGGCTGGTGAAGGAGCACGGATTCCGGATCGGTGTCGTGGCGCAGTCCCACGCGATCATCGAGAACCTCCTCGAACGAGTCGTCGCCGACGGTGTGCCGGCGAGTCAGGTCGGCAAGGCTCCGAAAGACCCCTCCGTCGAGCCGGGCTACACCGTCATCTCCAAGAACGGCATGGCGTCATTCCTCGCCGAGCAGGCCGAGCACGGTGCGGTCGTCGGCGGCACAGCGTGGGACTTCAGCAACACCGCCCGCGTCGAGCGCGGAGGGCTCGATCTCCTCGTGGTCGACGAAGCAGGGCAGTTCTCGCTCGCGTCGACGATCGCCGTCGCGGCCGGAGCGAAGAACCTGCTGCTCCTCGGAGACCCTCAGCAGCTTCCTCAGGTCAGTCAGGGCGCGCACCCCGAGCCGGTCGACACCTCGGCGCTCGGCTGGGTCATGGACGGCGACGCGGTCATCAAGCCCGATCACGGCTACTTCCTCGCGAGATCGTGGCGCATGCATCCGTTCGTCGCGGCCCCGGTGTCCAGGCTCGCGTACGCGGGCCAGCTCGCCTCGGCACCCGGAACCGAGAGGCGGTCGATCGACGGCGTCGACGCGGGGCTCCACGTCGTCCCGCTGCGGCATCGAGGCAACGCCACAGAGTCGCCGGAAGAGGCGACCGAAGTGGTGGCGCTGGTACGCGGTCTCGTCGGACGCACGTTCACCGACAATGATGCGGAGTCCACGGCGCGCCCGCTGGCGCAGAACGACATCATCGTCGTCGCGCCGTACAACGCCCAGCGTCAGACCGTGCACGATGCGCTCGCCGCGGCGGGCTTCCACGACGTCCCGGTCGGCACGGTCGACAACTTCCAGGGCAAGGAGGCGGTGGTCTCGATCACCTCGCTCGCGGCGTCCAGCGGACGCGATGCTCCGCGAGGCCCGGAGTTCCTCCTGCTGCAGAATCGGTTGAACGTGGCGATCTCGAGGGCGCAGGTCGCGGCGTACCTCATCCACTCACCGGCCCTGCTCGACGATCTTCCGCGCACTCCCGAGGGGGTCGCTCGGATGAGCGCCTTCGCGCGTCTGGTCGGAGCGGCGAGCTGAGGTCGCCGTCGGCAGAGGAGAGCGATGACTCACACGATCGATGATGTCCTGCGAGCCTCGGCGGCGTGGGTGTGGTTTCCCCGCGGCAGCGAGCAGCAGCGGAGCCATCTGCAGCTGGTGCGGTATCCGACGCGATTCGGTGGCGGAGTGCGCGGCTCGCAGGTCGACTCGGATGCGGATGCCGCGACCGTCGTAGAACACGCCATCGACCGCACGAGGGCGTGGGACGAGAGCGAGCTGCGGTTCTGGACCAACGCGTCCGACCGCCCCGATCTCGAAGCCGAGCTCCGCAAGCGCGGAGCCGAGCACATCGACACCGTGGCCGTCTTCGCGAGCCGGATCGACAGCGCCACGATCGACAGCGCCGCGAGCGATGTCCCGCCTGAAGCCAGGGCGGAGGTCGTGCGAACGCTCGAGCAGGTTCGCGAAGTCGACGCGATCAATGTGCCGGTCTGGAAGCAGCAGCCGCTCGATGACGAAGGCCTGCGCATCGAACTCGACGAGATCACATCGGCGTACGACGCAGGCACGCAGGTGCGTGTTCTCGCCCGTCTCAGCGCGGACGGCGAGGCGGTCAGCACGGGCGGCTGCACGATCGTCGACGGCTTCGCACGTCTGTGGGGAGCGGCGACGATCGAGCAGGCACGGGGACGAGGAGCCTACCGTGCCGTCCTCGTGGAGCGGCTTCGCCAGAGCGCGGCACGGGGAGCGACCACGGCGTTGGTGAAGGGGCGCACCGCCACCTCCGCGCCGATCCTCGCGCGAGCGGGTTTCACGAAGTACGGCGAGGAGCGCTGCTACCTCGTGAGGGCGTGAGTCACACGACGCGGCTGTTCGAGCGCGGTCAGACGCCTGTGCCGCCGAGTTCGTCGCGCACGATTCGCGCTCCCGCTGACAGGGCGCTCATCTTGTCGAGAGCGACGCGCCTCGGTAGGGGCGCCATCCCGCAGTTCGAGCTGGGGATGAGCAGGTCCGCATCGACGAACTCGAGCGCGCGCCGCAGGGTGTCGGCGACTTCTTCCGGAGTCTCGATCTGCTCGCTCGCGACGTCGATCGCGCCGAGCATCACCTTCTTGCCGCGGATCAGCTCGATGAGGTCGAGCGGCACGTGGGAGTGGTGGCTCTCCAGCGAGACGATGTCGATGGTGGATCGCTGCAGAAGGGGGAACGACTCCTCGTACTGCCTCCACTCGGCTCCGAGGGTCGCCTTCCAATCGTTGTTGGCCTTGATCCCGTAGCCGTAGCAGATGTGGACCGCGGTCTCCGCACGCAGTCCTTCTGCTGCCCGCTCCAGAGCAGCGACGCCCCAGTCCTTCATCTCGTCGAAGAACACGTTGAACGCGGGCTCGTCGAACTGGATGATGTCGACTCCGGCTGCCTCGAGCTCTTTCGCCTCCTGATTGAGGATCGTCGCGAACTCCCATGCCAGCTTCTCGCGGCTGCGATAGTGGCGGTCCGACAGCGTGTCGATCATCGTCATCGGGCCAGGCAGCGCCCACTTGATCGGCTGGTCGGTCTGCTGGCGCAGGAAGGCCGCGTCGTCCACGAACACGGGCGCGCGGCGGCTCACTGCGCCGACGACGGTCGGCACGCTCGCGTCATAGCGGTCGCGGATGCGGACCGTCTCCCGATTCTCGAAGTCGACTCCGTCGAGATGCTCGATGAAGGTGGTGACGAAGTGCTGACGGGTCTGCTCCCCGTCGCTGATGATGTCGATCCCGCGTCGACGCTGCTCGTGCACTGCGGCGCGCAGGGCGTCATGCTTGCCCTCCACGAGCGCATCGCCCTGCAGCTCCCACGGCGACCAGAGGACTTCGGGCCGGGCGAGCCACGCCGGCTTGGGCAGACTTCCGACGATCGAGGTGGGGAGGAGTTCTCGCACGGTCGACGATCCGCGGCCGGTCATCGGACCGCAACGGGGGAGGCGGACGCGGGGGAGGACGGAGCGGGATACCCGGCAGCCCACCGGTCCAGCACCGTCCGGTGCGGCGTGACGAAGTGCTCATCGGCGTAGCGTCCCTGCACGACGGCGAGCTGGCTGCGCTCCTCGCGGTCGTACGTGATCTCCGTCTGCTGATAGTCGTCGTGGGCGAGGCTCGGACGGTAGACGCTCTCGGCCGGCGCATTCGCATTGTAGATCTCAGGCCGGTAGATCTTCTGGAAGGTCTCCATGGTGCTGATCGTGCCGATGAGCTGCAGATCGGAGTAGTCGCTCAGGAGGTCGCCGCGGAAGTAGAAGGCGAGGGGGGCGACGCTGCCGCGTGGCATGAAGTAGCGGACCTGCAGCCCCATCTTCCCGAAGTACTCGTCGGTGAGCGAGAAGGAGTCCTGCACGTACTCGGCGCCGAGCACGGGGTGGTGGTTGCCGTTGCGGTGATAGGTCCTGCTGGTCGAGACGCTGATGCAGATCACCGGCAGGGTCGAGAAGCGCTCCTGGTACGCCTCGGACTCGAGGAAATGCTGGAAGAGCTTGCCGTGCAGCACGCCGAAGTCGTCGGGAGTGGAGAATCCGCCGGCGGCCGCGCTCGCCGCAGGCAGGACGACGCTGAAGTCGTAGTCGCGGAGGTAGGAGGAGAAGTTGTTTCCCACGATCCCATGGTGGCGTTCGCCGGTCAGCCGGTCGACGATGTGGACGTCGAGCACCTCGAGCACCGGGAACTCCTCGTCGTTGCCATCGGCGAATCGCAACTGCACCGAGACGATGTCGAGCTCGACCGTGTAGCGCTCGTCGCCGCCCGCGAGGTCGTTGAAGCGACGGTCGATCATCTCCAGGGCGTTGCGGAGGTTCTGCTGGCGGCGCTCGCCGCGCGCGAGGTTGGCGAAGTTCGTGGTGATGCGCGAGCTGTCGGACGGGGCATAGTCCTCGTCGAAGCGAGTGGTCGTGATGCTGAACGTGATCTCGTTCGCCATGAGGGGCCAATCCGGAAGAGGGGAGGCCCATCGGGCCTCGCGAAAGCGGTGATCTCATAGTGCAGCGATGCCGGAGCTATCGGGTAATTCGGCTCCGCTATGCGGTGATATAGCCTTCTCCTATGCCTAGGCGATCGAGCGGGATCACACTGCAACAGCTCCAGTACTTCATCGAGGTCGCTGCGGAGGGGTCCATCACCGCGGCGGCCGACGTGCTCTATGTCGCGCAGCCCACGATGTCCGCGGCGATGAAAGACCTCGAGAGCCGAGTCGGACGCGATCTGCTCACCCGGTCGGCGCGAGGGGTGACGCTCACGAGCGACGGCACGGAGTTCCTCGGGTATGCCAGACAGATCGTCGAGCAGGCCGAGCTTCTCGAGCAGCGCTACCTCGGGCGGCCACCGTCGCGCCGCCTCCTCGGGGTCTCCACCCAGCATTACTCCTTCGCCGTCGACGCATTCGTGCGGATGGTCAAGCGCTCGAGCGCCGCCGAATACGAGTTCTCGCTCCGCGAGACCCGCACGTGGGACATCATCGAGGATGTGCGGACGCTCCGCAGCGAACTCGGCATCCTCTTCCGCAACGACTTCAACCGCAACGTGATCGACAAGCTCCTGCGGGACTCGGGTCTCGCATTCCATCCGCTCTTCATCGCCGAGCCGCACATCTTCGTCTCACGGCGGAACGCACTCGCGTCGCGAGACCGTGCGACCCTCGACGATCTCGTCGGCCTTCCGCGTCTCACCTTCGACCAGGGCGCGAACAACTCGTTCTACTTCGCGGAGGAGATCCTCTCGACCCTCTCGAGTGCGCGGGAGATCCGGGTCTCCGATCGAGCGACGATCTTCAACCTGATGATCGGTCTCGACGGATACACGATCTCGACCGGCATCATCAGCGACGATCTCGATCCCGAGATCGTCGCCGTGCCCCTCGACGTCGACGAGCGCATCGAGATCGGCTGGATCGGACGCACGGCCATACCGCTCACCGAACAGGCTCAGCAGTACCTCGGCGAGGTGCGAGACGTGGTGGCGAGCTTCGGCGTGCCCCTTCTCGAGGACGAACCGCGCGAGCCGGAGATCCGTCAGACGGTGCCGTAGAGCCGATCGCCGGCGTCGCCGAGTCCGGGCACGATGTAGCCCTTCTCGTTGAGGCGCTCATCCAGGGCCCCGAGCACGATCGTCACGTCGCGGTCTCCGACGAGCGCCTCGATGGCGGCGAGGCCTTCGGGAGTGCCGAGCAGGCAGATCGCTGTGACGTCCTTGGCCCCGCGGTCGAAGAGGAACTGGATGGCGGCAGCCAGCGAGCCGCCGGTCGCGAGCATCGGATCGATCGCGAAGCACTGACGATCGCTCAGGTCGTCGGGAAGGCGCTCGGCGTAGGTGGTCGGCTCGAAGGTCTCCTCGTCGCGGACCATGCCCAGGAACCCGACCTCTGCCGTCGGCAGCAGCTTCACCAGGCCCTCGAGCATGCCGAGGCCGGCGCGCAGGATCGGCACGACGATCGGACGGGGCTCCGAGATCTTCACGCCCATCGTCGTCGTCACGGGAGTGGTGATCTCGACCGGACTGACCTTCACGTTGCGGGTCGCCTCATACGCGAGAAGCGTCACGAGCTCTTCGGTCAGCTGCCGGAAGACGGGCGACGGGGTGCGATGGTCGCGCAGCACCGAGAGCTTGTGAGTGACGAGAGGGTGGTCGGCGACGTGGACACGCATGGATACAGGCTAATGCGCCGGGGGCTCCGGTACGACATCGGATGCCGCCGGCTGCCCGAGCGGCTGTCGTAGGCTCGACGCATGACCGCCTCCGACGCCCGTGCGATGCGACGCGCGCTCGAGCTCGCGGCCGAGGCATCGGCGGCCTCGGAGATCCCGGTCGGCGCGGTGGTGCTCGACGCAGAGGGCCGGATCATCGCCGAAGGACGCAATCATCGTGAGGCGACCCACGACCCCACGGGGCACGCCGAGATCGCGGCGCTGCGGTCGGCCGCGGCGTCCGTCGGCTCGTGGAATCTCGACGGCCACACCCTCGTCGTGACCCTCGAGCCCTGCATCATGTGCGCGGGGGCGATCCTGCAGGCGCGGATCGGCCGCGTCGTCTTCGGCGCGTGGGATGACAAGGCGGGGGCCGCCGGCTCCATGTACGACGTGCTGCGCGACCGTCGGCTGCCGTACCGCGCCGAGGTCGTCGGCGGGGTCGAAGCGGATGCCGCCACGGCCCTGCTGCGGAGCTTCTTCGAGCAGCGGCGCTGACGGCTACGGCACCCCGCGCGCGATCAGTCGGAGGACTTGAGCACGAAGACGTCGGTCGACGGCTCGGGGTCGAGCGACGGCCGGTACACGTCGGGCTCGATGTAGATCACGCGTGCGATCGGAAGAGCCTCGCGGATGCGGGCCTCGATCGCATCGATGTCGACAGCTGCCTCGCGCAGCGGCTTGTTCGCGTTGAGTGCGATCTTCGCCGCGACCATGAGCTCGTCCGGGCCCAGGTAGAGGGTCTTCATGTGGATGATCTTCTCGATCTCGTCGCCCGCGTTGATCGCGTCGACGATGCGATCGTGATCGGCCTGCGTGGCGCCCTCGCCCACGAGGAGGCTCTTCGTCTCGACGCCGAGCACGATCGCGATGAGCACGAGCAGGATGCCGATCATCAATGTGCCGAGTGCGTCGAACAGCGGGTTTCCGGTGATCACGGTGAGCCCGACGCCGAGCAGTGCGAACGTGAGACCGGTGAGTGCCCCGACGTCCTCGAGGAGCACGACGGGGAGCTCCGGCGCCTTCGCGCGGCGCACGAACGACACCCAGGACTGGCCCGTGTCACGGACGAGATTGCTCTCTCTGACGGCGGTGCGCAGCGAGAACGACTCGAGGCCGATCGCGACCACCAGCACGACGATCGGCAGCCACCACCACGTCTTGTCGAGTTCATGCGGGTGCGTGAGCTTGTCGATCGCCTCGTAGATCGCGAACAGACCTCCGACGGAGAACAGGATGATCGACACCACGAACGCGTAGACGTACCGTTCCCGCCCGTAGCCGAAGGGGTGCGCCCTGTCCGCCTCGCGCTTCGCCTTGCGTCCGCCCAGCATGAGCAGCAGCTGGTTGCCCGAGTCGGCGACCGAGTGGATCGCCTCGGCGAGCATCGATGCGGATCCCGACAGCGCCCACGCGAGGAACTTCGCCAGGGCTATGCCCAGGTTCGCCAGGAACGCCGCGAGAATGGCCTTGCCGCCGCCGGATGCACTCATGCGTCGAGTCTAGATCGGCTCGTCGGTGGTCGCCCGGTGCGCCCGCCGTAGGATGGCGACATGGCTGACTCGCTTCCCGCTCTCGCGTTCCTCGGTGCCGGATCGATGGGCGGCGCGATCCTCCGAGGGGTGGCCGCATCCGGCATCCAGGTCGACGGAGGAATCACCGCGACGAACCGCACGCCCGAGAAGGCGGCGGCCCTCGCCGACCTCGACGGGGTCAGGAGCATCGCCCTGTCCGAGACCACCGACGGCAACGCGGATGCGGTCGCGAAGGCTCGCATCGTCCTCGTCGGGGTGAAGCCCGCGATGGTCCCCGATCTGCTGCGCGAGATCGCCCCGCATCTGGCCGACGACGCGATCGTCGTGAGCCTCGCCGCGGGCGTCACGCTCCAGACCTTCGCCGACAACCTCGGCGCCGACGTGCGGGTCATCCGATCGATGCCGAACACGCCCTCGACAGTTGGCAAGGGAGTCACCGGTCTGGCCGCGGGGGCAGCGGCATCCGACGACGATCTCGCCCTCGTGCACCGCCTCTTCGCCACCGTGGGCGCGGTCGTCGAGGTTCCCGAATCGCAGATCGACGCCCTCTCGACGATCTCGGGTTCCGGCCCCGCCTACGTCTACCTGCTCATCGAGGAGCTGACGAAGGCAGCCGTCGGAATGGGCTTCAGCGAGAGCGACGCGCGGGTCATGGTGGAGCAGACCTTCATCGGCGCCACTGCGCTGCTCGATGCGTCGGGTGAGGAGCCGTCCGAGCTCCGCCGCAGGGTCACGAGCCCCAAGGGCACCACCGAGAAGGCCGTGGCGGTGCTGCAGGACGCGCACCTCGATCGCACCTTCGCGGATGCTGCCGCCGCCGCGCTCGCCCGCGCGAAGGAACTCGCGGCCGGAGCCTGACATGCAGCTGCGGTTCTCCGGGGAGATCTGGTTCTGGCGCGGTCCCGCGCCGTTCCATTTCGTCACCGTGCCGCCGGCGGAGAGCGAGATGATCGGTGAGGTCGCGAGCGTCGTCACCTACGGATGGGGGATGATCCCCGCATCCGTCACGATCGGCGACACGACCGTGACCACCGCCCTCTGGCCCAAGGACGGCGGCTACATCGTGCCGATCAAGAAGGCACTGCAAGACCGTGAGGGCGTCGGCGTCGACGACCTCGTCGAGATCGCGCTCGACATCGACGCCTGACGTCCGTCGCGCGGATGCCGGTCAGCGGTCGAGGGCGGCGAAGCGCTCGATGTCGCTGTTGGTGCCCGAGACGATGATCAGATCGTGGTTGGTCACGATCGTGTTCGCCTCGGCGTAGCGGAACGGCTTGCCCGGGCTCTTCACTCCCACGACCGTGACCTTGTACTTGCTGCGCACGCCGGACTCGTTCAGACCCACGCCGCGGATGAACTTCGGCGGGTACATCTTGGCCAGCACGAAGTCGTCGTCGAAGCGGATGAAGTCGAGCATCCGGCCGGAGACGAGGTGCGCGACGCGCTCACCGGCTTCTCGCTCGGGGTAGATGACGTGGTTGGCGCCGACGCGGGCGAGGATCTTGCCGTGCGACTGCGAGACCGCCTTGGCCCAGATCTGCGGCACCTTGAGGTCGACGAGGTTCGCGGTGATCAGCACCGACGCCTCGATCGACGAGCCGACGGCGACGACGGCGACCTGGAAGTCCTGCGCGCCGATCTGCCGCAGGGCGTCGATGTTCTTGGCGTCGGCCTGCACCGTGTGCGTGACGCGGTCCGACCATTTCTGCACGAGCTCGAGGTTGTCGTCGATCGCCAGGACCTCGCGGTCGAGACGATCGAGTTCGCCTGCGCAGGCGGCACCGAACCGGCCGAGACCGATGACGAGGACGGGAGCGTCGCCCCGGAGGACTTCAACCAACGATCGGCCTTTCCACGGGCAGTGAGTAGTACTGCGTTCGCGATGTCGCGGCGACGGCCGCGGCGAGAGTCACTGTACCAACGCGCCCCATGAAGATGGTGGTCGCGAGGACGTACGAACCGGCGTCGGGGAGATCGGCGGTGAGGCCGGTCGAGAGTCCGACGGTGGCGAAAGCCGAGATGACGTCGAAGAGGACGTGGCTGATGTCCGCCTTGGTGATCTGGGCGATGATGATCGTCGAGAGTGCCACGATCGTGGCTCCCCAGGCGACGACGCTCAACGCGACGCGCTGCACGTCGCTGGGGATGCGACGGCCGAACGCCTCGACGGACTGACGGCCCTTGGCCTCGGACCACACCGCGATCGCGAGCACCGCCAGGGTCGTCACCTTGATTCCGCCTGCGGTGGAGGCCGAGCCGCCGCCGACGAACATCAGCATGCTCGCGGCGAGGAGGGATGAGCCGTTCAGATCGTCCATCTCGATCACGTTGAAGCCGCCCGACCTCGTCATCGCGGACAGGAAGAACGCCTGGAAGGTCGTGTCCGCGGCATCCATCGACCCGAACGTCTTCGGGTTCGCGTACTCGAGGATCAGGAATACGGCGGCGCCGAGCACGAAGAGCAGCACCGTGGTGACCAGGGTGAGCTTGGTGTGCAGCGACCACTTCTTCACGTGCCACACGTGCTTGGCCAGGGTGTAGATCACCGGAAAGCCGATGCTGCCGAGGAACACGCCTGCCATCAGCAGCGTGAGGACCAGATAGTCGTCGGCGAACACGGCGACTCCGCCGGCATTCGGCGCGAAGCCGGTGTTGGTGAAGGCCATCGCGGCGAAATAGGGGGCCTCCCAGAGCGCTGCGATCGGCTCGACCCCGGCCATCACGAGTGCGGGGTAGAGGAGGACCGCGAGCACGCCCTCGATGATCAGCGCGGAGACGGCCACGGTCGTCAGGAGCTGACCGACTTCGCCCAGCCGGACGGTCTGGCTCTCGTTCACCACGCCACCGTGCGCGCGAAGGGGGTTGGTGTCTCCCGCGGCGAGGAGCTTGGCGCGGAGTCCCAGTCTCTTGGAGATGAGCATGCCCATCAACGAGGCGAGGGTGAGAACGCCGAGCGCGCCGATGTTGACGCCGATGAAGATCAGCACGTGACCGAAGGGCGACCAGTACGTCGCCATGTCGACGGTCGCGAGTCCCGTGACGCAGATGGTGGAGACCGCGGTGAACAGTGCATCGGCCAACGGCGTGACCGTGCGCGAGGCCGAGGCGATCGGCAGCGAGAGCAGCACCGTGAAGACCAGGATGAGCAGCGCGAAGATGACGATCGCGAAGCGCGAGGGCGACGACGTGATGATGTGCTTGCCCCAGGAGGCGGCGTTCTGGAGACGCTGTCGAGGCGACGACGCCGAAACGATGCCCGACATCGCGTCCCCCTTCGATCTTCCTGCTCCGACGTACGCGGATGCACGGCGCTGATCGCCGAGCCTTCGTCATGGTACTCCGTGCCGGGGACGACTACCCTGATCACATGACGGACATCTTCGACGTGATCGCAGACGGTACGAGGCGAGACATTCTCCAGCTTCTCCTGCGACGCACCGCCGAAGGGGATGCCGGAACGAGCGTGAGCCAGATCGTCGCCGACCTCGGCATCAGCCAGCCGACCGTCTCGAAGCATCTGAAGGTCCTGCGCGAGGCCGAGCTGGTCAGCGTCCGCGAAGACGGGCAGCGTCGTTTCTACAGCTTGGCCGTCGAGCCGCTCGAGGCCGTCGACGACTGGCTCGTGCCCTTCCTCATGGATGCCTACGGCGACGACGCACCCGACATCGACTACCCCGGACTGCCGCTGCCCGACGGAGCCGCACACGCGGCCGAGGTCGTCGGCCGTGCCGCGGCATCGGCCAAGCACGTGGTCGCGACGGCTCTCAAGCGCCTCGGCGGCTGATCGCGGCCGGAGACACACATCGCCCCTGACGATCGGGGGGCGTGTCGTCAGGGGCGAGGCCGCGGGCCCCAGCCCGCGTGACTCGGATGGTGCCATCGTGAGTCGCGTGGTCAGCCTCGCAGGGCAGTCTGAGCGGTTCCGGCATACGTCCTATGTCTCCGCTGTGACCTCGCCCGTTCCGCGGGCCATGCGCGGATTCGGGACCTTTCCCGTGCGCGCCTTCGCGACCGTCGGGGATGCACACTGATCACACAGGCCACATGGGTTTACACGTGTCCCACCTTGCCCATAGAGTGTGCACACAATCCAGAAAGGGGTACGTGGGATGCCCGAGGTTCCAGATGTCCGGTTCCTTACGGTGGCCGAGGTCGCCGAACTCATGCGTGTGTCGAAGATGACGGTCTATCGGATGGTGCACGCTGGGGAGCTGCCAGCCATCCGCTTCGGTCGCAGTTTCCGTGTTCCGGAATCCGCGGTCGCCGAAGCCCTGCAGCGACCGATAGCCGACGTCGGCTGACGTCCTCGGCGTCGTCTCGTGAGCGCGTGCAGCGGAAGCTCCACGGTTTGCTAGACTGATCCGAGGCATTTTTCCGTGCCCGTACCCGGGTGTCCGTCACCGACGACACCCAGCCACTGACTTAGTGAGGTTTCCGTGGGTTCTGTCATCAAGAAGCGCCGCAAGCGCATGGCGAAGAAGAAGCACCGCAAGCTGCTTCGTAAGACTCGCCACCAGCGTCGCAACAAGAAGTAAGCGACCAGACACGAGCGCCTGTCTCCGGACGGGCGCTTTGTGTCTCTGCCCCCGGTTTCCCACTCGTCGCAGGAGCATGCCATGAAGTCGATCACCGTCACCGAACTCGCCGAGCGGTCGAACACCCCGCTCATCGATGTCCGAGAGGTGGATGAGTTCGCCGCCGGTCACGTACCCGGGGCAGTCAACATCCCGATGTCCGAGATCGGCAACCGGCTCGAAGAGCTGCCCGCAGAGTCGTTCGACGTCATCTGCCAAGCGGGTGGGCGGTCGGCGCGCGTCGTCGAAGCGCTCGAGTCCCGCGGATACGACGCCACCAACGTCGAGGGCGGAACGGGCGAGTGGATCGCGCAGGGCCGCGATATCGAGGTGCCGTCGGCGTGACCACGCTGACCCTCATCGGCAAGCCGGACTGCCATCTCTGCGATGTCGCGTCCGAGATCATCGACGCCGTCGTCGCCGACCTGCCTGACGCGGCAGCCGAGCGCATCGAGATCGTGGAGGCCTCGATCGCCGACGATCCTGTGCTCTACGAGCTGTGGTGGGAGAAGATCCCCGTCGTCCTGATCGACGGCGACCTGCACGCGCACTGGCGTCTGTCCGCCGACCGACTGCGCGACGCGCTCGAATCAGCCGTGCAGCAGGACGCACTCGAGAAGGAAGCCCGATGATCCGTCACGTCGTCACCTGGAAGCTCGCAGCCGACGATGCGGCGACACGCGCCGAGCAGGCCGCCGAGGTCGCCCGTCGTCTGAACGCTCTCGACGGCGTCGTGCCGCAGCTGCGCTCGATCACCGCGGGCGCGAACGTCGCCTATCCCGACGCGAACTGGGACGTCACCCTCGTCGCGGACGTCGATTCGATCGCTGCTCTCGAGGAGTACCAGGTGCACCCGGCGCACGAAGAGGTCGTGGCGTATGTGCGCTCGGTCGTCGCCTCCCGTGTGGCCGTCGACTTCGAACTCTGAACCTCTGAACCTCTGATCGGCGGTTCTCGGTGTGATGAGCGCAGGGGGAATCGCAGGCGAGACCACCTGGCGTGACATCACGATCGCCTGGGCATCGCCCTCGCAGCCGCACGGTGTCACTGAAGCCGATGCCGCAGCGATGGGTCAGCGGGAACGCCTCCGCGAGCTGAGCGGCAGCCGTGCCCAGGCGTTCCTCGCCGGCAGGGCACTGATGCGCGCCCTCGTACGCAGGATCACCGGAACGCACGACGTGGTCATCTCGAGCCGCTGTGCCAGGTGCGGGGCGGACCATGGTCGGCCGCGCGCCGACGGCGTCTTGCTCAGCGTGAGTCATGCGGAGGGTCTCGTCGTCGTCGCAGTGGCTCCGGCAGCGGTGGGGACCGCGGCGTCGCTCGGCGTCGATGTCGAGCAGGCATCTGCGGCCGGCCGTGTCGACGAGCTGCGAACGATGTTCCCTGACGGCGCAGCCCCGGATCTCGCGGGGTGGACGCGCATCGAGGCGGCGGTCAAGGCGGATGGTCGCGGATTCGAGACAGAGCCGTCAGAGGTGCTCCTCCGACCGCGCGCGAACACGGATCCCTGCGTGTGGTCGGCAGCGCTTCCGGGTCGTGCCGCCACGATCGACGTCACGACGCTGGTCGGCCCACCGGGGTACGTGCTGAGCGTCGCTCGGGGGTGATCCCGCTCGGTCTCAGGACCGGGATGCAGGAAGCGCGGGCAGCGGGAATTCGTCGATCCAGGTCCGCACCAGGGTGCGCGCCCGGTCGTCGGCCACCTCGCCGACGAGGCCGAGGAAGTCGTCGCTGGTGACAGCGAGTCGCGCGAACCGCGCGGTCCACTCCCGCGTCAGAGCGAAGAACCGCTCATCGCCGATCGTGAGTCGCAGGGCATGCAGGGTGAGGGCGCCGCGCTTGTAGACGCGATCGTCGAACATGTCGTTCGGACCGGGATCCGAGAGCAGCAGATCCTGGGCGAGGCCGCGGAGGGCGGCGTGATGGGCCAGAGCGTTCTCGTGGGCGGTCGACGCGCCGGACGCTTCCGACCACAGCCACTCGGCGTAGCAGGCGAATCCCTCGTTCAGCCAGATGTCCCGCCAGCGGGCGACGCCGACGCTGTTGCCGAACCACTGGTGCGCGAGCTCATGCGCGATCAGGCGCTCGCTGCCCCCGGCTCCGTCCACGTGATTCGCACCGAAGATCGCCATGCCCTGCGCTTCGAGGGGGATCTCGAGATCGTCGGGTGTGATGACGACTTTGTAGGACTCGTAGGGATACGTGCCGAAGGCTTCGACGAACGTCTCCATCATGTGCGGCAGCGGGGCGAAGTCGGAGCGCACGCGACCCGCGAGAGCCCGCGGGTGGAACAGACGCCCGGGAGTCGTACCGAGAGCGACCCTGTCATCGTCGTACTGGCCGATCTGCACGGTCATCAGGTATGTCGCGGTCGGCACCGGCTGCTCGAAGATCCATCGGGTGCGACCGCGCTGCGTCGATCGCGTGGCTGCGCCGCCGCTGACCACGGTGTACTCGGGATCGGCCGTGAACTCCAACCGATACGTCGCCTTGTCCGAGGGCAGGTCGTTGCAGGGGAACCAGGTCGGCGCGCCGGTCGGCTGCGACGCGACGAGCACGCCGTCTTCGAGTTCTTCCCACCCGAGGAGTCCCCATCGAGTGCGCCGGGGCGACGGAGAACCGGAGTACTCGACCGCGACCGTGAGCTCCTGACCGCTCGCCCGCTCGCCCCCGAAGACCACTTTGAGTCGCCGGTCGTCCTGTCTGAACGAGGCGGCGCGATCACCGACCACCCGCACCTTCGTGACTTTGAGCCCGACGAGGTCGAACGAGACGTGCTTCGCCGATTCCTGCATCTGCAGTCGGATCGTCGCCGTGCCCGCGATGCGGTTCGTGGTCACGCGATAGTCGATGGCCAGGTCGTAGTGCAGCACCCCGTAGCGCCGATCGCCGCTGTGCGGGGTGTAGGGGTCGACGGTCATGCGTTCGAGGCCTGGTAGGAGCGCACTTTGACGGCACGCCACGGTCCGATGGGGTTGCCGCTCCATCGACTGCCGATCGGCACGAACTCGCCCCGCATCACGAGTGAGGCGGGCCCGACCGTGGCATCCGATCCGATCGTGGCCGCGGGCAGGATCACGCTGTGCGGACCGAGGGTCGCACCGCTCTCGAGGGTCACTGCGTCGATGCTCATCACTCGATCATGGAACAGATGCGTCTGAACCACACATCCGCGGTTCACGGTCGCACCGTCCCCGAGGGTGACCAGGTCGGGCTCGGGCAGCCAGTAGCTGTCGGTCCAGACGCCTCGGCCGATCTTCGCGCCGAGGGTGCGCAGCCAGATGGCGAGTGCAGGAGTGCCTGATGCGGCGTTGGCGAACCAGGGTGCGGCCACCATCTCCGTGAAGGTGTCCGACACCTCCGTGCGCCACACGAAGCTCGACCAGAGCGGATGCTCGCCGGCACGGATCGGCCCCACGATCAGCCACTTGGCGGCGGTGGTGATCAGAGCGGCGAAGGCGCCTGCGGCGAGCATCACGGCGCTCGAGAGCAGCACAGCCCATGCGAGTCCCCAGGCCTCGACCACCGCGGCGAGCGTGAGCATCACACTCACTCCGATCGCGCAGGTCACGAACACCGGGATGATGCGGCACAGCTCCCACAGAGCCCGCGCGAGGCGGAGTCCCGGGCGCGGGCGATACGTGCGCTCGAGATCGGAGTCGTTCACCACACGGCGCAGTCGCGCGGCGGGCGAGCCCAGCCACGATGAGCCCGCCTTGGCCTTGGGTGGAGCGACGGACAGGACGGCGACGAGGCCGTCGCGAGGCACGTTGTGCCCACCGGCGGCCATGCCGGAGTTGCCGAGGAACGCGCGCTTGCCGATGCGCGCGGTGCCCAGCCGCATCCATCCGCCCTGCAGCTCGTAGGTCGCGACCATGGTGTCGTCGGCGAGGAACGCTCCGTCGGCGATGGTCGTGAGCTTCGGGATGAGCAGCACGGTCGACGCCTCGACGTCGCGCCCGACCTCGGCCCCGAGGGCCCTGAGCCAGAAGGGAGTGGCACTGCTCGAGTACAGCGGGAAGTGGAAGGTACGGGCGGAATCGAGCAGACGCTCGGTCGTCCACGCCTGCCAGGCGATGCGCGAGCGCACCGGGTACACGCCTTCGCCGAGACCGGCTCCGAGCACACGCACGAAGACGAGCACGAGACCGGCGAACACGAATCCGGCGAGCAGCACTGCAGGAACCAGCAGCGCCAGGATGCTCGGGACGGCCGCTATCAGGGAGTCGGACCCGCGCATGCCCAGCGCGAGCACCCAGGCGCCGGCGGCGAGCGAGAGGACAGGGAGGACGCCGAGCGCGGCGGAGGAGACGGCGTAGGCCCACAACCACCGGGTGCGGCTGGGTGGGCGGCCCTCCGCGAACGGCCGCGACACTCCGCCGACGCGTGCCGCCGGCGATCCTGCCCAGCGCTGCCCGGCGCGGACCCGACCGAACACGGCCGAGCCGGGTGCGATCTCGGCGCCGCGACCGATCTTCGTGCCGGGGGCGAGGGTGCTGCGGGCGCCGATGGTCGCTCCCGCGCCGATGCGGATGCCGCCGATGCGCACGGTGTCGCCATCGATCCAATAGCCGGTGAGGTCGACCTCGGGCTCGATGGAGGCTCCGGAGCCGATGTCGAGCATGCCCGTGATCGGCGGGACGGTGTGCAGATCGACATCTCTGTGGATGCGGGCGCCGAGAGCTCGTGCGTAGTAGACGACCCAGGGAGCACCGGCCAGGCCGACCGGGTCGACCTGCTGGGCGATCTGCTCCGCGAGCCACAGACGCAGATGCACTCCGCCGCCGCGCGGATAGTCGCCAGGGCGGAGTCCGGCGAGCAGCAGACGCGCGGCGACGGCGGCGATCGTCATCTTCCCCACCGGGGTGACGAAGATCAGCAGGCCGACGATGATCGTCCACACCGGAACAGCGGGCAGGAATTCGAATCCGGGGGCCAGCCGCAGGAGCCAGCTCGCGGCGAGCAGGTACAGCAGCCAGCGGATGCCGGTGAACACGAACAGCGGGAGACCCGCGATCGTCTGCACCCACTGCATCCGTCGGGGGGTCGGGACGGGCTGGCTGAAGACGCGTTCCTCGGCGTCCTCGTCATCGGCCTCATCGTCGACGGCATCCGACATCTGGCGCAGCCGCGGCAGATCGTAGACGTCGGTCATCGTGAACTCCGGCGCCCGGCTGCGCAGGCGGGAGACCAGCTGGGCGGCCGCGAGCGACCCGCCGCCGAGCTGGAAGAAGTCGGCGTCCTCGTCGCCCGGGCGCACGCCGAGCACGGCGAACCACTGCTCGGCGAGCCACGCCGCCGTGCCGGACAGGGACGAGTCGTTCGCGTCGCCGGAATCGAGCGGCCAGGGGAGAGCCGCCTTGTCGACCTTCCCGGACGTGCGGACGGGCAGGTCGTCGACGATGGCGAGCAGGGGGATCAGCGGAGCGGGAAGCGTCTCCGAGAGCTCACCACGCGCCACCTGCCGGTCGAACCCCTCGTCGGGCACGACATAGCCGACGAGGATCGGCATGCCCGTCTCGGTCTTCTGCACCACCACGGTCGCCGCCGAGACGGAGCTCAGCGCCTGCAGCGCCGCCTCTACCTCGCCGAGCTCGATGCGGCGGCCGCCGATCTTGACCTGGTCATCGGCGCGACCCTGGAAGATCAGTCCCTCGGACTCGACCCGCACGACGTCGCCGGAGCGGTAGGCCCGGTCCCAGCCGAGAGCGGGCATGGGCGCGTACTTCTCGGCATCCTTCGCAGGGTCGAGGTACCGGGCGAGACCGACTCCGCCGATGATCAGCTCGCCGGTCTCGCCCTCGGCGACGCGCTGTCCGTCAGCATCGACCACGGCGAGTGACCACCCGTCGAGCGGGAGGCCGATGCGCACGGGACCCGTACCGTCCATCAGCGAGGCGCAGGCCACGACCGTGGCCTCGGTCGGGCCGTAGGTGTTCCACACCTCACGTCCGTCCGATGCCAATCGGGCGACGAGCTCGGGCGGGCAGGCCTCCCCGCCGAAGATCAGCAGGCGCACGTTCTCGATCGCGTCCTGCGGCCAGAGGGCGGCGAGCGTCGGCACCGTCGAGACGACGGTGATGCCGTGGCCGAGCAGCCAGGGCCCCAGGTCTTCGCCCGAGCGCACGAGAGCTCGCGGTGCGGGCACCAGGCAGGCGCCGTGGCCCCACGCGAGCCACATCTCCTCACAGGACGCGTCGAAGGCGACCGAGAGGCCTGCGAGCACGCGATCACCGGGACTCAGCGGTGCGGCCTGGAGGAACAGACGTGCCTCGGCGTCGACGAAGGCCGCGGCCGAACGGTGCGAGACCGCGACGCCCTTGGGCACGCCGGTCGACCCGGAGGTGAAGATGATCCAGGCATCGTCGTCGACCGTCGGCGGCGCGACGATCGGGATCGCGGAGGTGCGCGGATGAGGTGACTCGCCGCCGAGGAGATCGACCGCCTCGGTCGCTCCGGCCGGCATGTAGCCGGCGTCGGTGATCGTGCCCGCGATGCGGGCCTCGTGGAACACGAGATCGGCACGCTCCTGCGGGTCGTCGGCATCGACGGGGACATAGGCGGCGCCCGCCGCGATGGTGCCGAGGATCGCGATGTACAGCTCGCGGTGTCCGGACGACATGCGGATGCCGACGCGGTCGCCGCGGCGCACGCCTCTCTCGTGCAGCAGGGCCGCCGTACGCCAGACGTGCGCGAGCAACTCGGCGTAGCTGAGCGCCCCGTCCGCGTCCTCGATGGCCGAGGCGTCGGGATATCGCCGGGTCGTCTCCTGAAGGATGTCGATCAGCGTGCGGGGAGGAGGCGCGTCGGCGCCCCGGTCGAGCGCCTCCTGCACGTCAGCGCGCAAGGAGGTCGAGCAGAGCGGCCTTCGTCAGGCGCGAGTATCCGGTGCGGCCCTCGGCGCGGGCGCGGGCGCGCAGCTGGACCAGGGTCAGCGCGCTGAGCTCCGGTGCCGCTGCAGAGGTCTCTGTTGGTACCGGTGCCGGTGCCGGTGCTGGTGCTGGTGCCAGTGCGGGTGCCGACGTCGGGGTCGTGATCGTGACCGTCGGCTCGACGGTCGGAGCCGCGACCACGGCCTTCTTGGCCACGGCCTTCTTCGCCACGGCCTTCTGGGGGGCCTTCTTCGGGGCCGGCTGCTTCGCATCCGGCGTCGGCTCGACGGCGGACTTCTTGGGGGCCTTCTTCTGATCCTTCTTCGCGGCGGACTTCCTGTCCGACGCCTTCTTCTCGGCCTCCAGACGTGCGGTGGCCTGGGTGAGGCGCGCGGTCGCCGCGGTCGCCGACTTCGCGACCTTCTTGGGCCGGTCCGCGACCTTCTTCTTCGAGACTTTCGCCGCGTCCTTCGCGTCCTCGACGAGAGGCTTCAGCTTCTTGGCGTCCTTCTTGGGCAGGGACTTGATCAGCTTCTTCGCGTCCTTCGCCGCATCCTTCGCCGCGTCGAGAGCGGCTTCGGCGGTGCGCTGTGCTGAGGTCTTCTTTGCCATGATCGGGTCTCCTCTGAGTCCGGAGCGTGTCGGCTCGGGGTGTCGGCACAGAGGATACTCAGGCAAGGTGAACAATCGGTGCCGCATCGTGCGTAACACGCCCGTCATATTCGGTCACACTTGCAACACAAATGTGATCCGCAGAAGGCGGCCGACGGCGGGTTCGGCCCGGTGGTGCATGTTTAGATGTTCTCCTACCCGTCCGTGGGGAACCACACCCTCGTCCTTCAGGAGCTGACATGCAGCGTCGCAACATCATCGCCGGGATCGCGCTCGCCGCGACCGCCACCCTCGCCCTCGCCGGATGCGCGACCGGCGGCAGTGACGCGGGATCGGGTGAGCCTGCGGCCGGCGACGAGTACGACCTCATCGAGGCGGGAACCCTGACGGTCTGCTCCGACATCCCTTACGCACCGTTCGAGTTCGAGGGCGGCGACAACGGCACGGGTTACACCGGCTTCGACATCGACCTGCTCGACGCGATCGCGAAGGAGCTCGACCTGAAGCTCTCGGTGCAGGACGTCGGATTCGACGCGCTGCAGTCGGGCACCACGCTCGCCGCCGGACAGTGCGACGTCGGCGCCTCGGCCATGACGATCACCGACGAGCGCAAGGCGAACATCGACTTCTCCGAGCCGTACTACGAGTCGCTGCAGTCGCTGCTCGTGCGCACCGACTCGGGCATCGAGTCGATCGACGACCTCTCGGGCAAGAACGTCGGCGTGCAGCAGGGCACCACCGGAGAGGCCTACGCGACCGAGAACGCCGAGGGCGCAGAACTCGTCCAGTACCCCTCCGACGGAGAGCTGTGGCCCGCGATGCAGGCCGGACAGATCGACGCGATCCTTCAGGACCAGCCGGTGAACCTCGAGCACGAGAAGGCCGACAGCGCGTACAAGATCGTCGAGGAGTACGAGACCGGCGAGTCGTACGGCTTCGCATACGCGAAGGGCGAGAAGGACGCTCTGCGCGAGGCGATCGACGGCGCGCTGCAGGATCTCCGCGACAGCGGCGACTACCAGACGATCTACGACACCTACTTCACCGCGAAGTAATCGGCGAGCGACGTAGGACAGGGAGACCTTGACAATGGCGTTGAGGCGCACCACGAAAAGCAAGCTGTATCGGTACACCGTCTATGCGGTGCTGATCGCGGTCGCCGTCTGGCTGATCGTCAGCACCGACTGGGCCCGCATCGCGCAGCTGTATTTCAACCCGGAGGTCGCGGCGAAGATGCTTCCGGGCATCATCACCACGGCGCTCGTGAACACTCTGTGGTTCACGGCCGTCGCGTTCGCCGGCGGTCTGCTGCTCGGCGTCGTGCTCGCGCTGCTGAAGCTGTCGTCCATCGGACCCTTCCGATGGATCGCGACGGCGTGGATCGAGCTCTTCCGCGGGCTTCCCGCGATCCTCACGATCTTCGCCATCGCGTTCATCCTGCCGATCGGACTCGGCGTGCCGGGCACGAAGCTCGGCGGACCGGTCGTGCTCGGCCTGATCGGTCTGATCCTGGTCGCATCGGCGTACATGGCCGAGACGATCCGCGCCGGCATCCAGGCCGTTCCGAAGGGGCAGACCGAGGCAGCACGTTCGCTCGGCATGTCGCCCATGAAGACGACGTTCTGGATCGTGGTCCCGCAGGGGTTCCGCATCATCATCCCGCCGCTGACCAACGAGTTCGTCCTGCTGCTGAAGGACACGTCGCTGCTCTTCGTGGCAGGTTCCTTCATCTGGTCGAAGGAGCTGACGAACTTCGCGCGTGACGCGAGCACGCAGAACGCGAACGGAACGCCGCTCATCATGGCGGCGGCCCTCTACCTGATCGTCACGATCCCCCTCACGCGCTTCAGCGCGTACCTGGAACGAAGGATGTCGAGGCAGCGATGATCACCGATCTGATTGACGTCCACGCCCCCGCGATCGACCTGCAGGGGCTCGTGAAGAGCTTCGGCGACAACGAGGTGCTCAAGGGCATCGACCTCACCGTCACCGCCGGAGAGGTCGTCTGCATCATCGGCCCGTCGGGCTCGGGCAAGTCGACGCTGCTGCGCTCGGTCAACCTGCTCGAGGAGCCGACCGGCGGCAAGGTGCTCATCGAGGGGATCGACATCACTGATCCCGATGTCGACATCGACCGGGTGCGCACCCGCATCGGCATGGTGTTCCAGAGCTTCAACCTCTTCCCCCACCTCGATGTGATGGGCAATCTCATGATCGCGCAGCAGCGCGTGAAGAAGCGGTCCAAGGCTGAGGCTGAGCGGGTCGCGAAGGAGATGCTCGGACGCGTCGGGCTCGCCGAGAAGGCGGACGCCTTTCCCGGACACCTGTCGGGCGGTCAGCAGCAGCGTGTCGCGATCGCGCGGGCGCTGTGCATGAACCCGGACATGATGCTGTTCGACGAGCCGACGTCGGCGCTCGACCCCGAGCTCGTCGGCGAGGTGCTGCAGGTCATGCGCTCGCTCGCGGACGAGGGCATGACGATGCTCGTCGTCACGCACGAGATGGGCTTCGCCCGCGAGGTCGGATCACGTCTGATCTTCATGGACGGCGGCTACATCGTCGAAGAGGGCGACCCGCGCGAGGTGCTCGCGAACCCGCAGCATCCGCGTACGCAGGACTTCCTGGCTCGCGTCCTCTGAGTTCGCGTCTCACCTGTCACGACGAGACCCCCTCCCGCTGAGTCAGCGCGAGGGGGTCTCGTGTGCGGAGAGTGCTGTGCGAGGTCAGGCCTCCACGACCTCGGCATCCGCGGCATTGCGGCGCACGGAGTCGATGCCGTTCAGCGCGGACGATTTCGACGAGTAGCCCTCGCTGATCGCGATCACTTCGCCGTTGCCGGACTTGAGGCGGAACCGGTACTCGCCGGACTTGTCGGTGTACAGCTCGAACGTGCCTGCCATGAGGTGTCCTTTCTCGACGGTGAGGAGGGCACGAGGCCCTCGAGCATCACGGTATCTCGGAGTACTGCGCCAGCGATAGGGCTCGGTCAGCCGCGCGGATGCACGGCGACGGGCTCGGGAGCGACGGCGATCCGCACGCGATCGCCGAAGGCCGGGTGGATGCCCGGAGCGTGCTGGAGGCGCACCAGCTCGCCGGATTCGGTGCGCACGAGCGTGCGGCGCATGCTGCCGAGGAACGTGCTCTCCTGCACCAGCGCATCGGTCGCGGCATCGGCCTCGGATGCGAAGTGCACGTTCTCCGGGCGCAGATACACGTCGACGGGCCCGTCGGCCGGCGACTGCAGGGGAAGCTTCTGACCCCACACGACCACGTGATCACCCTCGGCGACACCCGAGACGACGCTCGAGAGCCCGACGAAGGCGGCGACGCCCGCCGTGGACGGCGTCGTGTAGAGCTGCTCCGGGGTTCCGATCTGCTCGATGGTGCCGGCGTTCATCACGGCGATCCGGTCGGAGACCGCGAGGGCCTCCTCCTGGTCGTGCGTGACGAACACGGTGGTGATGCCGAGCCGCAGCTGGATGCGCCGGATCTCATCGCGCAGCTGCACCCGCACCTTCGCATCGAGGGCAGAGAGCGGCTCGTCGAGAAGCAGGACCTTCGGCTCGGTGACCAGAGCGCGGGCGAGCGCGACGCGCTGCTGCTGACCTCCGGAGAGCTGATGCGGGTAGCGATCGGCGAAGTCCGAGAGCCCCACGAGCGCGAGGGCATCGAGGGCGCGCGTTGCCGCCTCGGCCTTGCCGACGCCGCGGCGACGCAGCCCGAACGCCGTGTTCTCCGCGACCCGCAGGTGCGGGAACAGGGAGTACGACTGGAACACCATGCCGATGTCCCGCTTGTTCGTGGGCACCCGCGAGACATCGTTGCCGCCGAGCAGCACCGCACCGCTGTCGAGCCCCTCGAGTCCGGCGAGCACGCGAAGCAGCGTCGTCTTGCCGCAGCCGGAGGGGCCGAGCAGCGAGACGAACTCACCGGGGGCGATGTCGAGATCGACGCCGTGCAGCACCGTGTTGCCCGAGTAGCTCTTCACGATGCCCTGCAGCTGCACGCGTGTGCCCTCTCCGGCTTCGGCGAGCAGCATGTTGTCGGCGGTCTGGGGGAGGGTCATGAGCGGGCCTTTCCGGTGCCGCGGGCGACGCGGCCGATGAGAAGCAGAAGCAGGAAGACGAACAGCAGCGCCAGCAGGGTGAAGATCGCCGGAGCGTACGGGTCCTGCTTCTGCACGACGACCATGGCCGTCTGGAACACCTGGCGGTTGAGGAGCGAGGCGATCGTGAACTCGCCGAGCACGACGGCGATCGAGATGAGAGACGCCGCGAGGAGTCCCTGACGCAGGTTGGGAGCGAGCACCTTCAGCACGACGGTAGGCCAGCCGGCGCCGAGGGATCGGGCGGCTTCGGCGAGCGTGCGCAGGTCGGCGGCGTCGATGGAGGCCTGGATCGAGCGGTACGCGAACGGCAGCACGGTGATGCCGTAGGCGAAGGCCAGCGTCCACGTGCCGGTGCCGAGGGTGCGTCCGATCTGCAGATAGATCGGTGCGAGACCCACGACCAGCACGATCGCGGGGATCGAGATCGGCAGCAGCACGGCGAACTCGAAGACGGGTGTGAGCTTCGCGAAGCGCAGGTTCACCAGGATCATGGTCGGTGCGAGCAGCAGGAGCACGATCGCGACGGTCACGACCGCGAGGACCAGGGAGTTGCCCAGGCCCATCCAGATCGGCCTGATCGCCGCCGACTTCGCGGGATCGAAGAGCGCGGCCCACCGCTCGAGGCCGAGACTGCCGTCGGTCTGGCGCAGCGTGTAGAGCAGGGTCGAGACGAGCGGGATCGCGAAGAATGCGCCGACGACCACGCCGATGATCCAGCGGGTCGCGAGTGACGGGCCGAGGCGGTTCATGACTGCCACCTCGCTGCCCGACGCTGGATGAGCGAGTACAGGGCCATCACGACTCCCACGATGACGATCATGCCGAGCGCGAGCGCGCCGGCGAGATTCTCACGGCCGAGAAGGGTCTCGCTCGTGAGGGCGGCGCGGATCTGCAGCGGCACGATCTGCGAACCCTGACTGGCGAGGGCGGCGGCGGTGGCGTACGACGAGAAGGCGTTCGCGAAGAGCAGCAGGAGGCTCGCGAGGAACGAGGGTGCGAGCACGGGGACGCCGATGCGCAGCCAGAAGCTCGCGCGCGTGCCGCCGAGCGTGAGGTTCGCCTCGGCCCACTGCGGCTTGAGGGCTGCGAGGGCGGGCATGAAGGTGATCACCATGAGCGGGATCTGGAAGTAGATGTACGGGAGGATCAGCCCGGGAAGCTCGTAGAGCCACGTGCCGTTCGCGAAGATGTCGATACCGAGGTCGTTCTTGAGGAAGAGGGTGACGACCCCCTGGATGCCGATCGTGGCGATGAAGGCGAAGGCGAGCATCACGCCGCCGAACTGGGCGAGGACGCCGGCCGCAGCATCCACGGTCGAGCGCACGGCGCCGTCCGGGTTCATGCCGAGCAGGGCATAGCAGACCAGAGCACCCGCGATCGCGCCGACGACGGCGGTCAGCAGCGACAGGCCGGCGGAGTTGGCGAACGTGGTGAGGACGACGAGGTCTGCCAGGGCCGACAGGTTCGACCAGGTGAACGACCCGTCCTTCGTGAAGAAGCCGGAGCCGATCGCGAGGAAGGTCGGAACGGCGAGGAAGAGCACGACGTAAGCGGCGAAGGGCACGAGACCGAGCCAGGCGACGGACGGCGCGGAGCGCTGGGCCCGCGACGAGGTCGCAGGCCCAGCGCTGTGCGCTGCGGGGGAGACGGGGGCGGATGCCGTGGCATCCGCCCCCGCTGCGGTGGCAGTCGTCACTGGACCGCCGCGGCCCACTTCTCGCCGAGCAGCGTGCCGGCGTTCGTCGACTGCTCCTCGGTCGGGACGACCGTCTCGCTGGGGACCTCGGGAAGAGCAGCAGCCAGGTCGGCGTCGATGGTGCCGGCCTCGGTCATGGCCTCCATGCGGGCCGGGCGTGCGCCGCCCTTGAGCCACAGGTTCTGCACCTCGTCGCTGTAGAGGAACTCCTGCCACAGGCGTGCGGCGGCCGGGTTCGGAGCATCCTTGTTGATCGCCTGGTTGTAGTAGCCCGCGTAGCCGGTGCCGTCGAGGACGACGACCTTCCAGTCCTTGTTGTCGGTGGCGTGCGCCGCGTTCAGGTAGTCCCAGTCGAAGACGACAGGGGTCTCGCCGCTGGCCACGGTCGCGGTGGTCACGTCGACCTTGAGCAGGTTGCCGGCCTTCTGAAGGTCGGAGAAGAAGTCGATGCCGGGCTGGAAGTCGTCGAGGGTGCCGTCGGACTGCACGGTCGCGAGGCCCACGGCGGCGAAGGCCGCGCCGGCCTGCGTCGGGTCTCCGTTGATGGCGACGGCGCCCTTGTAGGCGGCATCCTTCAGATCGTCGAGCGACTCGGGAGCGTCGAACTTCGAGGAGTCGTAGCCGATCGACATGTATCCGCCGTAGTCGCCGACGAAGAGGCCGGTCGGCTCCTTGAGAGCGTCGGGGATCTCGTCCCACGTCTGCACCTGGTACGGCGCGAAGACGTCGGTGTTCTGCAATGCGACGGTCAGACCCAGGTCGAACACGTCGGGCGCGGTGTCGAGGCCCTCGTTCGTCTTCGCAGCCTGGATCTCCTCGGCGCTCGACACGTCGGGAGAGGCCTCGTTGATCGTGATCTCGGGGTACTTCTCGGCGAAGAGGTCGAGGATCTCGCCGTAGTTCGCCCAGTCACGCGGAAGCGCGATGACGTTGAGCTGCCCCTCGGCCTTCGCGGCCTCTTCGAGGTCGGAGAAGGAACCGAAGTCCTCGACCGAGGTCGCGGATGCGGCGTCGACAGCGTCGCTGCCTGCGGCCGGGGTCTCCGCGCCGGTGGCGCAGGCGGTGAGACCCAGCGCGGCGGTCGTGAACAGGGCGATGCCGGCGCCGATTCGTGCGCGGCGGTGGAAGTTGGTCATCAGGGTCCTCTCGGTGCCCGGCGCTGTGAGCCGGATTCGGGTTGCGAGAGGACACTATGAGCCGAGGGTTGCCGATGATCGCGGCTCGGGTGAACGACAGGTGTCGAGGGTGTGACGGGTCGGACTGCAGTGGCGTTCGAGGTGCCGCGTGGTCTGACATCCTGGACGGATGGACATCGGCAGTGTGCTCGGGCTCGAACAGCTCACCTGGGGCACGCTGATCCTCGTCGTCGTCGCGGCCTTCGCTGCCGGGTGGATCGATGCGGTGGTGGGCGGCGGCGGTCTGCTGCAGCTCCCCGCCCTGCTGCTGATCCCCGGAATCTCGCCGATCCAGGCTCTCGCGACCAACAAGCTCGCCTCCGTGTTCGGCACGGCCACGAGCAGCGTCACCTACTACCGTCGTGCGAAACCCGATATCCGCACGGCTCTGCCGATGGCCGCGATCGCCCTGGTCGGATCGTTCGGGGGAGCTGCCGTCGCGACCGTTCTGCCTGCCGCCGCCTTCAAGCCGATCATCGTGGTCGCACTGCTCGCCGTCGCGCTCTTCACCGCCTTCCGCCCGCAGATGGGCGCCGCGACGCGGCTGCGCTTCAGCGGGCACAAGCACCACATCATGGCGGGTCTCTCAGGGCTCGTGATCGGCTTCTACGACGGTCTGATCGGGCCGGGCACCGGCACGTTCCTGGTGATCTCGCTCGTCGCGCTGCTCGGCTACGACTTCCTGCAGGCGAGCGCGAAGGCGAAGATCGTCAACCTGGCCACGAACACCGGCGCCCTGCTGCTCTTCATCCCGCACGGCGCCGTGCTGTGGCTGCTCGGCGGCATCCTCGCGGTCGCGAACGTCGCAGGCAGCTACCTCGGATCCCGCATGGCCATCTCGCGCGGCACGACCTTCATCCGCGTCGTGTTCCTCGTCGTGGTGGTCGCCCTCATCGCCAAGCTCGGCGTCGACGTGTGGAACGAGAACATCGTTCCGGCGCTCGCGCAGCTGCACTGAGCATCCGCCCTGGCGCACCTCCGCCCCCGCCTGCGCTCCGGCATCCGCTCGCGCTCCGGCATCCGCTCGCCGTCCGCGCGGTGTTCTGCGCGTGTCACGGCCGGATTCGGCGAGTCCGGCCGATCCTGACGCATTCGGCCGAGCGGGGGATGCGCGGTGCATGCGTCCGGGATCCGGCCTGGCGCATACGCAGAGACCCCGCTCCGCTGAGCGGAACGGGGTCTCGGTGCGACGGGCGATGCGGCGTCAGGCCTCGTCGTCCTCGGGCTCGAAGTCGACGCCGGCCTCGGCGCGCTGCTCGGCCGTGATCGGTGCCGGAGCGGCTGTCAGCGGGTCGAACCCGTTGCCCGACTTCGGGAAGGCGATGACGTCGCGGATCGACTCGGTCTTCGACAGGTGCTGCAGCACGCGGTCCATGCCGAGGGCGATTCCACCGTGCGGCGGGGCGCCGAACTTGAAAGCGTCCAGCAGGAAGCCGAACTGCTCCTGCGCGACCTCGTCGCTGATGCCCATGACCTCGAACACGCGCTTCTGCACGTCTTCGCGGTGGATGCGGATCGATCCGCCCCCGAGCTCGGAGCCGTTGCACACGATGTCGTATGCATAGGCGAGAGCCGAACCGGGGTCGGTGTCGAACGTGTCCTGGAACTCGGGCTTCGGCCCCGTGAACGCGTGGTGCACGGCCGTCCAGGCTCCGGCGCCGACGGCGACGTCACCCGACGCCACGGCATCCGCTGCCGGCTCGAACATCGGAGCGTCGACGACCCACGTGAACGCGAACTCGTCGGGGTTCAGGAAGCCGAGACGACGTCCGATCTCGACGCGGGCGGCGCCGAGCAGTGCACGGCTCTCCTTCGTCGATCCGGCGGCGAAGAACACGCAGTCACCCGCGGATGCGCCGACGAACTCGGCGAGGCCCGCCTGCTCCGCCTCGGACAGGTTCTTGGCGGCGGGGCCGCCGAGCGAGCCGTCCTCGTTGAAGAGGACGTACGCGAGGCCACGCGCACCGCGCTGCTTGGCCCAGTCCTGCCACGCGTCGAGCTGCTTGCGGGGCTGGCTCGCACCGCCGGGCATGACGACCGCGCCGACGTACTCGGCCTGGAACACCCGGAACGGGGTCTCGGCGAAGTACTCGGTCGCCTCGACCAGCTCGAGTCCGAAGCGCAGGTCGGGCTTGTCGGAGCCGTACTTGGCCATCGCCTCGGCGTAGGTCATGCGGGGCAGCGGGGTCTGTACGTCGACGCCGATGGTCTTCCACATCGCGACGATGAGCGACTCCATCAGCGTGATGACGTCTTCCTGGTCGACGAAGCTCATCTCGATGTCGAGCTGCGTGAACTCCGGCTGGCGGTCGGCGCGGAAGTCCTCGTCGCGGTAGCAGCGGGCGATCTGGTAGTACTTCTCGACGCCGCCGACCATGAGCAGCTGCTTGAACAGCTGCGGCGACTGCGGCAGGGCGTACCAGCTGCCCGGGTGCAGACGGGCGGGCACGACGAAGTCGCGGGCGCCCTCGGGCGTCGAGCGCGTGAGGGTCGGCGTCTCGACCTCGGTGAAGTCCTCGCCGTGCAGCACATCGCGGACGGCCTTGTAGACGTTCGAGCGCAGACGCAGAGCGGATGCCGCGGCGGGGCGACGCAGGTCGAGATAGCGGTACTTGAGGCGCGCCTCCTCGCCGACCGTCTCGGTGTCGGCGACGGCGGTCGACACCTGGAACGGCAGCGGAGCGGACTCGTTCAGCACCTCGACGTCGGTCGCGATGAGCTCGATCTCGCCGGTGGGCAGGTTGGGGTTGGCGTTGCCCTCGGGGCGACGCGAGACCTCGCCGGTGACCTTGAGGACGAACTCGTTGCGCAGCGGGTGCGCGATCTCCTCATCGCGGATGACGACCTGCGCGATGCCGGACGCATCCCGAAGATCGATGAACGCGACTCCTCCGTGATCACGACGGCGATCGACCCAACCCGAGAGGGTGACGGTCTGACCGATATGCTCGGCTCGCAGTGAGCCTGCCGAGTGGGTGCGAAGCACGGAGGATTCCTCCTGATCTGGGAAATGATGAACCCGCCCATTCTACGTGGGCGGGTGTCGCCTCCTCTGCCCGCGGCATATCGGTCAGTAGGATCGCCACGACAGAAAGGGTCACCATGGACTCCAACGGCATCTCCGACCTGTACGCGTCGATCTTCTCCGGCACGACCGGACTCATCGTGCTCGTCTTCTACGTCCTCGTCGCGGTCGGTCTGTGGAAGGTGTTCACCAAGGCGGGGTACCCCGGCATCCTCGCCGTCATCCCGATCGTGAACGTGGTGTTCCTCGTGAAGATCGCCGGGATGTCCGGCTGGCTCGCACTGCTCTATCTCATCCCCATCGTCGGCTTCGTCTTCGGGATCATCGTGGCGGTGCGACTCGGCGAGCGGTTCGGCAAGGGAGGGCTCTTCTCCTTCTTCCTGCTCTTCGTCTTCCCCTATATCGGGTATCTCATCCTCGGCTTCGGCGACTCCCGCTACAGCAGGGCGTGACGTGGTGGCATCGCGACTGCACCTCGTCCGCCACGGCGAGGTGCACAACCCCAGGCGCGTGCTCTACGGTCGGCTCCCCGACTATCACCTGAGCAGGGCGGGACGGAAGATGGCGCGAGCCGCCGCCGATCACATCGCCGGGCTCGATCGTCCGGTCCGGGGGCTCTACTCCTCTCCGCTCGAGCGGGCGCAGGAGTCTGCTGAGCCGTTCGCCGAGCGCTTCGGCCTCTCGCCCGAGATCGACATCCGTCTGATCGAGCCGACCAACGTGTTCGAGGGCACGCAGATGCGCCGCTCGCTTCTGAACCCGCTCAAGTGGTGGCACCTGCGGCAGCCGTCGCTGCCCAGCTGGGGTGAGCCCTACGCGTCGATCGCCGAGCGGATGCTGGGCATGATGGCCGAGGCGTGGCGGTCGGTCGACGACGGCGATCTGGTGATGGTGTCCCATCAGGCGCCGATCTGGATCACCCACCTCCGGGTGGCGGGTCTGCCCCTGCAGCACGACCCGCGCACCCGGCGCTGCGCACTGTCGAGCGTCACCTCGTTCGAGCTGGTGGGCGACGTGTGGCGTGAGGTCGATTACGCCGAACCTGCGGCGACCGGCGGTGCGGTGGACGTGGGAGCAGTCTGACCCCTCGCCTCGGTCTCCCTTCCGCTGCGGTCAGTGCGCCATCAGCGACTGGATGACGCCGACCGCCGCCATCTGACCGGCAGCGGACGCGAGCAGCACCGATGCCATGGGTCCGGGAAGCGACGCCCGGTGCGCGAGGTCGCCCGCCGCGAAGACCCCGGGCTGCGATGTGCGCCCCAAGTCGTCGATCTCGATCGAGCCGGAGGGCAGCAGTTCCAGGCCGAGCTGATCGGCGAACGGCGCACGGTGGCGCAGTGAACCGGATGCCACGAACACGCCGACCACGGTGTGCGCGGTCGACGCCGTGGTGATGCGCACATCAGCCGCCTCCGGCGCGACGGCGGCGACCGGTTCCGCGCTGACCCGAACGCCCAGCCCTTCGAGAGTCCGCGTCTCGTCGGCCGCGAACGGCTGCTCGACAGGGAACACCGTGATGTCGCCGACGATGCGCCCGAGCAGCCCGATCAGGTGCTCGGCGCGAGGAGCGGGTCCGAGGATGCCGATCGAGCGACCGGCGTGCTCGTGACCGTCGCAGAACGGGCAGCTGAAGGCCTTCGTGCCCCAGAGGTCCTGAAGTCCGGGGATGTCGGGGAGATCGTCGGCGACGCCGGTCGCGAGGATGACATGTCGGGTCTCGACCGTCTCGCCGTCTGCGAGTCGTACGACGAAGCTGCCCTCTGAGCCGGTCACCGTCTGCGCTCCGACGTCGCGGACATCGATATCGGAGTACTCGGCGAGCTGGGCTCGCGCCGTCGCGCGGAACTCCGCAGGGGGAGTTCCGTCGTTCGCGATGACGTTGTGCATGTGCAGCACGGTGCCGTTGCGGTATTCGCCCGAATCCAGAAGCAGCGTGGGGCGGTGCATCCGCCCGAGGGTCAATGCCGCCTGGAGGCCGGCGGGGCCTGCGCCGATCACGATCGCGTCGTACATGTGGGGTCCTTCCGAGGGGTGGTCGCTTGCGTTCGTCCTCAGTCTGTGACTTCATGTCAACATGAAGTCAAGCATCGAGAGTCCGTGGTCCGTGGGAGAGGTCGCCGAACGCTTCGAGCTGCCCACGAACGTGCTCAGGCACTGGGAGTCGGTCGGCCTGCTGCGCCCCGCGCGGGACACCGCAGGGAGGCGCCGCTACGGCCAGGACGACGTCGTGCGCATCGCTGTCATCCAGCGCAGCAAGGCAGCCGGGATGACCCTCGATCAGATCGCCGTGCTCCTCGACGACGGCAGCGCGGGGCGTCACGAGGTGCTGCAGCAGCACCTCGACGATCTCGATCGGCGGATGGAGGACATGCGCCGCTCGCGGGAGATGACCGAGCACGCGATGGGATGCCGGTCGCACGACATCGCCACCTGCCCGCGCTTCCGGGCCAGCGTGGAGGACGTCCTCGCGCGTCTCTGACGGCGGCCGAGCACCCCCGGGGCATCCGGCCCATGCATAGGAACCCCCGCGTAAACTGGGAATCGTGCCACTCGCCTCGACGGTTCGTCCGATCCGCAGCGGCCGCTCCTCCCGCATCCGGCCATCTCGCCGCGCGGTCGGGGCCGCGCTCGCCGCGGTGCTCGCCATCGGTCTGAGCGCCTGCGCTCCCGATCCCGTGAACGACTCGTTCCTCAGCGGTGACAACCCGGGCTATGTCGCGGCAGACGGAGCGATCGTCGAGATTCCGGTCGCCGAACGCGGCGACCCCGTCACCGATTTCGGCGGACTCACCGAGGACGGCGAGGACTTCTCCAGCTCTGACCTCGCGGGCAAGGTCACGGTCGTCAACTTCTGGTACGCCGGATGCGCCCCGTGCCGCCTCGAGGCGGAAGACCTCGAGAGCGTCTGGCAGGAGCACGGCGGCGACGACGTCGCCTTCCTGGGCATCAACACGCGTGATCAGGCCGACACCGCGAAGGCGTTCTCCGCCGAGTTCGGTGTGACCTACCCGAGCCTCATCGACGTCGACACGGCCGAGGCGAAGCTCGCCTTCGCGTCGTCGGTGCCGATCCAGGCGACCCCCACCACTCTCGTGCTCGACAAGCAGGGTCGCGTGGCCGCCCGCATCATCGGGCCCATCGATGGCACCTCGATCCTCTCGACGCTCGTCAAGGACGCGCTCGCGGAGGACTCGTGAGTCTCCCGGGAGCGGCGTGAACCCCGAAGTCATCATCGGATCGGGAGCCCTCTGGCTCGCGATCCCCGTCGCGCTGCTCGCGGGCCTCGTGTCGTTCCTGTCGCCGTGCGTGCTGCCCCTGGTGCCGGGCTACCTCGGATTCCTCGGGGGAGCGGTCGCCCCCCGCCGCGTCCCGAACCCGACGGACGGCACGGCGGTGTCGACGGTCGAGGCCCCCGCTCGCGGCCGACTCGTCGTGGGCGTGCTGCTCTTCATCCTCGGCTTCAGCCTCGTGTTCGTGTCCCTCACCGCGCTCGGCGGGCTCGCCAACGTCTTCCTGTTGCAGTGGGGCGAGCTGATCACTCGCATCCTCGGCGGCGTGATCATCCTGATGGGCCTCGTGTTCCTCGGTCTGTTCGGGTTCGCCCAGCGCGAGCTGCGATTCCATGTCGACTCGAAGGCCGGCCTGATCGGCGCACCGCTGCTCGGCATCGCCCTCGGCATCGGATGGGCGCCGTGCCTCGGACCCACGCTCACCGCGATCTTCGCCCTCTCGTTCAACGCCGGCGACCCGGTGCGGGCGGGCCTGCTGGGGCTGGCGTACTCGCTCGGCCTCGGCATCCCGTTCCTGCTGGTCGCGCTCGGCTTCGGATGGGCGACGAAGGCGATCGGATTCCTGCGCCGGCACATCCGCGTCGTGAACGTGATCGGCGGCGTGCTGCTCATCCTCCTCGGGCTGCTGATGGTCACGGGGCTCTGGACGGACATCATGTCCCGACTGACGGCGGTGATGAGCAGTGTCGACCTCCCGATCTGATCAGAAGAAGACGCATCGGAAGGATGACGTGAGCAGCACAACCGAGAGGTCGAGCGATCCGCTCCGGCCGTCCGACCACGTCGACGGCGAAGAGTCGATCACCCAGCCCCGCCTCGGATTCGTGGGCTGGCTGCGCTGGGGATGGCGTCAGCTGACCTCGATGCGCACCGCGCTGATCCTGCTGCTCGTGCTCGCGATCGCGGCGATCCCCGGCTCGATCTTCCCCCAGCGGATGGCCGACCCCAACGGCGTCACGCAGTGGGAGCGCGACAACCCCGATCTCTTCCCCGTGCTCGACGGGCTGAAGATGTTCGACGTCTACCTCTCGCCGTGGTTCTCGGCGATCTACCTGCTGCTGTTCGCCTCGCTCGTCGGCTGTGTCATCCCGCGCATCCGCCACCATGCGAAGGCCCTGCAGGCACGCCCCCCGCGCACCCCTGCACGTCTGAAGCGCCTCGCCGACTTCCGCGCGGTCGAGCGCGCCTCGACGGATGCTGCGGCAGAGGCCGCCGCATCGATCGACATCGCGCAGAAGCAGCTCAAAGCCCTGGGCTACCGGGTCGAGCGGTACGACGACAAACGATCGTCGTCGGTCTCGGCCGAGCGCGGCTACTGGCGTGAATCGGGCAACCTGCTCTTCCACCTCGCTCTCGTCGGCGTCCTGATCACGGTGGGCGTCGGGGGAGGGTTCGCGTACACCGGACAGCGCGTCCTGGTCGAGGGCGAGACGTTCGCGAACACCCTGCTCGACTACGACTCGATGAACCGCGGCCGCTTCGTGAGCGACGGAGCACTCGCGCCCTACTCGATGCGTCTCGACAGCTTCGACGTCACATACCAGCCGTTCGGCGAGCCGGGCTCGGGCCAGGCAGGCGACTTCTCGGCCAACGTCACCGTGCAGGAGAACGGCGAGGAGCGCACCGGATCGGTCAAGGTCAACGAGCCCCTCGGCGTCGCCGACGACAACGTCTTCCTGCTCGGCAACGGCTACGCGCCGACGATCACCGTGCGCAACCCCGATGGGGACGTGGTGTTCACGAACAGCACGCCGTTCCTGCCGCAGGACAACAACATGACCTCGCTGGGCGTCATCAAGATCCCCGACGGCCTCAGCGAGCAGGTCGGCCTCGTCGGCTTCTTCTACCCGACGACGGGGGTGCTCGACACCGGCGCGTTCTTCTCGGGATTCGGCGACCTCACCAACCCGACCCTCACGCTCGACGTCTACACCGGCGACCTGGGCATCAACGAGGGCATTCCGCGGTCGGTCTACGTGCTCGACACCACCGGCATGACCAAGGTCACCGGGCGCACGACGGACCTCGAATCGATCGAGCTGGCACCCGGACAGACAGCCGACCTGCCGAACGGCATGGGAACCGTGACCTTCGAGGACGAGTCCCCGGCGGGTGCGACAGACGCGTCGCAATCGGTCAAGCGCTTCGCCTCGTTGCAGATCCACCGCGACGCGTCTGGCCCCTGGGTGCTCGGCTTCGCGCTTCTCGCGCTCGGCGGTCTGATGCTCGCCCTGTTCATCCCGCGACGCCGGGTGTGGGTCAAGGCGACGGCACAGGACGGCACCGTCTCTCTCGAGTACGCCGGTCTCGCTCGCGGCGAGGACCCGACGCTCGCGACGGCCGTCGACGACCTCGTGGCAGGTCATGCGCGTCTGATGGACGCGGCCGGGGTCACGACGGCGGTCGAGGTCGAGGAGCCCGACACCGACACGGACGCCTCAGAGGCGGAAGACCCTGAGGCTGACGGCTCCGACGCAGATGGCTCCGACCAGGCGGCGACGGCACCCGAGACGCCCGCCGACCGCGACTCCGCGCGCCCCGCATCCGACACCCCGAAAGTAGACTGACACCATGTTCGATCTCGAAGTGATCTCGCCGATCCTGCTGTGGACGGCGATCGCGATCTATGCGGCGGCCTTCGTGGCCTATGCCTTCGACCTCGCCCGTCGGTCGCAGCTGTCCGCGGACGCGGCGACCGTGCAGGAGTTCGAACTCGTCGGAGCCGGAACCCGCTCGCGCGGCGGCAAGGCGGCGACGGCTGCCGCGGCATCCGGCTCCGAGGCCGCGCCTCAGCGCTTCGTGATGGCCCGCATCGGGACCTCGCTGACCGTGCTCGCGTTCATCTTCCATTTCGCCGCCACGCTCACCCGTGGTCTCGCGGCCGGGCGAGTGCCGTGGGCCAACCTCTACGAATTCGCGATGATGGGAACGCTGCTGATCGTCGCCGTGTTCCTGGTGGTGCTGACGCGCATCGATCTGCGCTTCCTCGGCACGTTCATCACCGGTCTGGTCGTCGTGCTGCTGGGTCTCTCCGCCACGAACTTCTACGTCGACGTCTCGCCCCTGATGGACCCGCTGAAGAGCGTGTGGCTGGTGATCCACGTCTTCGTGGCCTCGCTCGGCACCGCGTTCTTCGCTCTGGCCTTCGCCCTCTCGGTGATCCAGCTGATGCAGTCGCGTCGCGAGCGCCTCATCTCCGAGGGCGCGGAGAAGACCGGCCCCGGATTCCTGCGCACGTTCCCCGGGTCCGAGCGGCTCGAGAGCATGGCCTACCGCTTCACGATCATCGGCTTCATCCTCTGGACGTTCACGCTGATCGCCGGCTCCATCTGGGCCTACTACGCCTGGAGCCGCTTCTGGGGCTTCGACGTCAAGGAGACCTGGACCTTCGTCATCTGGGTTCTCTACGCCGGGTACATCCACGCTCGCGCGACGCGCGGCTGGCGCGGCAACCCCTCGGCGTGGCTGGCGATCGTCGGCTTCTCGGCCGTGCTCTTCAACTTCACGATCGTCAACGTCTTCTTCAAGGGTCTGCACGCATACTCGGGCCTCAGCTGAGCGCCCGAGCGCGGCTCATCTGAACGAGCGCAGTCCGAAGGGGATGACCTCGGAGTGCTCGGCTCCGTCTTCGTACCAGACGAGCTCGACTTCGCTGATGGTCTCGGCGGGGCGCGAACTGAGCGAGCGCCGCGACTTGTGCGACAGCTCCGTCCACGCCGCGGGCGCGAGCGTCTTCGCATAGATCACCGACAGGTGGAACGTCCAGTCGTCCGTGCTGCGCTCGTCGAGACGGCGGAAGTCCGTTCCCACGAGCGCTTCGCTGAGCGTGGAGTACGCCGACACGATGGATGCGGTGCGCCGCAGCCGCAGGATGACGACCTGCCAGGGGGCGGGGAACACGTCGACGGCCTCGGCGACGACCTCGATCGGACGCTGCGCCACCGCCCACTCGCGGATCAGCGCGAGCAGCTCTTCGCGGCGCTCGGGCTCATGGAACGCGCGCAGGGTGACGTGCTCGGTGTGCGGGTGCGGAGCATCCATCCGGCCGAGCGCCGACCTCTGCTCGGCCCGGTACACGTCCGACACGGCCCGCGTGGGTCGCAGCACGAGATACTGCTGTCCCTCGAGTGACTCGAGCTGGGCGGGAGAGGTCATGAAGGGGCGACGCATCCTCTGATCGTACGTGCGCGGGCACACGTCCGAATACCGTTCGATCTCGAGCGGGCACGGATTCGGAGCGGATACAGGACGCGCCGCGCATCGTGATCGATGCGCGGCGCGTCCTGCGTCGTGGTCCGAAGCGGTGCTCGGTGGGGTGGTTCACGCCGTCGCGAGGGCCGCCTTCACGGAGGTGGTGCGCCGCAGTGCCACCGCGACGGTGGTCGCGACGAGCGACAGCACGCCCCAGACGATGAGGCCTGCGGCTGCGCCGCCGTTCGCGGTGATCAGCCCGGCGAACGCGGGGGAGGTCGGCAGCGATGCGCCGAGATCCGCCAGCCATCCCGGCACGGTCGAGATCAGACCGGTCGCGATCGCGAGCACACCGACGAGCGCGCTGACCCAGCGGCCGACGCCGCCGAAGACCGCGACGAGTGCCTGGTTCACGGCCGCGAAGGCGACCCCGGCGAGCACGGCGATTCCTGCGAAGGCCCACCAGGCCGCGGCGTCGTATCCGGCGACGATCTGCACGATGAGCGACACCAGCAGACCCTGGGCTGCACCGATGGCGGCAGCCGGGGCGAAGGCGCGCAGGGCGAGTCCGGCCGACGAGCGTCGGGAGGTCAGGGTGCGCGCGGTGTAGGCCCGCATGACCAGGAACGAGGCGAGCGAACCGAACCACAGCACCACGGCGGCGAGCAGCGGGATCGCGGTCGGGCCGAAGATCGTGGCGCCGTCGGCGCCCTTGGACGCCACCGGATCGGCGATCACCGACGCGAGCGAGGTCGACTCGGAGTCGCTGAACGAGGGGAGCGAATCGGATGCGGTGCGCAGGCCGCTCGCGAGATCGCCGGTTCCCGTGGCGAGGGTGTCGAGGCCGGTCGCGAGCTCGTCGGCACCGGTCGCGAGCTCGGTCGCTCCGTCCGACAGCTGGGATGCGCCCGTCGCCAGTGCTCGTGCACCGCTCGCCGATTCGTCGAGACCCTGCGACGCCAACTGGTTCAGACCGTCCGCGAGACCCGTCGCCCCCGCACCCGCCTCGCCGAGCTGGGCCGCGAGAGTGGTGAATGCGCCCGGGAGAGTCGCGATCTGGGGAGAGACGGTCGTGAGGTACCCCGATGCGGTTCCGGCCGACGTCGCGGCATCCGCAGCGTTCGCGGCCTCGGCGGCGAGCTCGGCGCACAGATCACCGGAGGTCATGGGGTCACAGCTCGCGGCCATCGCGCCGAGGCGCTGAGCAAGCCCGGCGGTCTGGGTGGCGGCATCCGTCGCGGCCGCGGTCCCGGTCTCGACAGCTCCCACGAGAGCGGGCAGCTGACCGGCCTGATTCTGCAGCTCCGTCGCGCCTGCGGTCAGCCCGGTGCCGATCTGGCTCGCGCCGTTCGCGGCCTCGCGGGTCTTCGACGCGAGTGTGTCGAGCCCGGATGCCAAGGAGGATGCGCCGTTTCCGAGCTCCGTGGCACCGGAGGCGAGCTGAGTCGCGCCGTCGGGGATCGCCGCGGCTCCCGTGGCCGCATCCCGCGCGCCGGTGGCGAGTTCGGCGGCGCCGTCCGCGGCCTCGCCGATCTGGTCTCCGATCGTGGTGAAGCCGACGAGGATGTTCTCCGTCGTCGCCTCCGACAGCAGTGTGCCCATGCTCGAGGCCGCCACGTTCGCGATCTGACTCGTGATCAGGTCATCGGCGACGAGCCCGTCCTCCGGGGTGGTGACCTGGATCGTGGCCTGCTCCGCGTCGCCGCCGCCGTCCGAGATCGCCTGCCCCGCCGAGGTCGCTGCGGCCGAGAACTCCTCGGGGATCGTGATGACGGCCTGGTACGAGCCGTCGGCGAGACCGTCGGCGGCGTCGTCCTCGTTCGAGATCACCCAGGTGAGGTTGGAATCGAGCTCGTCCGATCCTTCGACGAGCCCCGAGGCGAGCTGCCGACCGAGCGGAGTGAGCTGCCCGTCGATCTCGACGGGCTCGTCGAGGTTGACGATCGCCGCGGTCATCGACTCGAGACGCTCGGTGGGATTCTGCAGGGCAGCGACCAGGATGCCGCCCACTGCCGCGGGAAGCAGAAGGACGCCGAGGATCGTCAGCCACGTGATGGGCTTGCGCGAACGGGCGCGTTCGATGGGGAGGGTCATGCGTTCACCTCGGTCGATTCGGTGGTGCCGTCGACGATGCGGGGCACCGAGGACTCGGATTGCGACTGTGCGGCTGGCGCGTCGATGTCGATCGTGTCAGCCGATGAACGGCCGGCATCGGCCAGGATCTCCAGGGCCGCCTGGGGATCGAGTGCGGTGAGCAGCATCGCCGTCGTGCTGCGGGAGTCGCGCAGTCGCGCCGCGAGCTGATCGCGTTCGGGGCGGGAGAGCCGGTCGGCTCCGTCGATCACCACGAGAGCCGGCCGTCCGCGCAGTGCCTCGGCGAGGTCGGCCGACAGGCTCGCGGCATCGGCGGCCATGACCGCTCCGACATGCGCCCGCACCCACGCGGATCGACCGGGCAGAAGATGGCCTGCGACCCGGAGGCGGCCGTCGTCCGCAGTCGCCCGCCCGGCGATCGTCAGAGCGAGCGCGCGCAATGCGCCGGCTGACGATCCGGTGAGCACGGCGGAGGCCCCGGGTGCGAGGCGCAGGTGGAGGCCGTCGATGCCGGCATCCGTCATCGTGAGGTCGTCGGCGGCGACGATCGACTCGTCGCCCGGCCAGCCCGCCAGGTGACGCTCGCGTTCGACCGCCTCTCCTTCGATGTCGACGCTCGGGAGGATCCGCTCCAGCCAGGCCGGGATCTCCCACGCGCGCTCCCCGAGGATGGCCATGAGTGCAGGGATCAGCGTCATCCTCACCAGGAACGCGTCGATCGCGATGCCGGCCGCAAGGCCCAGCGCGATCGGCTTGAGCGACGAGTCGCCTTCGGGGACGAACGCCACGAAGACGGCGAACATGATGAGGCCGGCAGCGGTGACGACCTTCGCCGATCCCGTGAAGCCGCTGCGCACGGCACGCAGTGCCGCGGCTCGGCGAGTCGCGCGATCGGGGCTCCTGCCGTCGGGATCGTGCACGAAGTCCTCGCGCATCCGAGACACCAGGAACACCTGGTAGTCCATCGCGAGCCCGAACAGCACACCCATCAGGATGATCGGCATGAAGCTGATGATCGGACCGACCTTCGCGACATGGAGGGCGTCGGCGAACCAGCCCCACTCGAACACGGCTCCCACGATGCCGAACGCGGCGACGATCGAGAGCAGATAGCCGGCGGCTGCCGTGACCGGCACCCAGAGTGAGCGGAACACGATCGTGAGCAGGATCAGGGACAGGCCGATGACGAAGATGCCGAACGGGAGAAGGGCGTTGCCCAGCTGGTCGGAGATGTCGATGCCCACCGCGGTGAACCCGGTCACCTTCAGGTCGATGCCGAACTCGTCGAGCCACTCGTCGTGGTGCGAGCGCAGCTCTCGCACGAGATCGGCCGTCGCGGGGTCATCGGGTGCGGTCTCGGGGATGATCTGCACGATGCCGGTGTCTGCGGTCTCGTTCGGGGTGGCGAGGGCGACCTCCTTGACCCCGTCGATCTGGGCGACCTCGTCGCCGAGATCCTCCATCAGGGTCAGCGGATCGGTCGACGTGACGATCGTGCCCGTCAGGATCAGCGGTCCGTTGAACCCGGGACCGAACTGCTCGCCGACCAGGTCGTAGCTCTGCCGCGCTTCGGAGTCCTGCGGCAGCACGCCCGCGTTGGGCAGCGCGAGATTCAGGCTGAGGGCGGGCACGGCGACGATGCCGAGCCCGAGCACGACGGCCAGGGATACGAGGATCGGACGCCGGGTGACGCCGGTCACCCAGCGCTCGCTGAAGCGACGGCGCTGCGCGGGGGCTGCCTTGCCCTTCTTCGCCTTCGGAGCCCGGCGCGGTCGACCGGCGACGCGGCCCTTCATGAAGCCGAGCAGAGCGGGGGTGAGCGTCACGGCGATGGCGACGGCGACCGCGACGGCGGCGGAGGCCGCGATGCCCATCGTCGTCAGGAACGGGATGCCCGCGAACCCGAGTCCGATCAGGGCGATCAGCACGGTCACGCCCGCGAACACCACCGCCGAGCCTGCCGTGCCTACAGCCCGCGCTGTCGACTCCTCGGGGTCGACTCCCTCGCGGACCTGATCCTGGTGCCTGGCCATGATGAACAGTGCGTAGTCGATTCCGACGGCGAGCCCGAGCATCAGGGCGAGGAGGGGAGTGGTCGACGAGACCGTGGCGAAGGCGGTGGCGGCGAAGATGCCGGCCATCGAGATGCCCACACCGAGCACTGCCGTGAGCAGCGGGAGCCCTGCGACGACGAACGAGCGGAACGTGACGATCAGCACCAGCAGCGCGATCAGCAGACCCACGGCCTCGGTGAGCGTGACACCGGGGATGGAGGTGGCGAAGAGCTCTCCGCCGAGGGAGGTCTGTGATCCGTCCGGCAGCTCATCGGCGAGTTCGGCCACGACGGCTCGCAGGTCATCCTGCGTCTCCGCCGATACATCGCTGGCCTGGCCGTCGAACTGCAGGCGGATGATACCGGCCGTCTCGTCGTCGTTGATCATGCCGCTGACCATCTCGTCGAACGGGGAGGTCGCCGAGAGCACCGAGTCGTCGAGGTCGGCGAGCTGGTCGACGGCATCCTCGATGTCGGTCTTATATGCGTCATCCGTGATCGAGTCGCCGTCGGCGGCGACCACGATGATCTGCGCGCTGGTGCCGCTGACCGCGGGGAACGAGCGGTTGAGCTGCTCGAGGCCGGCCTGGGACTCGGTGCCCGGGATCGAGAAGGAGTTGTCCGTGCCAGCCCCGAGGACGAGGGCGCCGGCCCCCGCGATGCCGAGGGCGAGCAGCCAGGAGACGAGAACGCGCCACGGGTGCCGGTAGGACCAGCGACCGAGCGAGGACAGGAGTGTGGACACGAGGCTCCTCAGGGAATACGGGCTGGATACACAGGTGTATCCAATACATACCTGTATCGTAAGGTGGTCCGAGCCCCGGAGTCTGTGTGCGGGGTGTGAGAATGACAGGCAGGAGGATTCGATGACGACACCCGCCACCCGCAGCCGGGAGAACACGCGAGCCCGGCTTCTCGATGCGGCCGCGCAGGTCTTCGCCGAGGTCGGCCTCGACGGCGCCTCCGTCGAAGCGGTCTGCGATCGCGCCGGGTTCACCCGCGGCGCGTTCTATTCGAATTTCGAGTCGAAGGACGAACTCTTCCTCGTGCTCGCCGGCAGCGTCGGCGAGCAGCGCGTCAATGCGGTGCGTGACCGCGTCGACGAGATCGCCGCCGAGGGCGGTCTGTCAGAGGGATGCGACCCGGTCGAGCTCGTCCAGCGGATCATGGACGCGGGCGGCGATGACCGCCTCGGCGTCATGCTGATGAGCGAGATCCGGATCCGTGCTCTGCGTGACCATCAGTTCGGCGCTGCCTACCTCGTGCAGGAGCGCGAGATGGTCTCGAGCATCGCCGTGATCATCACCGACATCGTCTCGGTGAGCTCGCTCGAGCTGAAGGTTCCCGCCGAAGAGGCCGCGCGCATGCTCATGATCATCTGGGAGGGCATGACCGTTCGCGGAGCGATGGCCGGTCAGGACTCCGATCAGCTGCGGCATTCCAGCGGCGAGGAGCTGGGGCGCCTCGTGCAGCTGCTGCTCGCGGAGTGACCTCGCAGACGAACGGCGCTCAGCGCGCGTCGAGCACGGCGTAGCACCGCGTGAGGCGATCGAGCCACCAGTCCCGTCGGTCGTCCGAGGCGGCGAGCCGCGCCAAAGCATCGGGATCCGGGGTGACCCGAGCTGCCGGGATCGAGCCGTCCACCGGGCGCAGGTCGGCGACGTCGTCGAGGAACAGGGATGCCGTGCCGAGCCCGCAGTCGTAGTCGAGAGTCGGCAGGGCGGCGGCGAGCGCCGCACCCTGGGAGAGTCCGATCGCGGTGTCGAGCGCGCTGGAAACCACGACGGGCAGGCCCGCGGCGGTGATGATCTGCAGCGCATGCGTGATGCCCCCGAGCGGCTGCGCCTTGATGACGAGCAGGTCGGCGGCCTTCTCGCGCGCGACCGCGAGCGGGTCGGAGGACTTGCGGATGCTCTCGTCGGCGGCCACCGGAATGCCCATGTACTTCACCCGGGTGCGCAGTTCGGCGAGCTCCGGCACTGTCGCGCACGGCTGCTCGACGTACTCGAGATCGAACTCGTTGAGCGCATGCACGGCGTGCTCGGCCTCGTCGACGTTCCACAGGCCGTTGGCATCGACGCGGATGCGACCCTCCGGCCCCATGGCCTCGCGCACGGCCCGCACACGGGCGATGTCGTCTGCGAGCGTCTGCCCGGGTTCCGCGACCTTGACCTTGGCGGTGCGGCAGCCGGCGAAGCGGGCCAGCACTTCGGCGACCTGCGCCGCCTCGACAGCCGGGATGGTGGCGTTCACGCCGATGCGCTCGCGGAGAGGTTCGGGCTGCGTCCTCCAGGCGAAGTCGATCGCCGCCGCGAGCCAGGTGGCCGACTCGAGATCGTCGTACTCGACGAACGGAGAGAATTCCGCCCATCCCTCCGGCCCTTCGACGAGCAGCGCCTCTCTCTTGTCGACCCCGCGGAAGCGGGTGTGCATCGGAAGCGAGACGACCCTGGCCGAGCCGAGCAGATCTGCGAGCGGTGGGAGCATGTGCTCATTCTGCTCTGTCGACGCCTCGTCGGGGATCCGCCGTGCCGACGGGTCCGCCTCAGCGCAGGCGCTTCTGCAGTTCGCCCATCCGCTCGCTGGGGCGGAACCCGAGCGCGGTGTTGACGGCGAGCATGTGCGCGTTCGACTCGGCGTTGTAGGTGTAGACGGCGCGGGTCTGCGGCGCCTCCCTCTGCAGCATCCGCAGGTTGGCTGCCTTGACCGCGATGCCGAGCCGGTGCCCCCGGTCCGCGGTGCGCACGAGCGTGCCCCACTGATAGGCGTTGCCGTCGTCGGTCGACACGACGAGCTGCGAATACGCCGCGGCCTCGCCGTCGGCCGCGAGGGCGATGGCCCCGAACGACACGCGCCTCTGTCGGTCGAGCAGTTCCTCGCTCTCGCGGATGCTGTCGACATCGGGTCTCTGAGGTTCGATGGCGAGTTCGCCGGTCGGGGCTTCGGTCTCGAGGGCGGCGTCGAGGATCGTCCAGCGTTCCACGACCTCGTCGGGGATGCGGCCGACCCAGCTGCGGATCTCGTACGGAGCGATCGCCGATGCGATGTCTCTCTCGATCCGGTCGAGCAGTGCGGGGTCGACCGGGAGGTCGAGCCTGCTCTGCACGTCGCCGAGGGCCAGACTGTAGCCGCGGGCGCGTGCGAACTCACGCCCCGGCGATCCGGCACCTTCCGAACCGAGGGCGTGGCGCCACGACGTCGCCCCCTGCGCAATCGTCCGACCGGACGCCGTGACCTCCGCCTCGAGGAACGCGAGGGCCTCGGAGCCGATGCCGCGCCGTCGGTGCTTGGGCGGCACGCTGATCGCGAGATGGGCGACCTGGGTGTTGTCCTTCAGGGGGAGCGCGAGGCTCGCGGAGCCGACGATCCGGTCGGCGTGGCGCAGCAGATAGGCGCGTCGGTCGACGACGGCCGACTCCTGCTGCAGCTCGCTGCGCGACTCCTCGAGCGACCACACGACGGCATCCGCGCCGCGATCCGCGCGTTCGGCGGTGGCGTACGCATCCCACCATGCATCGACGGACCGGTCATCGGTCGCGTCGATGCGGAGGATCTCGATCGCCATGCGACCACCGTACGTGCCTTGTCCTTCACATAAATGTGTGATTGACAATGGTGTGTGACGCACAGTAATGTGATGGACATGAAAGAGACCCTCGACACGCATCTGCAGGAACTGCGCCGCGGCACCGTGGTGCTGGCGTGCCTGCAGCTGCTGCGCACGGCGGGGTACGGCTACGGGCTGCTCGAAGACCTCGAGCGCCGCGGCTTCGCCACCGATGCGAACACGCTGTACCCGCTGCTTCGGCGTCTCGAGAAGCAGGAGTACCTGACGAGCGAGTGGAACACCGACGAGGCGCGGCCCCGCAAGTTCTACCGCACATCGGAAGCCGGCATCCGGCTCGCCGACACCCTGACCGAAGAATGGCGATCGCTCACGACGGCGATCGCGACCCTCACAGCTGAGGAGAACTGACATGCCCTCGACAGCCACGCTCACCGAGCGATACATCAGCGCCACGATCCGCAGCCTCACGCCCGAGGTGCAGGACGACGTCCGCGCCGAGCTCGAAGGATCCATCGCCGACGCGATCGACGCGAGACTCGAACAGGGGGACGACCCGGCCGAGGCGGAACGGGCGGTCCTCACAGAGCTGGGTGACCCCGGCGTCCTCGCCGCCGGCTACGCCGACCGGCCGCTGCACCTGATCGGACCCCGGTACTACCTCGTGTGGTGGCGGCTGCTCAAGCTGCTGCTCATCATCGTGCCGGTGTGCGCGATGGGCGGAGTCGCGATCGCGCAGGCGATCGAGCGCGCACCCATCGGAACGATGATCGGCGCCGCCGTCACGGTCGGCATCTCGGTCATCGTGCACGTCTGCTTCTGGGTGACCCTGGTCTTCTTCATCCTCGAGCGCACCGGAGCGGACACCGGGGTGAAGTGGGACGTCGACCAGCTGCCCGAGCCGACCCAGAACGGAGCCGGCAGGGCGGATGCGATCGCGTCGCTCGTGTTCCTCGTGCTGGGGGTGGGCGCGGTCTTCTGGGACGCAGTCATCGGCTTCTTCCCGACCGAAGGAGATCCGATTGCGATCCTGAACCCGGGTCTGTGGCCCTGGGGGATCACGTTCTTCCTCGGGCTCTTCGTCGCCGAGGCGCTGCTGACGGTGGTGGTCTACGCTCGCCGCCGCTGGACGATCGGTGCCGCTGTGGTCAACACCCTGCTCGCGGCGGTGTTCGCCGTCTGGTCGCTGACGCTGCTGGTGCAGGGCGAGCTGCTCAACCCCGAGTTCCTCCGCTTCGTCTTCACCGACAACGGCGTGACGGATGAGACGATGCGCATCCTGACCGTGATCACCGGGTTCGCCCTCATCGCGTTCCCGATCTGGGACATCGTCGACGGCTGGATCAAGACCGCTCGCGCTCGCCGCGGCTGATCACCGCACGCAGACGGCGTCGCCTCTTCGGGGCGACGCCGTCTCCGTGTGCAACCCGGGCGGGAATAGGCTGGATGCTGTGACCAGCGCATTCGTCTCAGACCTGTTCGACCCGGACGAATGGGTGCTCGCGCCCGGTGCCGAGGACTACACCGACATCACCGCCCACGTGAGCACGGACGGCGGAGTCGCGCGCATCGCGTTCAACCGCCCCGAGGTGCGCAACGCCTTCCGCCCGCACACGGTCGACGAGCTCTACCGGGCACTCGACGACGCACGGCAGAACCCCCGCATCGGCGCGGTCCTCCTCACCGGCAACGGACCGAGTCCGAAGGACGGCGGGTGGGCGTTCTGCTCGGGCGGCGACCAGCGCATCCGCGGCCGCGACGGATACAAGTACTCCGATGACGAGACGACCGTGCACGATCCGGCTCGCGCCGGTCGCCTGCACATCCTCGAGGTCCAGCGCCTCATCCGTTTCATGCCGAAGGTCGTCATCGCCGTCGTGCCGGGCTGGGCGGCCGGCGGAGGGCACTCGCTGCACGTGGTGTGCGACCTCACGATCGCCTCCGCCGAGGAGGCGCGGTTCAAGCAGACCGACGCCGATGTCGGCAGCTTCGACGCGGGGTACGGATCGGCGTACATGGCGAGGCAGACCGGGCAGAAGTTCGCGCGCGAGGTGTTCTTCCTCGCCGAGGAGTACTCGGCGCAGCGGGCGTACGAGGCCGGGGCGGTCAACCGGGTCGTGCCCCATGCCGACCTCGAGCGCGAGGCGCTGAAGATGGCGCGCTCCGTGCTCACCAAGTCGCCCACGGCGATCCGCATGCTGAAGTTCGCCTTCAACGCGGTGGACGACGGGCTCGTGGGGCAGCAGGTGTTCGCGGGCGAGGCCACGCGTCTCGCCTACGGCACCGATGAAGCGGTCGAGGGCCGCGACTCGTTCCTCGAGAAGCGGGACGCCGACTGGACCTCGTTCCCCTGGCACTACTGAGCGGATCGAGACGCACATGGTCGCGCTGACGCCGACGGATGCCGAGGATCCGGCCGAACTCCGGGCCGCTCTGGCGCGCGCGCTCGACGGCGGGCCGGCGCTCGGATTCGGGATGCTCGGAGACGCCCCGAAATGGGTGCCGGACGGCACGGCCGTCGTGATCGCCACCTCGGGCTCCAGCGGGGTCCCCAAGCGGGTCGCGTTGAGCGGCGAGGCGCTGCGGGCGAGCGCCGAGGCGACGGCGTCGAGAGTGGGCGGTGGGCGCTGGCTGCTCGCCCTGCCCGCCGGATACGTTGCGGGACTCCAGGTCATCGTGCGGTCTCTGATGGCAGGCACGCACCCTGTCGCGCTGAGCGGTCGGTTCTCGCCCGATTCGTTCGCCGACGCGACGCTGTCGATGCTCCGCCCGCTGCCGGGCGGTTCCGCCGGCATCCCCGAGCTGTACACCTCGCTCGTCCCCGCGCAGCTGTCGACGCTGCTCGATGCGGCAGACGACCGACCTGTGCGTGCGGCCCTTCAGGCGTACCGGGCGATCCTCGTGGGTGGCCAGGCGCTGCCGGAACCGCTGCGCGACCGCGCCGCCGATCTCGGCATCCGACTCGTCCGCACCTATGGCTCCACCGAGACGAGCGGGGGATGCGTCTACGACGGCGTCCCCCTCGACACCGTCGCCGTGCGCACAGTGGACGGAGAGCTGCGCATCGCCGGTCCGATGCTCGCTGACGGCTATCTCGGCGACGGGGAGCTCACGGCGAAGAACTTCTCGCGCGACGAGCACGGCATCCGCTGGTATCACACCGGCGATCTCGGGCTCTATGACGACGGCGTCGTGCGGGTGCACGGTCGTGCCGACAACGTGATCGTCTCCGGCGGCATCAACATCTCGCTCGATCGGGTCGAGCGGTTGGTGCGCGGCGTTCCGGGTCTCACCGATGCCGTCGTGGTCGGCGTGCCGGACGAGCGATGGGGCGAGGCCTCGGTCATCGTCGCCCCGAGAGGCGAGGCGCTGCGGCGCAGCGAGGCCGAGCAGCTCGCGCACGCGAGGGATCTCGTCGCCGCCGAGCTCGGCAGGCACGCGAGACCGGCTCGGCTGATCATGGTCGACGAACTGGCCGTGCTGGCCTCAGGGAAGCCGGACCGCGAGTCGATCAGGCGGGCCGTCGCCGAACTGCACTGACGGCGGATTTCAGCGGCGAGAAGAGCACTGCCAGACTGAGCCATGGCCACCTACACCCACGGGCATCACGAGACCGTCCTCCGCTCGCACAGCAGTCGCGACATCTCCAATTCGGCGGAGTACCTCCGCCCGCACCTGACAGAGACCACCCGGCTTCTCGATGTCGGAGCGGGGCCAGGCACCATCACGATCGACTTCGCCGGCACCGTCGCCCATGTCACGGCGACCGAGATCGATGAGAACGCACTCTCGCTGTCGCGCGATCTCGCATCGCGCAGGGGACTGGACAACCTCGACTTCGCGGTCGAGGACGTGCATGCACTGACCTTCGCCGACGACAGCTTCGACGTCGTGCATGCGCACCAGGTGCTGCAGCACGTCGGCGACCCCGTGCAGGCGCTCCGGGAGATGCGTCGGGTGACGGCGCCGGGTGGTGTCGTGGGGGTGCGCGACGCCGACTATGCGGGCTTCCTCTGGTTCCCGATCCTGCCCGAGCTCGATCGATGGCTCGACCTCTATCGTCGCGCTGCCCGAGCGAACGGCGGCGAGCCCGATGCGGGGCGTCGACTGCTCGCCTGGGCGCGGGCCGCCGGATTCGACGACATCACGGCGACGTCCTCCACGTGGACATACGCGACCCCCGAGGACCGCGCATGGTGGGGCGGCATGTGGGCCGATCGCATCCTCGAGTCCGCGCTCGCCCGGCAGCTGGTCGACGGCGAGATGGCGACGCGGGGCGACCTGCAGGAGATCAGCGACGCATGGAAGCGCTGGGCCGACGACGGCGACGGCTGGTACCTCGTGCCGCACGGCGAGATCATCGCCCGCGCCTGACCGGACCGCGGATACATCTGCAGGCGGATGCGAGGCGGATGCCGTGCCGCGTAGCGTGGGGGAGTGATCCGCCCGCTCTCCCGTACGGCGCTCGTGCTCGACATCGTCGGGGCGGCGCTGCTCTTCGTCATCCTCACGCCGTTCTCCGTCGTCTTCTACGGCCCGGGGGCGGTCGGCGAGGGGATCAGCGGTGCGGCGGTCGCGGCGATCGTCACCGCGGGCATCCTGATGTTCGGCGGAGTCGCGATCGGCAGGCTCGCCCCCGGACTCGCGCTCGCCGCGGCCTGGGCGGGCGCGATCGTGCAGATGCTGTCCGGATTCGGTCCGCTGCCGATCGATGTGGCGATCCTCCTTGTGCTCTACGCGACCGCCGCCTGGGGGTCCCGCGCGGTGCTGTGGTGGGGTTTCGGCTCGGCGCTGCTCGGTGCTCTGGTCTCGGCGGTCTACCTGGTCGTCGTCACGGGCGTCACCTCCGGCGCCAGCGGGTGGGATCAGCTGACGACCGGCACGCTGCTCCTGGTCGTCTCGGTGCTCGCGCTCGGATTCGCGTGGGTCTGCGGTCTGCTGTGGCGGGTGGTGCTGCGCGCGCGGAGCACCCGTTCGGCGCAGCTGAAGGCGGAGTCGCTCGCGGCGGAGGAGCAGGAGCGTGTGCGGATCGCCCGCGACATGCACGACATCGTCGCGCACTCGCTGGCCGTGGTGATCGCGCAGGCCGACGGCGCCAGGTATGCGGCCGCCGCGAAGCCCGAGATGGCCACCGAGGCCCTCGGGACCATCGCCCAGACCGCTCGCAGCGCGTTGAGCGACGTGCGTCTGCTGCTCACGCAGCTGCGCCACCGACAGGGGGACGGTCCCCAGCCGACGCTCGCAGACCTCGAGTCGCTGTTCGCGCAGGTGCGTCAGGCGGGAGTCGAGGCCCGGATCACCGTCGATCCGATGCCGCCGGGGGAGCCGCCGGGAGCCATCCAGCTCGCGGTGTACCGGATCCTCCAGGAGGCGCTCACGAACGCCATCCGTCACGGCGACGGCGCGGTCGACGTGCACCTCGCGTGGCTTCCCGACCGTGTCGACATCCAGGTGCGCAACACCGTGGGACGGGATCAGCCGCAGATCGGCGGCGGTCACGGGGTGATCGGCATGCGTGAACGGGCGCAGCTCGTCGGCGGTAGCCTTCAGGCGGAGCGCCAGGGAGCGCAGTTCGTCGTCCGCGCCTCGCTCCCGATCGGAGAAGTCGCATGATCAGGGTCGTCCTCGTCGATGATCAGGCGCTGTTCCGCGCCGGAGTCCGCATGCTGCTCGCCTCGCAGCCCGATCTCGACGTCGTCGGAGAAGCGGGCGATGGCCGCGAAGCCGTCGCTCTCGTGCACGCGACTCGACCGGACGTGGTGCTGATGGACATCAGGATGCCGGTCATGGACGGGCTCGCTGCGACCGCCGAGATCCTCGCTCAGCCCGACCCGCCGCGCATCGTCATGCTGACGACCTTCGACCTCGACGAGGCCGCCGCTCGCGCGATCCGTCAGGGGGCGAGCGGATTCCTCCTGAAGGACGCCGACCCCGAGTTCCTCCTCGCCGCGATCCGCACCGTCCACGCGGGCTCGAGCGTCATCGCCGCGTCGGCGACCCGCGAGCTGTTCGAGCACTTCGCCGAGGAGCCGAAGCCGGTGCCGGTGCAGTTCTCCGCGCTGACCGAGCGTGAGCGCGAGATCTTCGCGCTCGCCGCCCGGGGGCTCTCGAACTCCGAGATCGCCGCTCGCGAATATCTCAGCGAGGCGACCGTCAAGACCCACATCAGCCGCATCCTGACGAAGCTCACCCTCCGCGACCGGGTGCAGCTGGTGGTCTTCGCGTTCGAGCACGGACTCGCCTGACCCGATTCCTGTCCGCGGGATCATCCTTACGATGTAGGCGGATGCGCCGTCAGGCCGACGCGGCGGAGCAGCCGGCGTCCGTAGCGTCGAAGGCATGGAGATCACGACCACCGACCTCGGGCTCGCAGCCCGCGTCCAGCACCTCAAGAAGACCTACGGCGCCGGCGAGGGCACCGTCCACGCGCTGGACGACGTCAGCGTCGGCATCCGCCGCGGACAGTTCACCGCCATCATGGGACCGTCCGGTTCGGGCAAGTCCACGCTCATGCACATCATGGCCGGCCTCGACACCCCGACGCAGGGGAGGAGCTGGATCGGCGACACCGAGATCACGGAGCTCGGAGACCTCGATCTCACGATCCTGCGCCGCCGCCGGGTCGGCTTCATCTTCCAGGCGTTCAACCTCGTGCCGACGCTCACCGCCCTCGGCAACATCATGCTGCCGTTCGAGCTCGACGGGCGGCGACCCAGCGCGATCGAGAAGGCGCGCATCGACGGACTGATCCAGACGCTCGGGCTCGGATCCCGTCTGCAGCACCGACCGCATCAGCTCTCTGGGGGTCAGCAGCAGCGCGTCGCCATCGCCCGTGCGCTCGCCACGGCGCCCGATCTCGTGTTCGCCGACGAGCCCACGGGCAATCTCGATTCCCGCACGGGGCGCGAGGTGCTGCAGCTGCTGGCCACCGCGAGCCGCGAGCACGGACAGTCCATCGCCATGGTCACCCACGACGCGATCGCGGCGAGCCATGCCGACCGGGTGCTGTTCCTCGGAGACGGCCGGATCGTCGCCGACCACCCGCGCCAGAGCGCCGAGGAGATCTCGGCCTACATGCTCGCCGCCGAGGTCGCGGCATGAGCGCCGTCATCGAGTCTCCGACTCTCGCCGTCGTACCGCAGACGTCCGCGACCGGTCCGCGCCTCGCCTGGCTGCGCGACCGGGGCATGGGCGCCAGCATCCTGGTCGCAGCGCTCTCGGCCGCCTTCGGAGTGGTGCTGGTCGAGACCACGGCCTACCTCGGAGCCGTGCTGCAGGCCGACCCCTTCATCGGCGACAGCGAGACGCTCGCGTTCATCGTGGGACTGCTCTCGGTGCTGCTCACGGGCGTCGCGATGTACGTCGCCGCGATCGTCACCGCGAACACGTTCTCGACGATCATCGCCGGGCGCACGCGTCAGATCGCCCTGATGCGCCTCATCGGCGCGACCGCGAGGTCCCAGCGGGCCGTGGTCGGCCGGCAGGGCTTCGCGGTGGGGGTCATCGGCGCGGCACTCGGGCTTCTCGCCGGCCTCGTGATCGCCGCGGTCGGCGTGCAGATCGGTTCCGGACTGATCGAGAACGTGCCGCAGGGGTTCTCTCTCGCCCAGCCGTTCATCGCCTTGCCGGTCGTCGGCGTCGCGCTCACGACCTGGGCGGCGGCATGGGTGGGCTCCAGGCGCGTTCTCGCCGTCACGCCGCTGCAGGCGATCGGCGGGTCGGTCGAGCGCACTCACGAAGAGCTGTCCCGCCCCGGGCGGCACATCGGCGCATGGATCCTGCTGGCTTCCGGCACCGTGCTGCTGGCGGCAGGGGTCGTCGTCGGCCTCGTGCACCCGCTCGGGGTGGTCGTCGCCTTCGTCGGCGGACTGCTCTCCTTCACCGGACTCGCGCTCGGATCGGTGCTGTTCATGCCTCCCGTGCTCCGTCTGGTCGGGCGGATGTTCGGATCGAGTGCCACGGCACGACTCGCGGCCGAGAACGCCCTCCGCTATCCCGAGCGCTCGTCGCGCATGGCGATCGGCGTCGTGATGGGGGTCACACTGGTCACGATGTTCGCGGTCGCGCTCGAATCGGTCAAGCAGATGCTGATCGGTCAGGTCGAGGGCGAGACGCCTGCGGAGTTCTTCACCCCGTTCGACGCCTTCGCATCGGTGATGATGGTGCTCGTGGCGGTGTCGGCGGTGATCGCCGCGGTCGGTCTCGTCAACCTTCTGACGATCGGCGTCGTGCAGCGTCGTCGCGAGCTCGGACTCCTCCGGTCCATCGGCCTGTCCAATGGGCAGGTGCGCCGCATGGTGCTGCTCGAGGCGGCGCACATCACGGTGGCCGCCACGCTGACCGGGTTGATCCTGGGCATCGCCTACGGATGGATCGCGGCGCAGTCGCTGCTCGGCTCCGTGCCGACCCTGCCCGACTTCGAGGCCGCCGGGCTCGTCGCACCGCACGTGCCCTGGCTGCCCGTGGTCATCATCGTCGCGGCGACCGCTGTGCTGACCCTGGTGGCTGCCGCGACGCCGACCCGCCTCGCCACCCGCGTGGCGCCCGTCGACGCACTGGCCGCCGACTGACGACGACGCCTGAGGATGCCCCGATGACCGAATCCGTCATCGGGGCATCGGCACCCGGGCGGTCGTTCTAGGCTGGACGGATGCCGTCTCCGTTCGACCAGTCCACGTATCAGGTGCGTCTCGAGTGGGGCGTCGACGGGCTCGATCGCCTCGCGACCGCCGATGTCGTCGTGGTGGTCGACGTGCTCCGCTTCTCGTCGACGGTGGCAGACGCTGTCGCGTCGGGCTCAGCGGTCTCGCTCGACGACGCGCGTGAGTGGTCCCGCAATGGCGCCGCGGTCGCCGCCCGCGCCGGCGACGCGGTCGTGCTGATCGGAAGTCTCCGCAACGCGGCGGCAGTGGCACGAGCGATCGCGACGCTGCAGGAGCGCAACCAGTCACGCACTTCCGTGAGCGTGATCGCCGCGGGCGAAGCCGACGCCGCGGGCGCCGTGCGCTTCGCGGTCGAGGACCACCTGGGAGCCGGTGCGATCGTCGCCGCGCTCACCGAACTCGGCATCGACCACACGGCGCCCGATGCGGCCGTGGCCGCCGAGGGATTCCGCGCGCTGAAGAGGGCGCTGCGCCACATGGTCAGCGCGAGCGGTTCGGCGCGTGAGCTCGCGGACGGGGTCGCCGCGACCGAGCGGATGCGGGCATCCGGTGCTGCGCCGACGACGGTGTCGGACGCCGCCGAGCTCGACGCCCTGGATGTCGTCCCCGTGCTGCGTGACGGGCTCTTCGTCGCCTTCGACTAAGCGGTCTGCGGTCGTCCCCGGCGCGCAGGCCATCCCCGCTCGGGGGTGAGGCGCCTGTGGATCTCGTCCCTGCACGCGCTCGGCAACAGGCCGTGCATCCGGCACGGGTTTCGTGTTCCGCGACGTAGGGTCATGGCATGAGGTTCGTCCCCGCTTTCGTCGTCGATGCCGTCCTGGTGCTCGTCTTCGCCGTGATCGGCCGTGCCTCGCACGGAGAAGATCCCGGCGGGTTCCTGCTCACCGCCTGGCCGTTCATCGTCGCCCTCCTGCTGGGTCACGTCGTGGCGGCGCTTCTGCCGGCGAGGCCGCGTCGACCGTGGTCGCTGGCCTGGGGTGCCGTCGTCTGGCTCGTCACCGTCGTCGGCGGGCTGCTGCTGCGCGTCGTGGCGGGGGACACCGCGCAGATCGCGTTCATCATCGTCACGACCCTCGTGCTCGGCGTCTTCCTCGTCGGGTGGCGAGCCGTGGCAGCGCTCCTGCGTCGGCGTGCGGGGCGTGCGAGCGACGCCGGCGCGGCCCCCGGGCGGCCTGAGGAGCGGGAGGATGACGACACTCCCGTCGACCGGGACGCACCCGCCGACGCGGCAGCCTCGGAGCGAGCGCAGGAGGAACCCTCGCCCGAGGCCGATCCGGAATCAGGTCCTCACGCGCGCTGACCGCACTCTGCGGGTTCGCGGCGCTCGGGGCGGGTCGACGTCGTGCGCGGATCAGCGCGACATCTGCGCCGCGAGCCTCGTGTCGGCCGTGATCTCGCGCCGAGTCCAGTCGAACAGGTAGCGCGCGTCGTACGAGCGGGAGCACCGCGCGCACGATGTGGCGCGTGACGGACGCCGGTGGCGGTAGGTCACGTGACCAGCGGGGCACTGGCCGACCCACGGCGCGAGTTCGACCGCCGTCTCGCCATGGTGGGTGGTTCCGCCGACGTAGCCCAGGTCTCGGGCCACGCGCTTCCAGGTCGGGCCGTGGGCCGCTTCATGACCCGCGAGGGCATGCGCCACCTCGTGCAGCAGCACCTGATGGATCTCGTCGTCCTCGAACCGCGCAGCCAGATACCGCGACACGGTGATGCGCTTCTTCGTGTAGTCGCACTGCCCCGCCCGACGCTTCGCGTGGTCGAAGCCGAATGACCAGCTGTCGTCGAGGTGCAGCGTGATCAGTGCCTCGCCCCAGACGCGCACCCGGTCAAGTTCCGCCATGCGATCAGGCTAAGCCATACCGCCGACATCGCCCCTCAGCGGGGCACCGGCGGGCGTGTGCTGCCGTCAGCCCGCGACGAGCTGCGTCGTGCGGCGCCGCTCGGCGGCTTCGATGGCGAGCAGCACCGTCTCGAGCTCTCGGTCCTCGGCCCCGGCCTCGCGGCGCAGGAAGAGGGACTGCTTGAAGCTCTCGCGAGCGGTCTCGTAGTCGCCGGCCTCGTAGGCGTTCCTGCCGTGATGGTGGTGCGCGAACGCGGCGATCGACAGCCAGCGCTGTCCCTCGGCTTCGGCGGCGCACGTCGCGAGCTCCTGCTCGGCGGCGGCGTGGGCGCCGCGGTGCTGCAGGATCGTGGCGTGCAGCACCCTCGAGCGCAGGACGTCCTTGCGTGTGCCCGCCATGCGCGACTGGCGCACGGCCTCATCGGCGAGGGGGAGCGCTTCGTCCAGACGGTCGAGGACCTTCAGCAGCCAGACCCGCTCCAGCAGTGCCGGAAGGCTCCGCTGGCTCTCGATCTCCTCCAGCCGTGCGGCGCATTCACCGAGGTCGACCAGCTCGCGAAGGCTCTCCGGGTCGTATCCCTGGATGAAACTCATTGCTCTCCTTCCGCAGCGTCCCCCGTCAAGTGTGCCTCGCGTCGGCGCAGTCGTCGGGGCGGCACGCCCCACGGCCCCGCATCCGATCTCGATCGAGGCCTCAGCGGAGGAACAGCGAGGCGTCCGGACGAGGGGAGGCGACGGCATCCGCATCGGTCACCACGCGTGCACCCTGCACGAAGGCGGTCACCTCGGCACCCTGCGCGATCTTCGCCGGATGCGGCCCGGCGGCGAGCATCCTGGGCAGCCATTCGGTGGGCAGGGGAGCCGCCGATGCGGCGATCACGAGGTTGCCGAACCTGCGCCCCTTCAGCACCTGGGTGTCGGCGAGGACGCCGATCTCGGGCAGAACCTCCGCGATCGTCGCGACCTGTCGCCGGGCGAACGCGAGGCCCGGCCCGTCGGCGACGTTCACGAGCAGCACGCCGGCGGGCGCGAGCAGTTCGGCGAGTTCGCGATAGAACTCGATGCTAGTGAGGTGGGCCGGCGTCTGGGCTCCGGAGTAGACGTCGGACACCACCAGATCGCAGGTGCCGACGATCGCCGGGGGGAGGCGGCGGACGCCCTCGCGGGCATCTCCGATGCGGAGCCGGATGGCCGCGCCTCGCGGCAGGGGGAGGTGCTCGCGCACGAGGGTGGCCAGCGGTGCCTCGAGCTCGATCACCTGCTGCCGAGAACCGGGGCGGGTCGCCTCGATGTAGCGGGGGATCGTCAGTGCGCCCGCGCCGAGGTGCACCGCGGTCAGGCGGCCGGCAGCGAGCTGGTCGATCACGGCGCCCATCCGCACGATGTACTCGAAGTGCAGGTGCGTGGGGTCATCCAGGTCGACGTGCGACTGCGGGGTGTCGTCGACGATGAGCTCGAATCCGCTGGTGAACTCCGACGGCACGATGCGGGCGATGCCTCCGTGGTCGAGACGGACCTGCGGGTGCTCGGTGTCCTTCGCTCGCGTCCTGCCCATCCTCCGAGACTACGCGCTCACTCCGCCTCGACATCGTGTGGTCGGCTCACGCGATGGGAGGATTGAGGGCTGCTGACTCGCCGCGAGTCTGCCGCGGAGGCTCGATGTTACGGCCGCATGACGTTTCCGAGAATAACTTGCAGGGAATTAGTTAGTGATGAATACTTTTTCCTACGTGGTAGGCACCCGATGCCGCCAGGACGTTCAAAGAGGAGATCCCTGATGCACAAGCGCATTCTTCCGGTCGTGGCGCTGGGCGCCGTGGCCACCCTGGGCCTGGCGGCCTGTGCCGGCGGCGGAGCCGACACCGGCGGAGCCGTCGACGGAGAGGGCCAGGAGCTCACCGTCTGGATCATGAAGGGCACGAACCCGGACGCGAGCGCGTTCTACGACGAGGTCTCGAGCGCCTTCGAAGACGAGACCGGCGCCACGGTCAAGATCGAGGAGATCCAGTGGGCGGACGCTCATGATCGCTTCGTCACGTCGATCGCCGGCGGCACCACGCCCGACATCGCCGAGACCGGAACCACCTGGACCGCGGAGTTCGCGGACGCGGGTGCCCTCGAGCCGCTCGACGAGTACGTCGACGCCGAAGACGGCCTGCGTGACGACCTCGTCGAGGGCCTCGCGGTCGCCGGCACCTACGAAGACGAGCTGTACGGCATGCCCTGGTACGCCGGAGTCCGCTCCATCGTCTACCGCACCGACGTGTTCGAGGAGCTCGGTCTCGAGGCCCCGAAGACGTGGGACGACATCGTCACCGCTGGCGAGGCCATCAAGGCCGCCAAGCCCGACATGCTGCCGTTCCCCGTCGCGGGTGACGCGGAGTTCCAGGTGTATCCCTGGGTCTGGGGCGCCGGCGGCGAGGTCGCGACCCTCGACGGCAAGACCTGGACGAGCGAACTCGACAGCAAGGAGTCGCAGGCCGGCATCGAGTTCTACACCGGACTCGCGACCGAGCACGGCTTCTCCTCCGCCGGGGCCACGACCTGGAAGGAGACGGACCTCCGTGACTCGTTCACGCAGGGCAACGTCGCCATGATGCTCTCGGGCTCCTGGACCCCGAAGGCTCTGATCGAGGCCAACCCCGAGCTCGAGGGCAAGATCGGCGCCGCCGTGATCCCCGGCGAGGACGGCGGCATCGCTCCGTCCGTGCTCGGCGGCTCGCACCTGTCGGTCTTCAACACGACCGAGAACGCCGACCTCGCATGGGAGTTCGTCAAGCTGATGACCACGGGCGAGTTCGCCGAGAAGTGGGCTGACGAGACCGGATACTTCCCGGGAGTGCAGTCCGCGATGGAGGAGGCCCTGGCCTCGACCGACCCGCTCGTCGCTCCGTTCGCGCAGCAGATGGTCGAGGGCGGCGCATCCGTGCCGGTCACCCCGAACTTCGGTGCCGTTCAGGCGAAGAAGACCACCAACTCGATGATCCAGGCGATCCTCAGCGGGCAGAAGGACGTCGCCACGGCGACGAAGGACGCCGCCGCTGAGATGACCGATCTGCTCAACCAGTAAGGCTGTATCCCTTCATGTCGATGGTGCAAGCGCCACTGCCGGTCACGAAGGCGGAGTCCACCTCCGCCTCCGTGGCCGGCGGCCGGCCGCCCAAGCGGGGTTTCTCGCTGATCACGGCCCGCCCCTGGCTTCTTCTCGCCCCCGGGCTGGTCATCCTCGCGGTGCTCATGCTCTGGCCGCTCATCCAGGTCGTCATCTTCTCGCTGCAGGACTACGGTCTTCGCGAGATCAACACCGGCGAGAACAACTGGATCGGCGTCGACAACTACGTCGAGGCGCTCACCAACCCGACACTGTGGACCGTCGTCCTGCCGAACACCGTCGGCTTCGCCGCCGTCGCCGTGTTCGTCACGGTCGCGGTCGGCACGCTCGTGGCGCTGCTGCTCGCGAAGCTGGGCACGGTGTGGCGCACCATCGTCTCGAGCTGCATCATGGTGGCGTGGGCGATGCCCGCCGTCACCGGAACCTACGTCTGGACGTTCATCTTCGATGCCGACCGCGGCATCTTCAACACCGTCCTGCAGGATCTCGGCCTGATGGACGACCCGGTGAACTGGTTCACCAATCAGTGGTCGTTCTACGCGATCGTGCTGCTGAACGTCGTGCACCACGGCTTCCCGTTCGTCGCCATCACGGTGCTCGCGGGCCTGCTCGGCGTCTCGAAGGAGATGCTCGAGGCGGCCGCGCTCGACGGCGCGAACGCGTGGATGCGGTTCTGGAAGATCATCTTCCCCACTCTCAAGCCCGTCTTCTCGGTCGTGATCATCCTGTCGACGATCTGGGACTTCAAGGTCTTCGCGCAGGTCTACCTGATGCCCGGTGGAGGCGGCGGCAACCGATCGGTGCTGAACCTCGGCGTCTGGTCGTACGTCGAATCCTTCGGCCAGAACCGCTACGGCTTCGGTGCCGCGCTCGCCGTGCTGCTCACCCTCGTGCTGATCGGCATCACGATCGTGTACATCCGCTCCCTCATGAAGGAGGACGAGCTGTGAACCCCCGCCCGTCTGTCATGTCGCGCGTCGGCACCGGCATCGCGATCGCCGCCGTCCTGATCTTCACGCTGTTCCCCGTCTACTGGATGGTCTCCAGTGCGCTCGACGCCAAGGCGTCCAGCGGAGGGCAGTCGCTGCTGCCTCAGGAGTTCACGTTCGACAACTTCGCCTTCGTCCTCACCGACGGCGGTTTCGGCACCTACCTCCGCAACTCCGCGATCGTGGCTCTCGTCACCGTCCTGGTCAGCGCCCTCGTGTGTCTGCTCGCGGCTGTCGCAGTCGCCCGGTTCCGCTTCAAGTTCCGCACGACCATCCTGATGATGATCCTCGTCGTGCAGATGGTTCCGCTCGAGGCCCTCGTCATCCCGCTCTTCCTGCAGGTCAAGAGCCTCGGGCTGCTCAACAGCATCCTCGGCCTGATGGTCGTGTACGTCGCGCTCTCGCTGGCGTTCGGGATCTGGATGCTGCGCGGATTCGTCGCCGCCGTGCCCGTCGAGCTCGAGGAGGCCGCGTACATCGACGGCGCCAGCTGGTGGCGGATGTTCCGCTCGATCCTGCTGCCGCTGGTGATGCCCGGTCTCGTCGCGACCAGCATCTTCAGCTTCATCACGGCCTGGAACGAATTCATCTTCGCCATGACGATCCTCGGCAGCGCGACCGACCAGTACACGGTCTCGATCGGACTGAAGTCGTTCTTCGGCCTGCACTCCAACGACTGGGGCAGCATCATGGCCGCGTCGACGATCATCACGATCCCGGTGATGGTGTTCTTCGTGATCGTGCAGCGTCGTCTCTCGGCCGGCATGGTCGCGGGAGCGGTGAAGGGATGACCGACGACCTCGTCCGCCTCGCCAACGGGGTGCTCTGGCCGGGGTTCCTCGGCACGGAGGCCCCCGAATGGCTTCTCGACGAGCTGCGCGACGGCCTCGCGGGTGTCGTGTACTTCAGTCAGAACGTCGGCGAGGGACTTCCGGCTCTGAGCGACGAGATCCTCCGGGCCAATCCGGACGCGCTGATCGGGATCGACGAGGAGGGCGGCAACGTCACACGCCTCGAGTCCGCAGCCGGCTCCACGCTTCCGGGGGCGGCTCAGCTGGGCATCGTCGACGACGTCGAGGCGACGCGGGCATCGGGTGCCGAGCTGGCTCGACGAGTGGCCGCGATCGGCGGCAACGTCGTGCTCGGTCCCGTCGCGGATGTGAACACCGATCCGCGGAATCCTGTGATCGGCGTCCGTTCCTTCGGCAGCGACCAGAAGCTCGTCGCCCGACACGTGCAGGCGGCGGTGGAGGGCCTGCAGAGCACGGCGGTCGCGGCGTGCGTCAAGCACTTCCCGGGGCACGGTGACACGCACACCGACTCGCACCACGCACTGCCCGAGATCTCGCTGGGGATCGAGGAGTTCGAGCGCGTGCACCTCGAGCCGTTCCGCGCGGCGGTGGCTGCAGGTGTCGACGCCGTCATGACCGCGCACATCGTCGTTCCCGCCTGGGGCACCGAGCCGGCGACGCTGAACCCCCGAGTGCTCGGGCTGCTCCGCGGCTGGGGCTTCGACGGCGTGATCATCACGGATGCCCTCGACATGGCGGCCATCCGCGAGACCGTCGGCATCGGCGAAGGCGCCGCGCGTGCCCTCGCGGCCGGAGCGGATCTGCTGTGCATCGGCAACCCGACGAACCGCGGTGAGGCCACGCTCCCCGACCAGGACCGTCGAGACTTCCTCGCCGCGCGCGACGGGATCCTCGCGGCGGTGGACGACGGCTCACTCTCTCGCGAGCGACTCGCCGAAGCGGCCGGGAGGGTCTCCCGCCTGGCTCAGACCCTGAGCGTCCGTGCCGAGACTGCGACTCCCGTCGACTACGACGGATCGGACATCGTCCGACGCGCGATCACAGGAGTGGCGCGCGATGCCGAGGCGCTCGCCGTCGTCGATGCTCGTCGACGTTCGACGCTCGCGGTCGACAGCGCGTCGGCGTACGTGGCTGAGACTCTGGCGGCAGACGGTCATCGCGTGCGCGTCGACGTCGCACGGACCACGATCGACGAGCAGGATGGGGCTCTCGACGCGGCTGTCGCCGCAGACGGACTGACGGTCGTCCTCCTGGATCGTCCAGACACCGACGACGGGCAGCGTGCGCTCGTCGAGCGCGCCGCTCTGCGTGATCCCGACGCGGTCGTGGTCAACGTCGGACTCGCGGCACGGCAGCCTCTGCCCCTCGCGCTCGTGGAGGTCGGATCCGCGAGCCGGATCGGAGCCCAGGCCGCCAGAGATCGACTGATCGGGGGCTCGTCGCGCCGCGCCGATCCGTCGCCCGACAGCGCAGGTGCCGCCGACTGAGGCAGGATGACACCGTGGACGCCGATGTTCTCGCGCTGGTGCGCCGATCCGTTCCCCGACTGAGTGCTGCAGAAGCACGGGTCGCGGAGACGATCCTCGGAGACCCCACGCTCGTCGTCGACCTCGCCATCAACGACCTCGCCCAGCTCTGTCACACATCGCTGTCGACCGTGGCTCGCTTCGCGCAGTCGCTCGGCTTCAGCGGATACCGGGAGCTGCGGGTCGCGGTCGCCCGCACGATCACGCTCGCCCAGGCGCAGCAGGCGCGCTTCGGCCTCGACACCACGGCGATCGATCCCGATGACGAGCCGTCCGCCATCGCTGCGAAGCTCGCGGCACAGGAGATCGACGCGATCGAGAAGACGGCGCTCGGACTGGACGCCGACGCGCTCGACCGCGTCGCCAGGGCCGTCGTGGCGGCGCGCCACGTCGATCTGTTCGGGCAGGCCGCATCGTCGTTGACCGCTCAGGACCTTCAGCAGAAGCTCGCGCGCATCGGGTGCTCGGTCGCGCACTCCGCCGATCCGCACCTCGCCCTCACGACGGCGTCGCTGCGGACCCCGGAGGACGTCGTCATCGCGTTCTCCCACGGGGGCGAGACGCAGGAGGTCGTCCGGGCTGTCGAGATCGCCAGAGATGCGGGCGCCTTGTCGGTGGCCATCACCAGCGCGCCCGACTCGACGCTCGCGCTCGCCGCAGACGTCTCGCTGATCACCTACGCGCAGGAGTCGCCGTTCCGCATGGCCGCGATGTCGAGCCGCATCGCGCAGCTGGCGCTGGTCGACATCCTCTTCGTCCGGGTCGTCCAGCACCGGGGTGAACCCGTGGTCATCCCCCTGCAGCTGACGCACGACGCTGCGGCGCCGCGTCGACGTCGCTAGAGGCAGGCGATGAGATACCCGTCGACCGTCACCGGTGCCCGTGGCGACCGGCAGGAACAGCGCCGCTGATCAGTCGATGTGGTCTCGGGTGCTGACCAGTGCCCTGGTCGCGATCCGGTGCGCGCGAGCGAGGCTGCCGGTGAGCGAGAGTCCCGACAGGACGCCGGCCAGGAATCCGGCGGCGAACGCATCTCCGGCGCCGATGGACTCCACGACGGGGACATCGAGCGACCTGCTGTCGGTGCGCTCGGCGCCGTCGAAGGCCACAGCGCCGTCTGGACTCGTGGCCAGCAGATACCTCGGTTCGGGGAACAGCTCGCGCAGTCGATCGGGCTCGCCGGTGCCGAAGACCGCCTCGGCGTCGGGGCGTGTGCAGAACGCGATGTCGGCGCGGCGGACGTAGTCCGCGATCACCGCGCGCCCCTCCTCCTGTCGCCCGCGCCACAGCGCAGGTCGCCAGTTCACGTCGAAGCTGAGCAGCCGCCCGTCGCGCGGCGCATCGAAGAGGGCGTTCTGCGCTGCGTGGGCGGTGTCCGAGAGAGCAGGCGTGATCCCCGAGGTGTGCACGAGGGCGGCCTGTGACAGCAGCGCGGATGCCGCGGGGGAGTCGAGCGTCGCTGGCGACAGGGCCGCGGCCGCGGAGCCCGAGCGGTAGTAGTGCATGGTCCCGTCGACGGAGCCGTCCGGACGCGGTGACAGCTCCTTGACGTAGAGGCCGGTGGGCGCCTCGGCGTCGATCTCCACGGCGGAGTCGTCGACCTCGTGCCGGCGCAGCTCGGCGGCGAGGAAGCGCCCGAACCCGTCGTCGCCCACACGGGAGACGACGGCGGTGCGGATGCCGGCCGAGGCCAGTGCGATCGCCGTGTTCCACTCCGCTCCGGCGAGCGAGCGGTGGAACGTCCGCACGTCCTCGAGGGGCGCGGCGATGGCCGGGACGAAGGAGACGAGGCCCTCGCCGACGCAGACGGCGAGGGGAGACGTGTCGGGCACGCTCTGGAGATTACCGGATCGGCCACACCCCCGGACATCCGTAACAGGAATGAAACCTGCAGGTGTTTGGCATCGGTCTGCGCACTGGGTAGTTTCAAGGAATCACCGTTTCCGAAGTCGACGATGTCTTCGGAACGCGCACAGCAGCGCTCGACAGGAAGGTCACACAATGCACCACTCAGTCATGCGTCGGCGAGGTCTCATCGCCGTCACCGGAGCGGCAGTCGCCGCGATGGTCCTCTCAGGATGCGTCGCCAGCGAGCGCGGCGACGACGGCGGAGAGGCGTCCGGCGATGTCGACGGAACCTTCGTGTTCGCGGCGTCCTCCGACCCGGCGAGCCTCGACCCGGCCTTCGCCCAGGACGGCGAGAGCTTCCGCGTCTCGCGTCAGATCTTCGAGGGCCTCGTCGGCACCGAGCCCGGCACGGCCGACCCGGCACCGCTGCTGGCCGAGTCATGGGAATCGTCCGAAGACGGCATGAGCCACACCTTCACGCTGAAGGAGGACGTGACCTTCCACGACGGCACGCCGTTCAACGCCGAAGCCGTATGCGCGAACTTCGACCGCTGGTTCAACTGGACCGGCCTCGCGGCCTCCGAGGCGTTCGGCTACTACTACAACAAGCTCTTCAAGGGCTACGCGGAGAACCCGGCTGACGCCGTCTACAAGTCCTGCACCCCCGACGGCGACTACTCCGTGACGATCGACCTGAACAAGCCGTTCGCAGGGTTCGTGGCGTCGCTGTCGCTGCCGTCCTTCTCCATGCAGAGCCCTTCGGCCCTGCAGGAGTTCGGTGCTGACGAGGTCAGCGGCTCGGCCGAGGCACCCGTCCTCTCGGAGTACGCGATGGGGCACCCGGTCGGCACCGGCCCGTACCAGTTCGACGAGTGGGCGCCGGGCGAGCAGGTCTCGCTCAAGGCGTACGACGACTACTGGGGCGAGGCGGGTCAGATCGACGAGATCATCTTCCGCACGATCGACGACCCGACCGCGCGTCGTCAGGCTCTCGAGTCCGGCTCCATCGACGGCTACGACCTCGTCGGTCCGGCCGACACGCAGGCACTCGAGGACGACGGCTTCACCATGGTCTCCCGTCCTCCGTTCACGATCCTGTACCTCGCGTTCAACCAGGCGCTCCCTGAGCTGCAGGACCCGAAGGTCCGCGAGGCGCTCTCGTACGCGGTCGACAAGGATGCCCTGATCAGCCAGGTCCTGCCCGAGGGCACCGAGAAGGCGATCGAGTTCGTGCCCGACACCGTCAACGGCTACAACCCCGATGTCACGACCTACGACTACGACCCCGAGAAGGCCAAGGAGCTGCTGGCAGAGGCCGGCTACGACGAGGCCAACCCGCTGAAGCTGACCTTCAACTACCCGGTCAACGTCTCGCGTCCCTACATGCCGGACCCCGAGCAGATCTTCACGGTCCTCTCGTCGCAGCTCGCCGAGGTCGGCGTCGAGACCACCCCGGTCTCGGAGGAGTGGGTCGAGTACCTCGACCGCACCACCGGCACGTCGGACCACGGCATCCACCTGCTCGGCTGGACCGGTGACTACAACGACACGGACAACTTCGTCGGCGTCTTCTTCGGGCAGCAGAGCTCCGAGTGGGGCTTCGACAACCCGGAGCTGTTCCAGAAGCTCAACGAGGCTCGCGGCGTCTCCAACCTCGAGGACCAGACGGCCCTCTACGAGGAGATCAACGAGATGGTCGCGCAGTTCATCCCCGGTGTCCCGCTCGCGCACCCGGCGCCCACACTGGCGTTCGACCCGCGTGTCGAGAGCTACCCCGCCAGCCCGGTGAACGACGAGGTCTTCACGGACATCGTCCTCACCGAGTAGGTCTGACCGACTGAGTTGCCCACCCGGGTCCCCGCGCTCGTCGCGGGGACCCGGGCCCGGCGTACCTTCTGATCAACGGAGACCTCTTGCTGCGCACCATCGGCAGACGACTGCTTTTCCTCATCCCCACCCTGATCGGCCTCAGCATCCTGCTGTTCGCCTGGGTCAGGGCCCTCCCCGGCGGCCCGGCCGTCGCGCTTCTCGGCGAGAAGGCGACACCCGAGGCCATCGCGAGGGTCAACGAGCTCTACGGCTTCAACAAGCCCATCATCGAGCAGTACTTCATCTGGGTCGGCCGCCTGCTGCAGGGCGACTTCGGCACATCGATCCAGACCAACCGGCCGGTCACGGAGGAGTTCTTCCGCCGATTCCCGGCCACGATCGAGCTGAGCGTCGTCGCGCTCATCTTCGCGGTCGGCGTGGGCATCCCGCTCGGATACTGGGCCGCTCGCCGCCACGGCAAGTTCACCGACCACGCGTCGGTCGTGCTGAGTCTCATCGGCATCACCATCCCGGTGTTCTTCCTCGCCTTCATCCTCAAGTACGTGTTCGCCGTGCAGCTCGGCTGGCTGCCGTCGGACGGCAGGCAGAATCCACGAATAGACGCCACCCATCCGACGGGGTTCTATGTGTGGGACGGCATCATCACCGGCGAGTTCGACGCCTCCTGGGATGCCCTCATGCACCTGGTGCTCCCGGCACTCGCGCTCGGCACCATCCCGCTCGCGATCATCGTCCGCATCACCAGGGCGAGCGTGCTCGAAGTGCAGAACGCGGACTACGTGCGGACGGGGCGGGCGAAGGGCGTCGGCTCGTCGACGCTGCGCAGTCGCTTCATCCTCCGCAACGCGATGCTGCCGGTGATCACGACGATCGGTCTGCAGACCGGGCTCCTGATCTCGGGGGCAGTGCTCACCGAGACCGTCTTCGCGTTCCCCGGCATCGGGTCCTTCCTCGCGAGGGCGATCTTCACACGGGACTTCCCCGTGCTGCAGGGGTTCATCATCTTCATCGCGATCGCCTACGCGCTGATCAACCTGGCCGTCGATGTGTCGTACAGCTTCATCGATCCGAGAGTGCGGGTGCAGTGATGATCCGTCTCGTTCTCCGAAAGGGGGTGGCGTCATGACCATCTCGCTCCCACCCGCGCAGGGTCCGTCCGCGGCGAGCGGCTCGGTCGTCGACACGGTCGCCGTGAATCAGGCCGGCCTCAAAGAGGGGCCCGGGGGGTTCTGGCGCGACGTGTTCCGCCGCCTCCGCCGCAACCCGACGGCCTGGATCGGCGCCGGCATCGTGCTGGTGTTCGTCCTCGTCTCGGTGCTCGCGCCATTGCTCGCCCCGTACCCCGAGACGGCGTTGCCCGGCGCGAAGTACATCACGCCGACGCACATCCCCGGTCCGGGGGAGCTGCCGGAGTTCCCCCTCGGGCTCGACCGCTTCGGCGGCGATGTGCTCTCCAAGCTCATCTGGGGCGCGCAGGCGTCGCTGCTGATCGGTGTGATCTCGACCGCGCTCGGTCTGGTCGGCGGAATGATCCTCGGACTCCTCGCCGGCACGTTCGGCGGATGGGTCGACACCCTCATCATGCGCATCGTCGACATCATCCTGTCGGTGCCGAACCTGCTGCTGGCGGTCTCGATCGCCGCGATCCTGGGCCAGACGCCCTTCGCGGTGATGATCGCCATCGGAGCATCCCAGGTTCCGATCTTCGCCCGCCTCCTGCGGGCGTCGATGCTGCAGCAGCGATCGAGCGACTACGTGCTCTCGGCCCAGACGCTGGGGCTCGGTCGCGGGCAGATCACCATGTCGCACGTGCTGCCGAACGCCATCGGACCTGTCATCGTGCAGGGCACGCTCACGCTCGCGACGGCGGTGATCGATGCGGCGGCGCTGTCGTTCCTCGGTCTCGGCGGCGGTCGCCCCGAGACGGCCGAGTGGGGCCGCATGCTCACCTACGCGCAGGCCGAGCTGGCCATCGCGCCATGGCTGGCATTCCTGCCCGGCATCTGCATCGCGGTCACCGCGCTCGGCTTCACCCTGTTCGGTGAAGCCCTGCGCGAGGCCATGGACCCGAGGACGAGAGCACGATGAACGCTGCGAAAGAGACACGGACCACGGACGCTCCGCTGCTGTCCGTCGAAGGGCTGGCGGTCGACTTCGCCACCATGGACGGCGTCGTGCACGCCGTCGAGGGAGTCGACCTCGAGATCGCGCCGGGCCAGACCGTCGCGATCGTGGGGGAGTCCGGGTCGGGCAAGTCGACGACTGCCATGGCCATCATCGGCCTGCTCGCCGGTGGCGGGCGCGTGGCCGGCGGCAGCATCCGCCTCGACGGCAAGGACATCACCCGCGCTCCCGAGAGCGAGCTGCGCACCATCCGCGGGCGCGACATCGGCCTCGTGCCGCAGGACCCCATGTCGAACCTGAATCCGGTCGCGAAGATCGGCACCCAGGTCGCCGAGACCCTGCTCGCCCACGGACTCGCCACCAGGCAGAACGTGCAGCAGAAGGTCGTCGAGGCGCTGACAGCCGCCGGACTGCCGGATCCCGAGAAGCGCGCGAAGCAGTACCCGCACGAGTTCTCCGGCGGCATGCGCCAGCGCGCGCTGATCGCGATCGGCCTGGCGTGCAAACCGCGCCTGCTGATCGCGGACGAGCCGACGAGCGCGCTCGACGTGACGGTGCAGCAGACGATCCTCGACCAGATCGGCGACATGACGCGCGAGCTCGGCACCGCCGTGCTGCTCATCACGCACGATCTGGGACTCGCGGCCGAGCGTGCCGAGCGCGTCATCGTGATGCACCGCGGCAAGGTGGTCGAGCAAGGGCCGGCGAAGCAGATCCTCGAGAATCCGCAGCACCCCTACACGCAGTCGCTCGTGCAGGCGGCGCCGTCGGTGGCTGCCGCGCGTCTGCGCCCGGAGGCGTTCCACGCCGAGGAGCGTCCGTCCGATCCGAACGCAGCCGAGGATGCCTCGAGCGCGCTCGCCCTGCCGACAGCGGACAACATCGTCGAGATCGAGAACCTCACCAAGGTCTATCCGGTCCGTGGGCAGAAAGAGGACTTCGTCGCCGTGAACGACGTGTCGCTCGCCATCCCGCGCGGCGAGACGGTGGCGATCGTGGGCGAGTCCGGTTCGGGCAAGACGACGACCGCGCGGATGCTGCTGAAGATCATCGAGCCGACGAGCGGTCTCATCCGCTACGAGGGAAAGGACGTCTCCTCGCTCACCCGTGCGGAGACCCGGGACTTCCGGCAGAAGGTGCAGCCGATCTTCCAGGATCCGTACTCGAGCCTGAATCCGATGTTCACCATCGAGCGCCTCATCTCCGAGCCGCTGGACTTCTACAAGCGGGGGAGCGGCGCCGATCGGCGCAAGCGCGTCCGGCAGCTGCTCGACGACGTGGCGCTGCCGCAGTCGATGCTGCGCCGGTATCCGTCCGAGCTGTCCGGCGGTCAGCGGCAGCGTGTCGCGATCGCCCGTGCACTCGCGCTCTCGCCCGAGCTGATCGTGTGCGACGAACCGGTGTCAGCGCTCGACGTCCTCGTGCAGGATCAGATCCTGAACCTGCTGGGCGACCTGCAGACCGAGTACGGACTCAGCTATCTCTTCATCTCCCACGACCTCGCCGTGGTCCGCCTGATCAGCGACTACGTATGCGTGATGAAGGACGGCTCGCTCGTCGAGGCGGCATCCTCGGAGGAGATCTTCACGAATCCTCGAGACCCGTACACGCGACGTCTGCTGGCGTCGATCCCGGGGAACGAACTCAACATCGCCTCCTGACGACGACGATGCGTCCCGCCCCGAGCGCGAGCTCCGGGGCGGGCGCACCGGGTCGGCGGACGACGCTTCCGGGTGCCATTACCGCAGCATCCGAAGAAGGTCAAGGATTGCGCTTGCCATGTCGCAAGATCGCGCGTATAGTTGGTAGTTGCGCTCGCTTCTCCGTGCCCTCATATGGTGGTCGGCATTTCGTTGAGTCTTTGAGCGCACACTCCACCTGACGACAAAGGAATCGAGAAGCCCTGCGGGGCTCACGGAGGTTATTCCCTTGGCTGCTGCTCGCAACGCATCCACATCCACCACCACCAAGAACGGACGCGGAGCTTCCCGTCTTTCGTTCGCCAAGATCTCCGACACGCTGACGGTCCCTGACCTTCTCGCTCTGCAGACGGAATCCTTCGGATGGCTCGTCGGCAACGACGCCTGGAAGGCTCGAGTCGCAGAGGCCAAGAAGGCCGGCCGCACCGACGTGAACGAGAACAGCGGTCTCGGCGAGATCTTCGAGGAGATCTCTCCGATCGAGGACCTCGGCGAGACGATGCAGCTGTCGTTCACCAACCCTTACCTCGAGCCGGAGAAGTACTCGATCGAGGAGTGCAAGGAGCGCGGCAAGACGTACGCCGCTCCGCTGTACGTCGAGGCCGAGTTCATGAACCACCTCACGGGTGAGATCAAGACCCAGACGGTCTTCATGGGCGACTTCCCGCTGCAGACCGACAAGGGAACGTTCATCATCAACGGCTCCGAGCGCGTCGTCGTCTCGCAGCTCGTGCGTTCGCCCGGTGTCTACTTCGACAAGACCCCCGACAAGACGTCCGACAAGGACATCGTGTCGGCTCGCGTCATCCCGAGCCGTGGTGCATGGCTCGAGTTCGAGATCGACAAGCGCGACCAGGTCGGCGTGCGCGTCGACCGCAAGCGCAAGCAGTCGGTCACCGTGTTCCTCAAGGCGCTGGGCATGACCAGCGAGGAGATCCTCACGGAGTTCGCCGGCTACACCTCGATCGAGGAGACGCTCGCGAAGGACACGATCGTCACGAAGGAAGATGCGCTCCGCGACATCTACCGCAAGCTGCGTCCGGGCGAGCAGGTCGCCGCCGAGGCCGCCCGCGCGCTCCTCGACAACTTCTACTTCAACCCGAAGCGCTACGACCTCGCGAAGGTGGGTCGTTACAAGATCAACCACAAGCTCGGTCTCGACGCTCCGCTGACCGACTCGGTCCTCACGGTTCAGGACATCGTCGCGACGATCAAGTACCTCGTGCGTCTGCACGCAGGCACGGAAGAGACCTTCCCCGGCATCCGCTCGGGCAAGAAGGCCGACATCCGCATCGCGACCGATGACATCGACAACTTCGGCAACCGTCGCATCCGCGCGGTCGGCGAGCTGATCCAGAACCAGGTCCGCACCGGTCTGTCCCGCATGGAGCGCGTCGTCCGCGAGCGCATGACCACGCAGGACATCGAGGCGATCACGCCGCAGACCCTGATCAACGTGCGCCCCGTCGTCGCCGCGATCAAGGAGTTCTTCGGAACCTCGCAGCTGTCGCAGTTCATGGACCAGAACAACCCGCTCGCGGGTCTGACCAACAAGCGCCGCCTCTCGGCTCTCGGCCCCGGTGGTCTGAGCCGTGACCGCGCAGGCGTCGAGGTCCGTGACGTCCACCCGTCGCACTACGGCCGCATGTGCCCCATCGAGACCCCTGAAGGCCCGAACATCGGTCTGATCGGTGCTCTCGCGACGTTCGCGCGCATCAACTCGTTCGGTTTCATCGAGACCCCGTACCGCAAGGTCGAGGGTGGCGTCGTCACCGAGCACATCGATTACCTGACCGCTTCCGAAGAGGTCGACTTCAACATCGCACAGGCGAACGCCCCGCTCGACAAGAACGGTCGCTTCCGCGAGAGCCACGTCCTCGCGCGCCCCAAGGGCGGTAGCGGTGAGGTGGACCTCTTCCTTCCGGAGGAGATCGGCTACATCGACGTCTCGCCGCGCCAGATGGTGTCGGTCGCGACCTCGCTCGTGCCCTTCCTCGAGCACGACGACGCACAGCGCGCACTCATGGGCGCCAACATGCAGCGTCAGGCTGTGCCGCTGCTCCGCAGCGACTCGCCGCTCGTCGGAACCGGTATGGAGGGCTACACGGCCATCGACGCCGGCGACGTGCTCACGGCTGAGAAGCCGGGTGTCGTCACCGAGGTCTCCGCAGACCGCGTCACCGTCATGCTCGACGAGGGTGGAACGCAGGACTACCACCTGCGCAAGTTCGACCGCTCGAACCAGGGCACGTCGTACAACCAGAAGGTCGTCGTCAACGAGGGCGACCGCGTCGAGGTCGGAGAGGTCATCGCCGATGGCCCCGCCACCGAGAACGGCGAACTGGCACTCGGAAAGAACCTCCTCGTCGCGTTCATGACGTGGGAGGGCTACAACTTCGAGGACGCGATCATCCTGAGCCAGGACCTGGTCAAGGACGACACCCTCTCCTCGATCCACATCGAGGAGTACGAGGTCGACGCGCGCGACACGAAGCTCGGCAAGGAGGAGATCACCCGTGACCTCCCCAACGTCAGCCCCGAGCTCCTGAAGGATCTCGACGAGCGCGGCATCATCCGCATCGGTGCCGAGGTCCGCCCCGGCGACATCCTCGTCGGCAAGGTCACGCCGAAGGGCGAGACCGAGCTGTCGGCGGAAGAGCGTCTGCTCCGCGCGATCTTCAACGAGAAGAGCCGCGAAGTCCGTGACACCTCTCTCAAGGTGCCCCACGGCGAGCAGGGCACGATCATCGCCGTCAAGGAGTTCAACGCCGAGGACGGCGACGACGAGCTCGGCTCCGGTGTCAACCGCCGCGTCGTGGTCTACATCGCCCAGAAGCGCAAGATCACCGAGGGTGACAAGCTCGCCGGGCGTCACGGCAACAAGGGTGTCATCGCCAAGATCCTCCCGATCGAGGACATGCCGTTCCTCGCGGACGGAACCCCGGTCGACATCGTCCTGAACCCGCTGGGCATCCCCGGTCGAATGAACTTCGGCCAGGTGCTCGAGACCCACCTCGGGTGGATCGCGAAGCAGGGCTGGAAGGTCGAAGGCACCCCGGAGTGGGCTGCGCGACTCCCCAAGGACGCGTTCGAGGCTGCCCCCGGCACCAAGGTCGCGACCCCGGTGTTCGACGGTGCGAGCGAGGAGGAGATCTCCGGTCTCCTCGACGCGACCACCCCGACCCGTGACGGCATCCGCCTGATCGACTCGACCGGAAAGACGCAGCTGTTCGACGGCCGCTCCGGTGAGCCGTTCCCGGCGCCGATCTCGGTGGGCTACATGTACATCCTGAAGCTGCACCACCTGGTCGACGACAAGATCCACGCACGTTCGACGGGTCCGTACTCGATGATCACCCAGCAGCCGCTCGGTGGTAAGGCGCAGTTCGGTGGCCAGCGATTCGGTGAGATGGAGGTGTGGGCCCTCGAGGCCTACGGCGCCGCATACGCGCTCCAGGAGCTCCTCACGATCAAGTCCGACGACATCCTCGGCCGCGTCAAGGTGTACGAGGCGATCGTCAAGGGCGAGAACATCCAGGAGCCCGGCATCCCCGAGTCCTTCAAGGTGCTCATGAAGGAGATGCAGTCGCTCTGCCTGAACGTCGAGGTCCTCTCGGCAGACGGCACGCTCGTCAACCTGCGTGACACCGACGACGAGGCCTTCCGCGCTGCGGAGGAACTCGGCATCAACATCTCCAGCCGCTTCGAGGCCGCCTCGATCGACGAGATCTAAGGTCCAGGCCGCCGACCGCGCGTCACGCCCGGTCGGCGGCCCACCTCCCCGATTTCTTCAGAAGAATTCCTACACAGGAGAATTTGTGCTCGAGTCAAACACTTTCGATGAGCTTCGCATCGGCCTGGCCACCGCGGACCACATCCGCGCCTGGTCCTACGGCGAGGTCAAGAAGCCTGAAACCATCAACTACCGCACCCTGAAGCCGGAGAAGGACGGTCTCTTCGGAGAGCAGATCTTCGGCCCGTCCCGCGACTGGGAGTGCGCCTGCGGCAAGTACAAGCGTGTCCGCTTCAAGGGCATCGTCTGCGAGCGCTGCGGCGTCGAGGTCACCAAGTCCTCGGTCCGTCGTGAGCGCATGGGTCACATCGAGCTCGCCGCTCCCGTCACCCACATCTGGTACTTCAAGGGTGTTCCCTCGCGTCTCGGGTACCTGCTCGACATGGCGCCGAAGGACCTCGAGAAGGTCATCTACTTCGCCGCCTACATGGTCATCTCGGTCGACGAGGATGCTCGTCACCGCGACCTGGGCACGCAGGAGAACAACATCCGTCTCGAGCTGAAGACGCTCGGAGACCGTCGCGACGCGAAGATCGCCGAGCGCCTGGCTCGCCTGGAGGAGGAGCTCGCTTCCCTCGAGGCGGAGGGCGCCAAGGCCGACGCGAAGAAGAAGGTCAAGGACGCCGCCGAGAAGGAGATGTCGCTCATCCGCAAGGGTGCCGACGAGGCGATCGCCAAGCTCGAGCGCGTGTGGGAGGACTTCCGCACGCTCGAGGTCGGCGCACTGCGTCCCGAGGACGACGTCTTCCACGAGCTCCAGGACCGCTTCGGTCAGTACTTCGAGGCCTACATGGGCGCCGAGTCGATCCAGCGTCGCCTCGCGGCGTTCGACCTGGCAGCCGAGGCGGAGAGCCTGCACCTGCAGATCTCCGAGGGCAAGGGCCAGCGCAAGATCCGCGCGATCAAGCGTCTGAAGGTCGTCAACTCGTTCCTGGAGACCGGCATGAGCCCGGCCGCCATGGTCCTCGACGTCGTTCCGGTGATCCCGCCGGAGCTGCGCCCGATGGTGCAGCTCGACGGTGGCCGCTTCGCGACCTCCGACCTCAACGACCTCTACCGTCGTGTGATCAACCGCAACAACCGTCTTCGTCGTCTGATCGACCTCGGTGCTCCCGAGATCATCGTCAACAACGAGAAGCGGATGCTGCAGGAGGCCGTCGACGCACTGTTCGACAACGGTCGCCGTGGTCGTCCCGTCACCGGTACCGGCAACCGTGCCCTGAAGTCCCTCAGCGACATGCTGAAGGGCAAGCAGGGTCGTTTCCGCCAGAACCTGCTCGGCAAGCGCGTCGACTACTCGGGCCGTTCGGTCATCATCGTCGGTCCGCAGCTGAAGCTGCACCAGTGCGGTCTGCCCAAGCAGATGGCGCTGGAGCTCTTCAAGCCGTTCGTCATCAAGCGCCTGATCGACCTCGGTCACTCGCAGAACATCAAGGCGGCCAAGCGCGCCGTCGAGCGCACGCGTCCCGAGGTCTGGGACGTGCTCGAGGAGATCATCCGCGAGCGTCCGGTGCTGCTCAACCGTGCGCCCACGCTGCACCGTCTCGGCATCCAGGCCTTCGAGCCTCAGCTCGTCGAGGGCAAGGCCATCCAGCTGCACCCGCTCGTCTGCGCGGCGTTCAACGCCGACTTCGACGGTGACCAGATGGCTGTCCACCTGCCGCTGTCGGTCGAGGCTCAGGCCGAGGCCCGCGTGCTCATGCTCGCGTCGAACAACATCCTGAAGCCGTCCGACGGACGCCCGGTCACCCTGCCTTCGCAGGACATGATCATCGGTCTGCACCACCTGACCACGGTCAAGGCGGGCGCAGCCGGTGAGGGTCGTGCATTCGGTTCGGTGGGCGAGGCGATCCTGGCGAAGGACGAGGGAACCCTCGACCTGCAGGCCAAGGTCCGCATCCGCATCCCGGGTCTCACGTTCCTCGAGGGCGAAGCTCCCGAGGGCTACGAGCGTCACGGTCTCGTCGACGCATCGCTCGGTCAGGCGATCTTCAACGACACGCTGCCCAAGGGATACCCGTTCGTCCGCGAGCAGGCTGACAAGAACAAGCTGTCGCAGATCGTCAACAAGCTGGCCGAGGAGTACCCCAAGGTCGAGACGGCTGCGTCGCTGGACCGCATCAAGGACGCCGGTTTCTACTGGGCCACGCGCTCGGGTGTGACCGTCGCCCTGAGCGACATCCTCACGCCGCCGAACAAGGCTGAGATCGTCGCGGGCTACGAGAAGCAGGCCGCGAAGGTCCAGTCCCAGTACGAGAAGGGCCTCACGACCGACGTCGAGCGTCGTCAGGAGCTCATCAAGATCTGGACCGAGGCGACCGACGAGGTCCAGGCTGCGATGAAGGCCAACTTCCCCGAGGACAACACCATCAACCGCATGGTGTCGTCGGGTGCTCGTGGTAACTGGCTGCAGATCCGGAACATCGCCGGTATGCGTGGTCTGGTGAACAACCCCAAGGGTGAGATCATCCCGCGTCCGATCATCTCCTCGTACCGCGAGGGTCTGTCGGTTGCGGAGTACTTCATCGCGACGCACGGTACCCGTAAGGGTCTCGCCGACACCGCTCTGCGTACCGCCGACTCGGGTTACCTGACCCGTCGTCTGGTGGATGTCTCGCAGGACGTCATCATCCGCGAAGAGGACTGCGGCACGTCGAAGGGCCTCGAGCTCCCGATCGCCGCTCCGAACTCGCAGGGTGAGCTCGTGCGCGACGCGAACGTCGAGAACTCGGTGTTCGCTCGTACGCTGGCCTCCGACGTGGTCGACAGCAAGGGCGAGGTCCTCGCCTCTGCCGGCGACGACGTGGGTGACGTTCTCATCGACAAGCTGGTCGGTCTCGGTGTCGAGAGCATCAAGGTGCGCTCGGTCCTCACCTGCGACTCCGCCGTCGGTGTCTGCGCGCAGTGCTACGGCCGTTCGCTCGCGACGGGTAAGACCGTCGACATCGGCGAGGCCGTCGGCATCATCGCGGCACAGTCGATCGGTGAGCCCGGTACCCAGCTGACGATGCGTACGTTCCACACCGGTGGTTCGGCGTCTGCAGACGACATCACGCAGGGTCTGCCCCGCGTGCAGGAGCTCTTCGAGGCTCGCACCCCGAAGGCCGCATCGCCGATCGCCGAGGCCGACGGCCGCATCACGATCGACGAGACGGACAAGGCCAAGAAGGTCATCCTGACGCCCGACAACGGTGACGAGGAAGTGATCTACCCGGTCCTGAAGCGTGCGACGCTTCTGGTCGAGGACGGTCAGCACGTCACGGTCGGTCAGCCTCTCCTGGTCGGAACGCTCGACCCCAAGGAGGTCATGCGCGTCATGGGTGCCCGCGAGGTGCAGCGTTACCTCGTCGGCGGCGTCCAGGGCGTCTACCGCTCGCAGGGTGTGCCGATCCACGACAAGCACATCGAGGTCATCGTCCGTCAGATGCTCCGCAAGGTCACCGTCGTCGATCACGCCGACACGACCCTGCTCCCGGGTGAGATGGTCGACCTCAAGCGCTACCAGGCGATCAACCGCGAGGCTGTGGCAGAGGGCAAGCGCCCCGCGTCCGGCCGTCCGGAGCTGATGGGTATCACGAAGGCGTCGCTCGCGACCGAGTCGTGGCTGTCGGCCGCTTCCTTCCAGGAGACGACCCGCGTTCTCACGCAGGCCGCCATGGAGGGCAAGCGCGACCCGCTGGTCGGTCTCAAGGAGAACGTCATCATCGGAAAGCTCATCCCCGCCGGAACCGGTCTCTCGAAGTACCGCGACGTCACGGTCGAGGCGACGGAGGAAGCCAAGAGCGAGCGCTACCCGAACCGGATCTTCGCATCCGACGGTGCGTACGCCGACGGCGACTTCGGTTACGTCGACTTCGACGCGTTCTCGACGGACGACATCACGCCGGGTACGTACAACTGATCGAGTGAGTGAGTGAGAAGGCCCCGGGCGATTCGCCCGGGGCCTTCTTCGTGCCCGGATCCGGGGTGCCTGCCGTGGACAGGGCGACGGATCAGTCGAAGAGGTGCGCCACGATGCTCGAGGTGTATCCCTCGGGCGCGAGATTCGAGTACTGGGAGTCGATCAGCACGTCGTCCCGCCAGAAGAGGGTGCGACCGTCGGTGACAGGGTACTGCTCGTTCTGCCAGGTCTTCTCGCAGCGCGTGCCGCCGCCGGGAGTGAAGCACGTGTAGCCCTCGTCGGCCACGAGAGCGTTCAGCATGTCGAGGGCCGGCCCTCGGTTCATCAGGGAGATGGTGGTGACCAGCCGGGTGGTGTCCGCCCTCGGATCCGCCCAGATGCAGGTGAGCTCGCCGTCGTCTCCGACCCCGGACGGTCCGAAGGCCGCGTCATTGAGTGGCACTCCCTCGAGCTGTGCGAGCACGTCGTCCGAGAGGATCGCTCTGCAGTCGGTCGGCAGAGCGATCGGAGTCTCTGTCGGTGTGGGGGAGGGCGACGGGCTCTCCGATTCGTCCGGTCCCGGACTCGACGACGGTTCAGCGGAATCGTTCGACGGCGTGGTGCCCGAACCGGTCGGATCGCAGCCGGTGAGCACGGCGAGGAGCAGGAGAGCCGCAGCGCCGGCGGCGATTCGAGCGTTCATGCGCTCACCGTAGCGCTGTGCCCAGCCCGTGCAGGGAGGCTGACCGAACCGCCGCGGAAGCCGCTCTCGCGGTAGTGTCGGCGGAATGAGTGATGATTCCTCCCTTATGCCCGGTGCAGTCGTCGTCGGAGACGCGCTGATCGACGAGATCCACGACGTCGGCGGGGTGCGTGAGCTGGTCGGCGGCGCGGCACTGAACGTCGCCGTCGGTCTTCGCAGGCTCGGTGTGCCGACCACCCTGATCGCGATGGTCGGGGACGACGAAGCGGGGGCGCACATCCGCGAGTACCTCGACGATCACGGCGTGCGGCTGATCGCCAGCGAGGCGCCGCTGGGCTCGTCTCGGGCGATCGTGCAGCGTGGTCCCGACGGCGAGCCCGTCTACGTGTTCAACGAGGCCGCGCAGCGGCGCAGCATCCGCTATTCCGACGAGGCTGTCCGTGCGATCGCCGATTCGGATCTCGTGGCCGTCAGCTGCTTCCCCTTCGACGTGCCCGGTGAGGTCGACGCCCTGCTCGACGCCGTCGGCGACACTCGCCTCGCTGTCGACCCGAACCCACGGTCGGGGATGCTGAGCGACCGTGCCGAGTTCGTGCAGGGCTTCGAGCGCGCCGCCGCAGGAGCGTCGATCGTCAAGATCGGCGCCGATGATGCGGCTCTCCTCTATGACGGCGATCTCGATGCGCTGAGGGCGCGGCTGCGCGCGCTCGGGGTGAGCGCGGTGCTCGCGACCGCAGGCGCCGATGGTGCAGCCCTCGAGTCGGATGCCGGCATCGTCACGGCGCCCATCTCGACGCTGCCCGGTCGCGTCGTCGACACCGTGGGAGCCGGAGATGCGACTCTCGCGGCCGTGGCGGCCGGCCTTGCTCAGGGGACACCCTCCGATGCCGAAGGCTGGCGACACCTGCTCGATCGAGCCATGGATGTGGCTGCTGCGACGTGCCGAGCCGAGGGCGGCCTGCTGCGGACTCCGGAGTCGATCGCTGACACCGATCGCGGCGTGTTCGGCAGCTGACCGCTCGATTTCTCACGCCTGCCCTCGGCAGGTATGATTATCTATCGTGCCCCCGGTTGGCTGTCGAAGTCGGACGGGTGCGCTCTGGCGAGTTACCCAAGCGGCCAAAGGGATCTGACTGTAAATCAGACTGCTCAGCATTCGGGGGTTCGAATCCCTCACTCGCCACCATGGGGTATTCCCGGATCTCGAGGATTTTGTTCTCGTATCTCAGAATGCCAGGTCAAACGAGGAAAGCCCCCGGGAATACCGGGGGCTTTCCTCGTTTCGGTGCCAGTTCTGCTTCTTGCGTGAGCTGTCGGCAGGCCGCCCAGAGGTCCCTGGGCTGGCTGGGTCGCACTGTGCGCGACCGTTGGGCAGTGGCAGCTCAACCGATGAGACAACAGGCACGACGAGAGCGTCGCAGGGCGAGCTCAGTCTCGACGTAGCAGGCCCTCAGGTAGGCGATCCCCTGGGGAGAGCCAGAACCTGAGGGCGACGGCGCCGCGGCCGAATCCTGAGTTTCGCCCGCTGGCACCTCAAGCAGGAGTAGGGCAGTCGGGGGTATCCGTGGGAATCGCGAAAGGAACGCGTGGGAAACGCGTAGGAATCGCGGGCCCCGATCCCTGTAAAGGGTAGGACTCGGGGACACGGGGAAACCCCACCCTCTGTTCGTTGTTCTCGATCACGAGATCGACGAGCCGGAGAAACGCCCCCGTCCTCGGGGGCGTTTCCTTTTCACGGCGTGCTCACATCGCAGGAACCAGGACGCGATCGATCGTGTGGATCACTCCATTGTTCGCGGTGATGTTCACCCGCCACAGCACCAGGGCCGGGTCCCGCAGGGTGGGGCTCTCGTCACGCAAGAAGACGCCGCGCGGCCGGACGACCCCGCCGTTGGCCATGGTGAGCGACTTCGACGTGATGACCTTGATCGGGCCCAGCTTCTTGCCCGCGACGACGTGGTAAAGCAGGATGTCGGCGATCTGGTCGGTGGTGAAGGCGGTTGTGAGCGTGGTCAGTGCCGCCGCCTCGGATGCGGGTGCGGTGCCCGTCAGGTCGGACACCAGCCGCAGGAAGGCTCGATCGTTCGGAGCGAAGACGGTGAACGTTCCCGCCGGATCTGCGAGCGTGCTGTCGAGGCCGGTGGCGAGCACCGCCTGGACGAGCAGGTCGTAGTCGTTGGCGTTTCGGTCTGGAGCGCCTCCTCCTGAGGCGGTGACGAGAACATCGACGATGTTCCCCGAGGGGCGTGCTGTCTCTGCGGCCTGTGCGGGCGCGGCGGTCAGGACGAGGGCGAGTGCGGCCACCCCTGCGAGGGAGGCGCGGATCTTTCCAGTCATCGTTCAACTCCATTGTCGATCGGAGTCACGGCGAGGGTCGTGACACAGGGTTATTCCGCTGGTCACCACCGTTTGGATGCACCGGCCGCGAAGTTTCTCTGAGCTGCCTCGGAGAGCGGAAGACAGTTTCTGGACTGTATTCAAAAACATATGGACAGAGTGATCGGGGGCGCGCATAATCGCTTCAACACCACCGGGCACCAGCGAAGGAGCACCCCATGAGTGATGAGAAGGAAACGTCCGAACTGTTCTCCGAGGCCTCGGGGCCGAGTGGAGCATCGATCACGGACTGGACGGATCTCGGCCGAGAGATGTGGGCCTATCTGACCGGTCGCGGAGCGGCGGTCAACTACACGTTCGAGGACATGACCGTGGAAGTCCCTCGGGACATCGGGCCGGATGCACCTCGCGCGACGTGGAAGTTCAACGGCACGCTGCGCGTGACGACCAGCGACAGCGAGTCCGGCGAGAGCCGGCCGGCCTGACGGCCTGCCACCATGATCCGTCTCGATATCGACCTGAAGGTCGAGCACGTCGCTTCGGACGGCGCATCTCCGACTCGCTTCACGGTGCGTGCCGCGGGTCGGGAGGTCGTCATCTCGTTCGAGTCCACTGCGGGCCTCACCGGCATGGGTCGCCGCGAGCTCACGCAGCTGGCACCTCTCGCCGATGCCTTGTCGCGACGAGGCCTCAGCGTGCGTGTGGAAGGGCCGAAGGGGACTCTGCTCCAGCTCGGCGACGTCAGGTCAGGGCCTGTCGGCCGTGCGATCGCCGGGTCGTCGCACATCAGGCTCGGACATCTGTCGGCGCTGCTCTCGGAGGTGAAGCACCGGGACGATGGCAGCCGGTTCCGCCTCCCCGCCC
>NZ_CAKKLK010000005.1:0-239137 GCF_918698045.1 Microbacterium sp. Bi98 | reverse complement strand
GGTCCCACCCGCCCTCGCACTGCTCGGTGCTGACGAGGCCCACCGCGTCGCCACGGGCCGAGGGGTCGTCGTCGCCGTCGTCGACTCGGGCATCGATGCCGGCAATCCGCATCTCGCCGGAGCCGTGATCGGCGGTGTCGATCTCGTCGGAGACGGCGAGCGGGCTGACGGTCTGACCGACACGACCGGGCATGGCACGGCGATCGCCGGGCAGATCGCCGCACAGCCGGTCGCGGACTCCGGCGTCGTCGGACTCGCGCCCGACGCCCGGCTGCTCTCCGTGCGAGTGTTCCGCAGCGAGCAGCAGCAGGACAAGGACAAGGGGTACGGGCCCACCTCGCAGCGCATCGCGGACGGCATCCACTGGGCGGCCGACAACGGCGCGGACATCATCAACGTCTCGATCTCGCAGACAGCCGACTCCCCCGATCTCCGGGCGGCGGTCGAACACGCGTCCGCCGTCGGCGCCCTGGTCGTGGCGAGCGCCGGGAACAGGGCGTCAGATCCGGACGCGGAAGACGGCGCTCGCTACCCCGCGGCCTATGAGCAGGTTCTCGGGGTCAGCGCGGCCGACGCCACCGGACGCGCGACCGATGACTCGATCCACGGCCCCCAGGTCGGCGTGACAGCCCCCGGAAGCACGGTGCTGAGCGCCGCGGTCGGCGGGGGCGACTGCGTCTTCGCCGCCGATGCCCCTGCCTCGAGCTTCGCGACCGGATACGCGAGCGCGGCCGCCGCACTGGTGGCGCAAGCGCACCCCGAGGATCCGCCCGCCGGCTGGGCGTATCGGCTCACCGCCACCGCGCTGCGAACCGACGCCGACAATCGGGACGACATCGACGGCTGGGGCTTCATCCAGCCGCTCGCCGCCATCGAGCTGCTCCCGGATGAGACGACGCGCGGGCCCGTGAGCCCATACTTCGACACCTCGGAGAGCGCCGTGCGACCGCCCGCAGCCACCGCCGACCCCGACCACGGAGCGTCGCCGTTCCTGCTCACACGGGAGGCCGCGCTGTTCACCGCGATCGGCGGAGCGACTCTGCTCGGTGTGCTCGGCATCCTCATCGTGCTGCGTCGCCGCAGAGAGCAGCCGGTCGTGGATCCGGTCGAGGTCGAACGCGAAGGCGGACTGCTCAACATCCCCGGTCCGGCATCGGGTGACCCGAGCACGTTTCACTGAGACGCGCGGCGCGATGGTCCGCAGCGACACGGCGCGGCCGCTTCAGGGCATCCAGGCGGCCCGGCGGCCGGTGGGAGTGCGCGGACGCTGAGCACGGCTCCGTCAGGGTGAGGGCGTCACCCGAAGACGAAGAAGCCCAGACCCACCAGACCCGCGACGGAGACGACGCAGGCTGCTGCGAACGTGATGAGGGCCGCCCGGCTCCAGCGCAGTCCCTGCTTCGCGACCGACGGGAGATCCGGGTCCACCGTGCGCGTGGGCGCCGCGGCGCCGATCACGACGGGCGGGGCAGAAGGGCCGAGCGGGGCCGGACGCGGCCGGTAGATCTCCGGTGCCGGCGCATCCGTCGGCGCCTCGAACGAGGCGGGCACGTCAGCCTCTGCGCGGTCGGCAGAGTCGTCGCTGTCGGCGGGCTGTTCCGATCTCTTGCGTCGCACACGACGCGGCGTCCGGGAGACGAGCATCGTCGACTCGTCGACAGGGTCGTCCTCCCGATCGGCACCTGGCTCCTCAGCCTCCGCGGGTCTCCGGTCGACGACGACCGTCGCCTCGTCCACGTCATCCGCTGGCTCAGCGGGTTCGGCGACTTCGGCGGGCTCGGCAGGCTCGACGGGCTCAGCGGGCTCGGCAGACTCGGCGGGCTCAGCAGACTCGGCGACTTCGCCGGACTCGGCGACCGGTCTCCCCCGGCGCCGATCGCGTCTGGTCAGCATGACGGTCTCTTCGACCTCGGTCTCGTCGTCCGTCATCTGGCTCGAACCGGGATCGTCGTGCCCTCGAGCATCGAATCGGTCAGCGAGGCGGATGCGGCATCGCGGCCCGCAGTGAGGTCGTCCGAGTGCCCGTTCGCGCCTCCCGAGATCACGTCGATCACGACGACCGACACGTTGTCGCGACCACCCGCTTTGAGCGCCCGGCTCACGAGAGCCGCTGCCGCGGTCTCCGGCCGCCCGTTCATCGTCAGGGTCGCTCGGATCGCCTCGTCGCTCACCTCGCCGCTCAGGCCGTCGGAGCAGATCAGCAGTCGCTCGCCGTCGACCACGGGCAGCAGCCAGCTGTCCGCGGTGCTGTCGGGAGCACCGATCGCCCTCGTGATGACGTTGCGCTGCGAGAACGTCGAGAGATCCTCGGCGCGGAGCTCACCGGCATCCACCAGTTCCTGCCCCAGCGAATGATCGATCGTCAGCTGTGTCAGCTCGTTGCCGTGGTGCCGGTAGACACGGGAATCGCCGACGTTGAAGACGAGCCAGTGCGGCACGCCGTCGTGATCGACGAGAGCGACACCGGTCACGGTGCTTCCTGCGCCGCGCTTGTGCTCGGCGGAGATGTCATCGACCACAGCCGAAGCGCGACTCAATGCCTGTCCGATGTCGGCGACGTCGACCGTCGCCCCGCGAAGCGGCTCGAACGCCTCCACCACCGCAGCGCTCGCACGATCCCCCGCCTCATGCCCGCCCATGCCGTCCGCGACGAGGAAGACCGGAGACGCCACCAGCACCGAGTCCTCATTCGCCGAGCGCGTGAGACCGGTGTCGGTGAGTGACGCGACGCTGAGGACGACCGAGGAGAGCGTCATGAATCGCGCTCCGCGATCACATGCATCCCCACTTCACCGAGGATGAAGCGGCCGTTGCCGGTGACGCTCTCTCCGGGATCGAGCAGGGTCTCGGTGCCGTTCTCCTCGACCACGACGACGCCGTTCGTGGCGTGCAGATCGGTGAGACGCCACTCGTCGTCGTGCACGACGAGACGAGCGTGCGTCTTCGACAGCGTGCGGGTCGTATCGGAGATGGCGAGTCGCTGCTCGCCCGGCTCGCCGATCGGATTGCGGCCGATCACGACGCTGGCGCCGGACAGCGAGAACTTCCGTCCGTCATCGAGCACGAGCGATCGGCGGACTCCGCGCTTGCGGGCGACGACGACGGTGGCGTCGAGGTCCTCGTCGACATCGTGCGTCGGACGCGGTGTGACGACCGTCTTGTCGACGTCGGCCGCGAGGCCTCCGAACGGCATCGCGAGGGGCGCCGGGACGGGTTCCTCGACCGCGGGTGCGGGCGCTGCATCGGCCGGGGGCACCACGGCGGCCGCAGGCACATCCGCGGTGGTCCCCGCAGCCGCGGGGGACGACGGGACAGGACGGATCACCGGCGCCTGCGGCTGTTCATCCGAGAGGCCACCATCTCGGAACGAGGGCGGAGCGGGCCGCACCATCCGCTGCGCCTCTTCGGCGGGAGCCGCGGCAGGCGGGTTCTCCGCCGGCCGCTCGAACTCGGGCACGGGAGCGGATGCCGGGGCCGCCGCCGGCGTCTGTGCCGATTGCTGAGGCACGACGTCGTCGGATACCGGCACCGGCGGCGCGGGTGGCTGCGGCGCCGCCGGAGCCACAGGCGCGCCACCCATTGCGGCCATGATGCCGGTGGTCGGGTGCGCCTCGGTCGGAGCCGGCGGGTTCACGGCGGGTGGCTGCTCCACCGCAGGGGGCTCAGGTGCGCGCACCGGCGCGGGCGGCGCAGGAGGCTGCAAAGCCGGCGCCTGAGGAGCCGCAGGCTGAGGAGCCGCAGGCTGAGGAGCCGCAGGCTGAGGAGCAGGAGGCTGAGGAGCAGGAGGCTGCTGCGCGAAGGACGAGGCGGGCGGCTGCGGCGGAGCGAATGATGCCGCCGGCGCACCCTGCACCGGGGGCTGTCCGGCGACGGGAACCGGCGGGGCGCCCGGGACGGGAGGCGCGCCCCACCCTGAACCCGCGGGACCACCGCTCGCCGCGGCTGCGGTCGCAGTCCGGTCGGGCTGCACGGCCGGACGGCTCGGTGCGGCGTAGTCGGGGAACACGGGCGCGGGGGCGTCAGGCTGGCTCTGGGTATGCGGAGCCAGGGACGGGATCGTGTATCCCGATGCGTCCCTCGCCGGGGTGGCCGTGGGCTGCGAGCTTCGGCGCGGGCCGGGCTGCAGAGCGGCCAGCCGTTCGCCCTCGGGATACGGCGGGGCGCCCCAGGCGAGAACCGTCGCCCAGACCGGAGGTAGAAGGATCGCGAGCACCGTCATTCCCGCACCGCGACCGAACCTCCGATTGATGCGGTGGGTCGCGACGACCTTGAGGTAGATGCCGTACAGCTGCACGATCGGGATGAAGTAGAACACCACCGACCACGCCGGCACTCCGCCGCGCGCCAGGATCTCCGCCTCGTTGAGGATGGGGACCCAGCCCTTCCACCCCTCTCCGTCGATGCGCGGGAAGAGGCGCGACAGCGCCAGCGCGTACCAGACGTAGACGGCGAGGCCGATGAGCACGCCGACGCCGCCGACGATGGCGAGCATCGTGACGTAGCCGGTATCCACGGGCGCGATCATGAGTTCCCCTTCTTCCGGTCGCCGGGCGACCAGGTCAATCCGAGCGTAGCGAGCACAGGCACGGCGGCCATGAATCCACGACCGTTCGCGCCCCGTATGCGACCGACGAACGACGTCGGTCGCACGCGCATGACGATGCGATGCCACCATCTGCCTGCCGCTGCGAGCTCCGTCCGCTCGGCGTCGACGATCTCCCAGGCGGCGCGCGCATCCTCGTCCGTCGGAGGATGCTCGGCGAACACGGCGCGATCGACGATCTCTGCCAGGCGGTCCGCTGCCTCTCGGTCGGTCGAGAGTGCGCGCTGGATGCGGGTGCCTTCGGCATCCATCGGCACATCGTGGTCGGCGTACACGTCGACCAGCTCCTCCCACGCCCCGGCGAGACGCACCTCGGGATCTTCGGCGGTTCGGCGGACCCTGGCTCGCTGCCGTTTGGCCAGCAGCAGCACGAGGAAGGGCAGCGCGAGCAATGCCAGCGCGAGCATGCCGAGCCCCACAGCGCGGAGGATCGGCAGCAGGACGGCGAGCACCTCTGACTGCGGCGACTCGAGTGGAGGCGCGTCATTGTTGGAATCGCTCTGCGCCTGAGGCGGATCCAACGCCTCCGACCGGGGCTGCTCGGGCACCGTGGGATGCTCGGGCAGCTGCTCGCCCTCGGTGATGGAACTCGGAAGCATCGCGTACTGCGGTGTGGTGTCGACCGGCATCCACTCGCCGCCCGATCCTCTCACCTCGACCCAGGCGCTCATGTTCGCGCCCGTGCAGGTCTCCGTGCAGGCGGGAATGCCGGGCACCTCTTCTGCGGCCGCAAGGCGCGCACCGATCACGACTCGGGACTCGAGCCCCCAGTGCTCGGCGAGAAGCGCCGCTGCCACTGAGAACTGCTCATCGTCGCCGACCGCCGACACGAGCAGCTCGGGCGCGGCATCCGAGCCTGCCCTGCGCTCCTGTTCGAGCAGGTCGGTGAACAGCTCCTCGATGCGGGCCGCGGAGTGTCCCGCATAGCTGGGTGCGAAAGCGTACCCCTCGGACTCCTTCAACGAGGCGATCCATCCCGCCGCCGCCTCATCGTCGATCAGCGCGTGGCTGAGGTAACCGCGGGAGCGCAGGCGGTCGATGATCTCGAGATACCCTGCCCCAGTGCGGGGCTGCTCCTGCATCTCGGCCCACTCGGTGAGCGCGGGATACAGGTCGGTGTCGAGGTTCGAGGCACCGCCCTGCACGGCGGTGATGTCGCCGGGGCTCGCCGGGGCGTCCACGAGCACTCTGTAGCGATCGCCCGGAACGAGCCCTTCTCCCCCGCCGGGCGCCTCTGCCACGGTGATCGCCGTGTCGCCGCCCGAGTTGACGTGGAACCCGTCGGCGAGCGCTTCGGCGCGCGCACCCGAGAAGTCCGGCGCCTCGGCGAGACCGGCCGGCGAGGGGACCCAGATGCCTCGATAGGCGTCGCCGATCGTGATCCCGAGCGACACGCGGCCCTCGCCGGGCATCGCACTGCGGGGCAGCCGGCTGAACCGGTCGTCCGGCGCGATGTGGAAGTCCTCGCCGTCGTACGAGTCGAGGGTGACGAGCCGGAGGCGCTCCAGCGCTCCAGGATCACCCTCCACCTGCACGACCGTGTCATCGAGAGTGCTGCCGGCGAACCACGACCGGTAGGCGCTGAGGGGGCTCGCCTGCTGCTGCACGACGATCATCGGCTCGACCTCGTCGCGCAGAACGGAGCGGTCGCTCCAGCCGGCCGCGGCGGGCGCCACCGCGAAACCGGCGACGAGGGCGATCACCGCGAGACCGGCCGACAGGAGATGCCGACGGATCGTCAGCCACACCGGGGTCGCCCGGCGCGAGATGTTCGCCGCCGCGACGGTGCGCAGCGCCTGTGCCCGCTGAAGCCGCGAGCGTCCGACCAGCCAGACGAGAGAGACCACGAAGAGCGCGACGCCGATCAGCCATTCCCGAGGAGCGGGAAGCGCGACGCCGAGCACTGAGACCGGAGCCGTCGTGCCGCTCACACCGAAGGCGATGCCGAAGACGCTCATCGCGGTCACGACGGGAACCGCTATGGTCGCCCGACGTCCGCCTTCGAGCACGAGCAGAGTGGCGATGAAGGAACCGAACAGCATGACCACGAGGAGCGGGATGAGCACCGCCTGGTACTCACCGAGGGGCGGGTTCAGCGTCAGCATCTGCTTCCAGCCGAGCACCACCCCCAGCACCGCGTCGCGGATTCCGCCCAGGAACGCGGGAAGCGACGAGAGCGCCGATGGGATGGCGAGCGGAACCGAGACGACCAGATAGACGCCGGTCACCGCGAGCGCACCGATCAGCAGCCCCCACCGCAGCAGCCGGGTCAGCACGGCGACGACCATGCCCAGCAGGCCGCCGATCAGACCGACCGCCAGCGCCCGGGGGGACTCGTACACCGGCCATGCAGTCGCCGTGGCGAGACCGATGCCGACCAGCACGTATCCGAGAGACCAGAGGGTCAGAGCCGAGAGCGCGAACGTCCGGCGCGACCTCGCGACGCCGCGCCGCGGACCCGCGGCGCTCATCGCAGTGCTCCGCGGGCGAGCATCTGCGGAAGGTCGCCGAGTGCGCCCAGCGTCATCACGGCGAGTTCGCGCGCCGTGCGCAGGGTGGGCTGCTCGCCGAGTTCGCTGCGCACCGCGACCGCCTCGACTGCCGCCGGCAGCGTGATGGCGGCGTGGCGCAGACGCTCGAGCGGCATGCGCGAGCCCGTCATCAGGAATCCGATCGACAGGTCGGGGTAGGACTGGGCGGTGAGCGCGGCGACCGCCTCGAGCCGCATCACGCGGTCGGCCGGATCGATGGTCGAGGTGGCATCGAGGAGGGCCTTGGGAGTCACCGTGGGAAGAGTGCGTATCGACAGCAACTCGGCACGGCTGTGCTCGGGGATCTCGTTGCTCACCGAGAAGAGCACGTCACGACCGTCGCGCACACCCTGCAGGGCGAGGGATGCGGCGGCGCTGACCGTGTTCTCGAACTCGTCGTCGCTCTCGTACGACTCGCTGTCGAGGTCGAGGATGATGGCGATGCGAGCGTGCCGCGACTCCTCGTACTGACGCACCATGAGCTTGCCGGTCTTGGCGGTCGACTTCCAGTGCACGTGCCGCTGCGAATCGCCCACGACGTACTCGCGCACCGCGTGGAACGAGAGGTCGGCATCGACGAGGGTCGAACTCGGCGTGCCCTCGAGATCGCGGATGAGACCGGCGCTGGTGCTGGGCAGGCGCACCGTGACCGGATGCACGTGGATGCGCTGGACATCGGGCCAGCGCAGCTCACGGCGCAGGATGCCGATCGGATCACCGCGGGTGATGGTCATGGGGCCGACGTCGATGACACCGCGGCGGTGCGCGGCGATCGTCAGCTGCTCGCGATGGTGGGCGGCGGGGCGCAACAGGGGGACGTGCGCTTCGACGAGCCCCTCCCCCACGGGAACGTCGACGATGCCGGGCAGCGACAGACGCTCGCTGTTGTTGCGCACGTCGAGCGTCGCACCGATCTCTGCACCGGCGACCACGCGGTCGCGGTCGAGGGTCAGCTCGATGCGATAGTCGTGGGTGCCGAGGATGAAGGGGATGCAGGCGATCAGCAGCACGAGCGCGATCGCCGCCACCGCCCACGCCTCGACCCAGCCGAACAGCAGCCCGGCGGTGACGCACAGGACCAGCGCCGCGACGACCAGCATCCCGGCGGATGTGACCGTCTCACGCACCCACGCGACAGCCGCACGGGTTGCGCGCTCCGTGCTGCGAGCGGCCCGACGCACGCCGAAGACGGCGCCGCGGACGGGGCCGCGGCGCGTGCGGTCGTAGCGCGTGACCGTCGACGTGCGCGTCGACGTGCTGGTGCCCGCCGTGGTGCGCGTCAGACGGGACTCGGTGCTGAAGCTCACGCAGTGCCGTTCTCGCGGGGCGGCTCGACGTCGAGCAGGATCTGCCCCACCACGGCGACCGCGGTGACGCCGTCGAACTCGGCCTCCGGCTCGAGCACCAGGCGGTGCGCGAGGGCGACGACGGCGAGCTCTCGGACGTCGTCGGGGGTGACGAAGGTGCGACCGTTCTTGGCAGCCCACGTCATCACGAGACGTGACAGGGCGAGGGCTCCTCGCACACTGGCACCGAGGCGGACCTCGGACGCTCGACGCGTCGCATCGACGATGCGCATGATGTAGTCGGAGACCAGCGGGTTCACGTACACGCCGCGGGTCATCTCGGCCATCGTGAGGATGGTGTCGACGCCGACGATGCCGTCGAGCACGTGCTTCGGCTGGGCTGCTCCCTGGAGGATGCGCATGGTCGCGGCTTCGTCGGGGTATCCGATCGACGTCTTGATCATGAAGCGGTCGAGCTGCGCCTCGGGCAGACGGTAGGTGCCGCCCTGCTCGATCGGGTTCTGCGTCGCCATCACGAGGAACGGCGATCCGACCGGCCGCGTGACGCCGTCGACCGTGACCGTGCCCTCTTCCATGACCTCCAGCAGCGCCGACTGCGTCTTCGGGCTCGCCCGGTTGATCTCGTCGGCGAGCACGATGTTCGCGAAGACGGGACCGGCGTGGAACTCGAAGGCGCCCTCCTTCTGGTCGTAGACGGTGATGCCCGTGACATCGCCGGGGAGCAGGTCGGGCGTGAACTGGATCCGGGTGCTCGTTCCCGTCACGGTCTGCGCGATCGCCCGCGCGAGAGCCGTCTTGCCTGTGCCGGGGAAGTCCTCGAGCAGCACGTGGCCGCCGCTGACCGCCGCGGCGAGCACGAGCTCGATCACGTGCCGCTTGCCGAGGATCGCCTGTTCGACGTTGGCGGTGAGGATCGAGAACGTCTCGGCGAACCAGGCGGCCTGTTCGGCGGCGATGGTCACGGGAGCAGCGGAGGGAGCAGGCATAGGGCAACCGTATTCGTCTCTGGCACCTGCGGTGTGCAGGGCGGTGGGGAGGAGGGAGTCGTCATCGCGGCGGGTTCATCCGGCAGGATCGGCGGGGTCGGCGGGCTTGTCGGAGTCCTTCGGATCCTCCGGCTCCGGCTCCGGTTGCGTGCACAGCGTCACGCGGTGCGTGATCGGCTTGAGCGAACTGAAAGCGCCCGTCCACGTGATCTTCATGTCGACCATGGAGATGCCGTCGACGATCCTCGGAGTCACGGCGAGGGAGTACGACCCGCGGGCGGCAGGGCTGACGACGAACGCGTCATCCGGGTTGGCGGGCACGCACTCGCGGAACTCGACCGCCACCGTCGTCGGCGCCGTCCGGGGCGAGATCTCGACCGAATCGGAGCAGTACTCCCGCAGCACCGCGTGGCAGGAGCGCGCCCCGACCGGCAACGGTGATGAGTCGGTGCTCAGCTGGAAGTCCGACCGCCAGGACCCGTACATGTAGTACTGCGGAACGAAGCCGTCTCGCACGGCGATGTCGGGCGCCGACTCGAGCCGGTAGGAATAGCGGTTGTCCTGGACCGACGGCTGGGTGGCGATCGTGTAGCTCGTGTTGCCCTTCGGGCCTTCCACGAAGGTGAACGTGAAGACCTGGGTGGTCGCCGACTCGGCGACGCCGAAGCCGTTCGATGCGCACGCCTTCACGTTGTAGGTCGAGTACTCGGCGAGCTTGGTGAGTGTGGGCGACGAGGACTGCGCCTCCGCACCCGAGACCTGCAGACGACCGTCGCCGTCAGCGGTGCAGCTCGCGTTGCCCGATCGCCAGGCGAGGTACACGACGTCGATGCCGAGGGCGCTGCCGTTCGGCTGCGCAGCCACTCCCGAGACGTCGATCGAGGTGTTCGACGTCGCGGTCGCGCGTGCTCCCGAGGGGTCGAAGTAGACGGTTCCCGCAGCGGTGACGGACGTGCGGAAGGCTCCGCCCTCGTTTCCACCATCGCCCGTCGGCGGCTGGAACTGGCTGATCGGGACGATCGTGATGTTCTGCGGGCCCGGCGCCAGCGCGATGTCGGCCGTCGTCGTCGCGCCGGTGCGGTTGATGACCTGCCCGGTCTCCTCGATGCGGAACGCGAGGGAGTCGTCCGACGCATCGACCGCGAGAGCGACGATGCCGCGCCCGCGCTCCGTGCTGCCGGGGCGATAGACGGGTGTGGCGTTCGCCTTCGACACCACAGGGGCGGCGTACGCCCAGCTGGTGTGCGGTGACGTCGCCGCCGATGTGCCGACCGCGTTGACGGCCGCCGCGGTGAAGACGTGCGGCGCTCCGTTGACGAGTCCGTTCACCGTGCACCGGTAGGCACCTGCCGCCGGGCTGCACGACGCGTTCGCCGGCGCTCCGTCCTGCAGGATCTCGACCCCCGTGACGCCGGGGTGCGCGCGACCGGCCTCGCCGAGGGGCACGTCGAGCACCACGGTCGAGCGGGTGAATCCGACCGTCGTGACGCTGGCGGGTGCCTGCGGGAAGCCCTGCAGATCGAGGGTCAGGGTTCCGGTGCCGGTGCGCCCCTGCGCATCCTGCACGACGAAGGGGATGATGCACTGTCCACCCGGTGCCTGCCCTCCGCCGGGCCAGCTCGCCGTGATCGCCTTGCTTCCCGAGGTCGAGATCGACGCGACATCGCATCGTGTGCCCCCGCCGAGGGACATCAGTCGGAGGCCCGATCCGGGCTTCCCGGCGAACGGGTCGTACTCCCCGGCGACGTCGACGACGTCGATGGTGCAGCTGGGGTTCGTCACGATGCACTGCTTCGTGAAGGTCGCGCCGCGCGGCGCATCCGGCGGCGCTGCTCCGACGACGAGGCGGACGGATGCCGACGGCTCGCCGTACTGGGGCACCGTGACGCTGACGTTCTCGGCGTTGCCGGGTCGCGCGTCTGCGCGTGCCTCGATGGTCAGCTGAGGCCCGTTTCGGGTGACGATGAAGGCCGAGCCCGAATAGACGATCCGGTACTCGAGGGATCCCGCGTCACCCTCACGTCCGCCCTCCCACGCGGCCATGTTCGCGTACATGTCGACCGTCTCGGTGGTTCCGGGGGCGATCGTGTGCGAGATCGACGACAGCAGCAGCTGCGGCTCGGCAGGACGGATGCTGATCGGCACGTCGATGAACGACCAGCGCTCCTGCCCCTGCAACCGCACCTGGACCAGGCAGGTGTCCGACCATGGCGCTTCACGGCCGGCGCGATACGTCACGCTGCCTGCACCCTCGGCGGAGCACGACGCGGCCGCCCGCTGCGCGGTGAACTGCCCGGATCCCACTTCGAGGGCATCTGAGGAGGTCAGGTCGACGTAGTCGGCCGCATCGAACGAGACCGAGGCGTCCTCGTCGACCACGACAGGAGTCGAGGCGGGCTTGAGCTGGACCTGCATGTCGTCGAAGGCGGGTATGCGCAGGAACCCGTAGGCGACCACTGCTCTGCCGCCCGATCCCTCGCCCTTCAGCTGGAACGGAACGAGCGCGCCGTCTTCAGGGGCGGCGCCCACGATGCGGTTCCCCTGAACAGTGAACCCGGGCTGGTCGCCCCACAGGCTCAAGGTGAGGGAGGAGGCGTCACCCGAGGGCCAGCTGACACGATCGGTCACGACGTCGATGCCGCGATCCGGGAGCTCCTCCCGATCGCGCGCAGTGAGCACCGTGTCGGCGACGCTCGGCTGGTCGGCGACCGCACCGTCGGTCACGGTCACGACGATGAGACCCTGCGACGTGCTGGATGTGCGAGTGGACCTGACCGTATAGAAGTAGGAGTTCGTGCCGGCGGTGTCCCCCGCGCGCAGCACGACACGGCCGTCTTCGAGAGAGGTGTCGGGATCGATCAGCGCGTTCAGGCGGTCGTAGAGCGGATTCCCCTTGACCGGTGGCGCGTTCGGCACGAGTTCGGTGATCTCGAGCTCGCTCTGCGCCGGATCGAGGTCGTTGAGACGCGGGTCGAGGACGATCGGTGTCGTCGACCCGGCCTCGACGCGCACGTAATCGCTGAAGGTCACGGGCGCCGCGTCATCGATGTCCGCGTCGAGCACGCCGACGCGGACGGTGCCCGTCCCCTGCTCGCCCTGCGGGTCGCGCACCGTGTAACCGAAGCTCACCTGACCGCCGTCGACACCGCCCGCGGGCGCCCGGTAGACGATCGCGTCGCCGTCGGCCGAGATCGTCGCCGTGCCCGCACCCTTCTGGGGCTGGTCGACGCCCGCGAGCACGACTCGATCGCCATCGCTGTCCATGCCGGTCGAAGGCACGGGCAGCGACACGGTCTGACCGCTGAGGACTCGGCCGGTCAGGGTCGACGGCGTCGGGGCACGGTTGGTGCCCGGAGGCACGACCGTGACCGTCACGACACCGTTGTCGGCGAGGGCGGGGTTGCGCTCGAGTGACACCGAGTACGACAGACGGTAGGTGCCGGGCGTCGTGGGTGCGAGGTAGCGCAGCGCGTTGCGGTCGGCGAAGACGAGCTCACCCGATTCGCCCGAGCCGGTCACCTCGGGGAGAACGACCAGGGGCTCCCCTCGCGGCGCCACGTCGTTGGCCGTGACAGCGATACGCGTGAGCGAACCTGCGCGCACGGTGATCGCATCGGGGAAGACGATCGGACGCGTCACCGTCGACGGCGGCGTGAGGAAGACCGTGACGGTTCCCTGCACTGCGGCGCCGGTGCCGTCGGCGATCGTCACGGTGGCCTTGCCGATCACCCCGGGCTCGCCGTCCTCCGTGGTGCCGTTCACCCGGATGCTCTCGTTGCCGACCACACGCACGCCGAGCTGCGGCGTCGAGCTCACCGCATCGGCCAGCATCAGCACCCGACCACTGGTGTTCTGCACGGCGCGGATGACGTCGACCGTCGTGTCCTCGCCCTCGCGGACGAACGCGGTCAGCGGTGCCATCGCGAGGCCCGCGGATCCGTCGACCGCGGTGATGCGGATGACGGCCGACTGCTCGGCCTGGGTGGTGACATCCTGAGCCGTGTAGGTGACGACGTACTGCCCCGGTTCGGCCACCGTCATCTCGACGGTGCCGGATGCCGCGTTCGGGTTGACCTCGAGTCCCTGCGCGGTCGCCGCAGTCTGCACGGCGTCGACGAGACGATACGAACCGGAGCCGCCGGACAGATGATCTGAGATGCGCACCGATTGGAGCTCCCCGACACGCGCCGTCAGCGCGACCGGCGAGGCGACGAGAGCCGGGCTCCCTGTGACCTGCACATCGAGGGTCTTCTCGGCGGTCGCGCCGTGCACGTCCTCGACCACCACGGTGACCGAGATCACGGCATCTGCGGCGTTCGGGTCGGTGTGGCGGATGGCCACCCGCCCGTCGGCCATCGGCACGACCATGACGGGCGACGAGGAATCGGTCTCGTAGGCATCGCTGAGCACGAACGGATCGCCCTCGGGATCGACCCAGCCCGACAACGCCGAGACGACCGTGCTGCCGCCCGGAAGGAGCTGGGGCGTCGGCCACTCCTGCTGGCAGGCGTCGACTCCGCACCACACGGGCGCGGAGTTCGCTCCCGGATCGACGACGGTCAGGGTCACGGTCGCCGGAGCCGACACCGCGGCGCCGTCGGTGACCGCATATGTGAAGCTCGCCTGCCCCGAGCCCGCCTTGACGTCGACCACCAGCGACTGCCCGTTCGCGACGAGAGTCAGGTCACCGAACGCCGGGTCGCCGAGCCCGCCCGAGACCGATTCGGGATCGATCGACAGCACGTCCTTCTTGTTCGGATCGTGGTCGTTGAGGAGCACCGGCAGGATCACCTGCTCGCCCGCACGGACACCGAATGCGTCGTCGACGGCGACGGGCGGCATCTGCTCGGCCACGTCCTCGACGATGATCGTGCCCTCCTGCTGCTCGGTGTCGTCTTCGATCGCCCACTGCTCGAGCGGGATGAGCACGCCGTCGGGGGCCGTCCAGATGAGTCCGGTGCCGATCTCGCTCAGCACCGCTCGATCGCCGTTCTCCTGGAAGACCGGTTCGATCGTCGAAGAGTCGAGGGCCTCGTCCGGAACACGCAGCGGAACGGTCTCGCCACCTGCCCACAGAGTGCCCGCACCCGTGTCGAGCCAGGCGGCATAGACCTCGCCGTCGACGACGACCGGCGTCGCCGGCACGCCCGACGCGTCAGCGACCCGCTCCGACTCTCCGGAATCCAGATCGACCGACACGAGTCCGTCGGAGTCGGCGATCGACACGTTCTCGCCCGACTCAGCGCCCTCCTGGAGACGCGCGTCCTCAGCGACGTCCAGCTCCACGGGTTCGTCGCGCCCCTGCAGCCACAGCTCGCCGGTGCCCGCCTGGAGCATCGCCCAGCGGTCGCCCACGACCGTGACGAGGAGGCCCTCTGCGGCATCCGGAGCCTGCGAGACGGACTCGGGATCGCCGAGGAAGCGGTGCTCGTCGATGTCGAACCGGCGGATCGCGCCCTCGTCTGCGGAGAAGAGCACCAGCAGGCCCGCGGGCGACAGCCCGATCGCATCCGCCGTGTACGTCGGAGGGTCCTCGCCCTCCTCGACCTCGACGCCCGCGAACGGGTCGACGAGAGCAGTGGCGGCACCCGCCTCGAGAGTGGTGACCGATACCTGGCCGGTGTCGGTGCGATACGCCACATAGGCACCGGCCGACAGGATCTCCCGCGTGCCCGCCGGCGTCGGCTCGGAAGCGATCGGCGTGCCTTCATCCGACGCGTCGGAGAGCAGGTCGGCGGGATTCGCGGGGTCGAGATCCCACCGCTGCCTGTTGCCCTGGGCGTAGATGACGGCCGCCGAGCCGCTCTGCCAGACGGCCTCGGGATCGTCGACGTTGCGCACGGTGTCGATCTCGGCGAGCTCGGTGTTCACGCGGGCGTACTGGCCGCTGTCGCGCATGACCCAGACGGACGACTCGAGGCGGGGCACCTCCTGCGACTGGTATCCCTGGGCCGTGATGGCGAGCGTGAGCACCACCGCCAGGGCGGCGACACCCGAGATGGCCGCGATCAGGCGTCCGCGCGATCGGGGGTTCGCCTCCGCGCGAGCGCGGTCGCCGATGGCCATCACAGGACCCCGGTCAGGTAGAGCACGCCGACGCCGACGCCACCGAGGACCGCTGCTCCGATCAACGCGCCGATCACGCCGGCGACGAGGGGCGAGCGGGTCTTCGCACGCGCGGCGGGCAGTTCGTCGCGGTCGCGCGGCATCGCCTGCTGCTTCGCGGCGCGCACTGCACGTCGCGAGTCGGGGGCGACGGTGGTGATCACCGGGCCGCGGGCGCTGGAGTCGGAGAAGCTGACGGGCGCTGCTGCGGCCCATTCAGCGGACGCCGCCTCGAAGGCCGTCGGGTGCAGACCCAGCTCGAACTGCGCCCAGCGCAGGCGTTCCGCGAAGTCGGCCATGCTTGCGAACCGTCTGGCCGGATCACGGTGCATCGCGGTCGCGAAGATCTCGTCGATGATCGGCGGGATGCCGGGTATCGGCACCGCGGTATAGCGCGCCTTGATGATGCGCTCGGTGAGCTGGTCGCGGGAGTTGGAGCCTCGGTCGGCGCGTTCGAACGGGCTTCTTCCCGCGAGGAGCGTGTACAGGGTGGCTCCGAGGCTCCAGATCTCGCTCGGGACGGATCCGGAGACGCGCTCCTGCAGCACCTCCGGCGAGCTCCACGGCACCGACATCGCGATGGTCTCTCCGTCGCCCTCGTCGATCACGGCGGCCGCGATGCCGAAGTCGGCCAGCACGGGGGCGCCGAGGGAGTTGATGAGCACGTTGGACGGCTTGATGTCGCGATGCAGGAGTCCGGCCCTGTGCACGGTCTCGAGGGCGCCTGCCATGCGCACGCCCGTGTCGAGCACCTCGGCGAGCGCCAGCGGCGCCTTCTTGTACCGGGCGCTCATGGTGTCGGGGCAGTACTCCATCGCGAAGTACGGCCGACCGTCTGCAGAGATGGACGCCTGATAGATGGTGACGATCGAGGGGTGGGCGCTGAGCCGCGCGGAGATGTCGGCCTCGACGTTGAAGGTGCGGAGAACCTCGCGGTTCACGGCATCCGCCAGCAGCACCTTCACAGCGGCGACGCGTCGCGGCATGTCCTGTTCGTAGAGGAAGACATCTGCGAACCCGCCGGATCCGAGCGGACGCACATAGCTGTACCCCGCCAGCGTCGGCGGTGTCGATGCCATGCGCGTGGCCACCCATGCTCCTCACGGTCGGTCGGGAGACCGCGCTCTGCATGATCCCTGCGCGCCGCGCTGGGCGATCCCCCCGACCACGAGTATATCGAGGGTGTGGACGATCCCGAAGGCGGGCGATCGCCCCGGCACTCGCCCCGACACGGCGGGCGCGCCCAGCACGCCTCGGTGGTCAGGCGCGCCAGCACCCGACGACATGATCGTCGACCATGCCCGCGGACTGCATGAGCGCGTACATCGTCGTCGGACCCACGAATCGGAAGCCGCGACGACGCAGTTCCTTGCTCATCGCCGTCGACTCCGGCGTCACCGCCGGAACATCCGCGAACGATGCGGGCCGCGGTCCCGATGCCGGCGCGAACGACCACATCAGCTCATCCAGCTCGCCGTCTGCCATCGAGCGCACGATTCGGGCGTTGCCGATGGTGGCCTCGATCTTCGCCCGGTTGCGGATGATCCCCGCGTCCGCCATGAGCCGCTCGACGTCGGATCGGTCGAACTCGGCGACCCGCTCGGGCTCGAAGCCGACGAAGACCTCGCGGAACCGGGGGCGCTTGCGCAGGATGGTGATCCACGAGAGCCCCGCCTGAAACCCCTCGAGGGCCATCTTCTCGAACAGCGCCCGGTCGCCGTGGAGCGGGGTGCCCCATTCCTCGTCGTGATACCGGCGGTATTCGGCGTCGTCGCCCACCCACCCGCATCGGTCGCGGAGGTCGGGGCCGGCGATCAGAGACGTCATGAGCCCACGCTAGCCGCCGCCACCGACACGGCGGGTGATCCCGGCTCTCCTGCCGGGACTACGCAGCGGCCTCTGCGGGGCCGGATCCGAGCGCGTCGATGAACGACGTCGAGAACCCGTCGAGAGCTTCGCGCGCCGCGGCAGCATCCTGTCGTTCGATGGCGGCGAGGGCGGCGGAGAGGAGACGGCGGCGGGAGGCCCGATCCGTGTCGAGATCGATGCCGTGGTGGCGGGCCGTCTGCGGATCCACGAACAGCCGCAGCGGGTCGATGTGGTCGCGGGCGAGGCGGGGGCCCAGACGGCCGAGCTCCCGCGAGATGAGGATCTCGGAGAGCTCGAGGTAGCCGAGCAGCTCGCAGGTCTCGTCCGCCAGTCGCGTCGACTGCTGGTGCGTGCGCACGGGCGGGCCGATGCAGCTCTTCTCGACGATCAGGCGACCGACGACGTGGGCGCGCTCGATCATGTCAGCGCGCGACCACTCCGCCACACGAGTTCCGGCGCTCGGAGACACCTGGACGAACCGCATCTCGACAAGCCGTTGCAGCGCCTCGCGCACCGGCGTCCGGGAGACGGCCCACGCGTGGGCGAGCAGATCGAGCCGCAGTCGCTGGCCGGGCGGGATGCGGCCGCTCACGATCTCGGCGAGCAGGCGCTCGTATGCGAGACCGCTGAGAAGCTGCGGGCGCAGTTGGTCCTCGAGGGAGCCCATGGGCATGATCACATCGCTCTCATCAACTAACATATTGGATGATTAGAGGATGACATAAGTTAGCCGTGGACACAAATCATCTGATATTTCAATGCTCGGGCACCCTGCCTGAAGTCGTCGCCTCATCCACCGAGAGACAGGGCATGGGTATATATTGCGGGCGATTGATATATCAGGTACCCAGATGATTCCGACTAGCATTGACCCATGCCTGTGCCCAAGACCCCGGCGCAAATGCCCCGAAAGCTGCTGCGCGACCAGATCTTCGACACGCTTCTGGATGCCATCGTCGCCGGTGACCTGGCCGCAGGAGAGCCGATCTCCGACAAGCAGCTCGAGAGCTGGTTGGGCGCCTCGCGCACGCCGATCCGGGAGGCGGTGAACCGGCTCGCCGGCATGGGGCTGATCGAAGTGCTTCCGCAGCGGGGCACCCGCATCGCACCTCTCGATCCCACGAGGTTCGCAGAGGAGATGGAGATGCTCGGCGTCGTGTACTCGGCGACGGTGCGCGAGGCTGTCCCGCTCCTCACCGACGCGGACCGGACGCAGATCGCCGACCTGCACACGACGCTGAGCCGGACCTCGAACGCCCTCGAACGCGCACGGATCGTGAACAACCTGATGAACGTGTTCGTCGACCGCTACCGCAACACCCTCGTTCAGCGCATCCGCGAGAAGTCGGTGCCGCACGTCACCCGGATGATCACCGCTCGACCCGGCGCACTCGACGCGACCGACACATCGGCCGCGCTCGACGCGCTTGCCTCCGCCGCCGCCACAGGGAACGCGGATGCCGCAGCCGTGGCCGCACAGGCGTACTTCACTGCAGGGGCCGCAAGCGTGCAGGCACGAGATGCGGCCGAATCGAGCCCGCAGGTCGCTGCTGGCGCCGATACAGCTGAGCGGCGCGGAAGCGAGGACGCGTGATGCCCACGAGGGACACACCTCCGCCGCGGCGGCTGCTTCGCGACGAGGTCTACGACACGATCCTCGGGGCGATCCTCGACGGGACGCTGGAACCCGGGGAAGTTCTCCACGACGAGGAGCTCATGACGTGGCTCGGGTCGTCCAGAACCCCGATCCGCGAGGCGCTCAATCGACTCGCCGAGGAGGACGTCGTCGAGTTGGTGCCGCACCGTCACACCCGGGTGGCCCCGGTGAACGTCGCGGCGATCAACGAGAGCCTGTTCGTGATCGGAGTGATCCACGAGCACCTTGCCCGCACCACCACCGCCGACCTCGCGGATGCGCATATCGCCGACCTGCGTCGCGAGCTGGCGCATGTCGAGGATGCGGTGGATGCAGATGACGCGGCCGCTCTCGGACGAGCGATCCGCCGGTATTTCCTCGTCGTCGTCCGCGCCGCGACGAACTCCGTGCTGCGAGCGAAGGCCGAGACCCTGTCGCTGCAGCTGGTGCGCTTCCTCACGCCTCGCGAGAACCTCGTCACGCCTCTCCAGGCGCGCGATTTCATCCGCGCGATCACTGCAGCGGCCGAAGCCCGTGACGGCGAACGAGCCGGAGATCTGATCCACGAGCTGCACGCCGCGACGCGCGTCAACTTCCTCGAGTACTACCGCGAGCCGGATCCCGCGAACTGAGCGCGGCTACGGCTACGGCTACCGCGCCGCCCTGCCGCACAGGCCCAGCACCACCCCGACCCACACCGCCGCACCCACTGCGCGAACGGTCCCAGGGGAGCAACCGACGGGGGTCCCCTGGGGCGTACCCCGAGGACCCCCTCCGGAACTCAGTCGGCGATGGTCGCGGCGTCGATCACGAAGCGATAGCGCACGTCAGAGGCGAGCACGCGCTCGTACGCCTCGTTGATCTGCGATGCGCTGATGATCTCGATCTCGGCTGCGATGCCGTGTTCGGCGCAGAAATCGAGCATCTCCTGGGTCTCCTGGATGCCGCCGATGTTGGACCCCGCGAGCGATCGACGCCCGCCGATCAGAGACGAGACGTTCACTGAGAGCGGTTCTGCGGGGGCTCCCACGCAGACCATCGACCCGCCCACGTCGAGCAGACCGAGGTAGGCGCGGAGGTCGACGACCGCGCTGACCGTGTTGAGGATGACGTCGAACGACCCGCGCAGCGAGCGGAAGGTCTCGGGATCGCTCGTCGCATAGTAGTGATCGGCACCGAGACGGAGGCCGTCATCCTTCTTGCTGAGCGTCTGCGACAGCACGGTGACCTCTGCTCCGAGAGCGTGCGCGATCTGCACGCCCATGTGGCCGAGTCCGCCGAGGCCGACGACCGCCACGCGCGTGCCGGGTCCGACGTTCCAGTGCCGCAGCGGGGAGTACGTGGTGATTCCTGCGCAGAGCAGGGGTGCCGCGACGTCGAGCCCGAGCGCGTCGGGGATGCGCACGGCGAAGGACTCGGTCACCACGACCTGCTCGGAGTATCCGCCCTGAGTGACGCTGCCGTCACGGTCGGTGCTGCCGTAGGTGAAGATCGCACCGTTGGAGCAGAACTGCTCGTCGCCGCGCAGGCAGTTGCGGCATTCTCCGCACGAGTTCACGAGACAGCCGACGCCGACCCGATCGCCGACGGCGTGCTTGGTGACATCCGATCCGATGGCCGCGACGGTTCCGGCGATCTCGTGTCCGGGTGCGAGCGGGTACTGCTGCGGCCCCCAGTCTCCGCGCACCGTGTGGATGTCGGAGTGGCAGATGCCGGCGAACGCGATGTCGATCAGGATGTCGTTCGGGCCGAGCTCGCGACGCTCGATGACGGTCTTCTCGAGCGGTGCGGCCTCGCTGGGTGCGGCATAGGCGGTGACACGGGTCATCTCGGACTCCTCTGATCGGTGCGGATGGGCCAGATCGACACTACTCGCGCCCTCCTCTGCGGCACCTGACCGCCCACGACGAAGGCCGGGACCACTGATCCCGGCCTTCGTCAGCGGAGCGAGGAGGAAACCTCAGCGCTTCGCGTTCTTCTTGAGCGCCTTCTCCAGCACAGGGGCGTCACCGGATGCCGCGAGCGCCGCGTAGTACTCCCGAGCCTCGTCCTGCCGCACGCGCTCGGCGCCGGAGGCGATGGGCGCCCGGACGTGCTCCGGCTCGTAGCCGAACGCGTCGACCAGGTCGAGTGCGTACGGACGGAGCCTGGCGCACAGACGGTCGATGTATCGCGAGACCGCGGCGGCGCGCTGCGTCGAGAGACGCCCGTGGATGAGGTGCCAGGCGAGGTGCTTCTCGATGAGCTGCAGACCGAAGAGGTCGCGCAGCCACGTGAGCACCTTCTTGGTGTCGGCGTCGTCGACGCGGTGGACGGCATCCGTGAACGCCTCCCACTGCAGCAGCTCACCGTGCGCACGGGCCGCCTCGATCAGCTCGGCCTGATTCTCGTTGAACAGCTTCGCGCCGAGGGCCTTGTCCTTGCCCGCCGGACGCAGCCGGCCGGCGATGTCGGCGACCATCTGCTGCACGCGCTCGGCGAGCAGCTGGTGCTGCTGCTCCTCGCGCAGACCGTTCTCGACCGAACGCGAGACCTGACCGAGGTCGACGACCGACTGGCCGAACTGACGAAGGCCTGCGCCGTGGAACAGCTTGCCGGCGGTCATGCCTACGGCGAACTTGGCCAGGGCCGCAGCATCCTTGCCGGTGAACTGCTTGGCGTAGTCGGTGAGCAGCCGCTTGCCGACCAGCTGGAGGAGCACATTGTTGTCGCCCTCGAAAGTGACATAGATGTCGAGGTCGGCGCGAAGTCCCACGAGACGGTTCTCGAACATGAAGCCCGCTCCACCGCAGGCCTCGCGAGCCTCCTGGAGGGTGTCGAGCGCGTGCCAGGTCGACAGCGGCTTGAGGGCTGCCGCCAGGGTCTCGAGGTCCTCACGGTCATCAGGGGTGTCGATGCGGCCGGAGAACACGCCGTCGAACTTCTGCAGGAACTCGTCGTGCGCGAAGATCTGCGCGTAGGTCGTCGCCAGGCGCGGCAGCAGGCGGCGCTGGTGCTTGCCGTAGTCCATGAGCACGACCTCCTGGCCGTCTGCTCCGTCGAACTGGCGGCGCTGCGTCGCGTAGGTGATCGCGATCTTCAGCCCGAGAGCCGAAGCCCACGACGCGGCGCCGTCGAGCGAGACCCGTCCCTGCACCAGCGTGCCGAGCATCGTGAAGAAGCGGCGACCGGGGCTGTCGATCGCGCTCGAGTACGTGCCGTCGGCCGCCACATCGCCGTACTTGTTCAGCAGGTTCGTGCGGGGGATGCGGATGTGGTCGAAGCTGAGGCGGCCGTTGTCGATGCCGTTGAGTCCGCCCTTGAGTCCGTCATCCTCACGACCGATGCCGGGAAGATCGACGCCGTCTTCGCCGCGCAGCGGCACGTAGAAGCAGTGCACCCCGTGGTTCACGCCGTTCGTGATCAGCTGAGCGAACACCGTCGCCGCCACGCCGTGCAGCGCCGCGTTGCCGAGGTACTCCTTCGTCGCGCCGCGGAACGGCGTGTTGATCACGAACTCCTCGGTGCTCGGGTCGTACGTGGCGGTGGTGCCGACCGCTGCCACGTCGGAGCCGTGCCCGATCTCGGTCATCGCGAAGGCGCCGGGGATCGAGAGATCCATGACACCGGGCAGCCACTTCTCGTGGTGCTCGGCGGTGCCGAGCTGCAGGATGGCGGAGCCGAACAGCCCCCACTGCACTCCCGACTTGATCTGCAGACTCGGATCGGCGACGACGAGCTCCTCGAAGCCGGCGATGTTGCCGCCGTTGTTGTCTTCTCCGCCGAGTGCGGTCGGGAATGCCCGGTGCACTGCCTTGTTCTCGACGAGCAGGTGCAGCTGGCTGAGCACACGCTCGCGGTGCTCGTCCTTGCTCAGCGCGTCATCGCGCCAGAACGCCGAATCCTTGATCAGCTCGCGCGCCTCGCGGCGCGTGTCAGCCCAGGTGCCCATCAGCAGATCGGTGACCCGGGCGACATCGAACCTCAGGTTCGCATCTGCGCTGTCGGTGTGCGGGCGAGTCGTCTTCGGACGGACGGCGGCGTCGACCATGAGCGTTCCTCTCAGAGGGAAGTAGGGATACTCCCATGGTAGGTCTGCCACAACCAGGAGCGAACTGCTGTGTGCGCATCCTCCAACAAGCTCCCGGGACGGCGCCCGGTCGGATTGTCGTCAGACCACAGTCTCAGCCCAGCCGCAGTCTCAGGCCTCGACGCGTGCGGGCGTGGGAGGCGCGGTCTGCGCCTGCTCCCACCGCCGTCTCGTCCCTTCGCTCAACCGCGCCCACGTCCGATCGCGGATGAAGATCGAGTCGATCGCGATCATCGTCAGCGAGAACCACGGCAGCCCCATCAGCACGCCGATGCCGATGTGGAAGGAGAGGATGCCGATGAGGCCGATCAGCCGAGTGGGCCGTGTGAGCAGCATCAGCGGGAACGCCACCTGCAGGATGATCGAACCCCAGGTCGCCGCGACCACCATCGGGCCCCAGGTCGTGACCAGGTCACTCAGCACCGGCCACGTGCCGAACCGAGCGGTCTGCAGCGGGTTGTAGACCGCGTAACCCTCTTCCCAGGGCGCGCCTCCCGCCTTGTAGAGAGCACCCGATGCGTACACGAAGCACACCTGCGCGGTCAGCGCCACGAGGGCCAGATTGTGGAAGACCGTTCCCAGGAGGGCGGGCTGGCTTCCCGGAGCGAACCACTCCCCCTTCTTGGCGCGACGTCTGGCATCGATCGACCAGCGAGCGGCCGGGTCGGCGAAGAACAGCAGGAGCAGCGCGATGCGGAACATGTTGTCGCCCTGATCGCCCACCATGTCGTTCGCCTCGATGAACCCGACCCAGAGGCAGAAGAACACCGGGAGGACGATCCGGAAACGCCAGCCGAGGACGAACAGCACCGCCAGCACGCCGAGCAGCAGATAGAGGGCGGTGTAGAGCGCGTCATTGCCCATCGCGGCATGGAACGCGCTGAAGATCCAGATCTTCGGGAACTCGCTGACGGGTTCGGCGAGTTCGCCGTTCCACGCCGACCCCGAGCCGAACGTATAGAGACGAGTGCTGAAGTTCGACGCGAGCAGGCCGATCGCCGTGATGCCGAAGAGGATGCGGGTGACCGCGAGACCGTAGAGGGCCTTCTTGCCGTTGAAGAGCCAGTCCCCCGCGAACGCGGAGATCCGGTCGATCGCCGAGAGGACCATCGACCACAGTCCGCCGATCATCGACGAGGCGAAGCTCAGCAGGCGGGTCACGAAAGACCGGGGAGGCGGGGCGGCAGGCGCGGGCGTGCGCGGCGGCGAAGGCTCGGGCGCAGAGGCGGGCGGAGCGGATGCCGGAGCGGGCGCCGTCACGGTCGACCGCCCGGCAGCATCCTTCTTCCGGTCCCGGTTCGCGGCGCCGTTCGTCTGGGGCGCGGTCTTGGTGGGCGCGCTCACGGCTGGATCCTCTCGAACTGGGCGCGGAAGGTGTTCGCGAAGTTCTCGCGACTCTGCCCTTCCTCTTCTATAGGCAGGCGCCACCCGGTGGTCGAGAACGTGGGGTCGGGGCGCTGCGCGCTCGGATCGTTGCGATCCGCATAGGGCACCACGTTCTGGCGGCTCACTCGGTACTGGACCTTGATGACGGAGTCGGCGCCCCAGATCGCATAGGCCACCTGGGTGGCGTAGGCGGTGGAGAGGTGCTCTTCCGCCATGTACGCGTCGGTCGACGGGTTGTCGCCCTCGAGTTCGTCGAAGGAGCGCACCATCCACTCCTCCCATCCGTCCTCGGCGAAGTCGAGCCCGACGACGGCCTTCTGGTCGTCGTCCAGCTTGTTGTAGGCGTTCATCTGGCCGCTCGCGACCTCGCTCGATTGGATCCCTGCTCGGGGCGGGAAGAGGTTGTAGCGGATCATCGAGAGCTCGACGTCGGTGGCGCTCACCCACCCGGTCTCGATCTCCTCACCGTCCTTCTCGATGACGGCACGCACGTTGAAGTGGTAGTCGCCGTTGATGGGCTCGGGCGCGAAGACGCTCCACGACTGACCGAACATCGGCAGCATGTACCCGGCGAGGACTTCTTGCGTGGGGATCTCGCGGAGCGCCGAGTACGGAGCGATCCACAGGAACGACGCCCCCACGTGCCACAGGGTGAGCAGACAGGCGGCGAACGCGATGAGCTTCACCCACCAGGTCGGGCGCGGTCGAGGGGCGGTCGCGGCGACCGCCGCATCCTGCACTTCGGGTGAGGTCTCAGTCATCGTGCCCATCCACATCCTTCTCACCGCTGAAGGTCGGGGCCGCCGCAGCGACGGCCCCGACCTCTCAGCGTTCCTGCACTGCGTTACTCCGTCCGGACGAGCGGCCGTCTGGAACGCGCGACCCTCGTCATCCCGAGTCCGAGCATCAGCAGCAGAGCCGCCAGCGCGATCCACCCGCCCTGGATCTCACCACCGGTGGTGGCGAGGCCCGTGGCCACGACCTGGAACGAGGCCGACACGCTGCCGGAGGTCGCTCCGGTCAGTGTCACGGCGTGGGTTCCGAGGTCGGTGCCGGAGGGGATCGTCCAGGTGAAGGTGACCGTGCCCTGCGCATCGGCGACCTGGGTGCCCAGTGCGATCGGCTCGGACGTCATCACACCGGTGACGGACTCGCCGGGCTGGAACCCGGTGCCGACCGCCGTCTGCTTCTCTCCGCGCTCCAGAACCGGGACCTTGATCGTGATGGCGATCGGTCCGGTCGGGTCGGCTGCCGCGTCTGCAGACGCCGAGGCCTCAGCAGTCGCCGAGGCGGATGCCTCGGCAGCAGCCTCAGCGGAGGCATCAGCCGCCGCCGACGCGGACGCCGTGGCCGACGACGAGGCGTTGGCCGCCGCGGCCGCCGACGCGGTCGGATCAGCGTCAGCCGAAGCCGATGCGTCAGCCGCACTCGTCGAGGTCGCGTCGTTCTGCGCCGACGCCTGCGCCGCTGCCGCGGAGGCGGCCGACGCGTTCGCATCCGTCGTGGCCGTGGCCGAGGCGTCCGTGGATGCGTCGTCCGTCGCCGCCGCAGACGCGGCCGCATCAGCCGTCACGTCAGCCGCCGCCGAAGCGGAACTCGTCGCATCGGCCAGAGCCGCAGCGACAGCCGCCGCCTGAGCCGCCGCGTTGCTGTCGTCATCAGCCTGAGCCGACGCCGCAGCGGATGCCGAGGCGTTGGTGTCGACCTCAGCCGACGGGTCGGCCGCAGCCGAGGCATCGGCCGTAGCCGCAGCGTCAGCCGTGGTCGCAGCGGATGCCTCGACCTCTGCCTCAGCGGAAGCATCAGCCGCCGCCGACGCGGACGCCGTGGCCGACGACGAGGCGTTGGCCGCGGCGGCCGCCGACGCGGTCGGATCGGCATCTGCCGCCGCGGACGCGTCAGCCGCACTCGTCGAGGTCGCATCGTTCTGCGCCGCCGCCTGAGCGGCCGCTGCAGCAGACGCGTCCACATCCGTCGTGGCCGTGGTCGACGCGTCCGTGGATGCGTCGTCCGTCGCCGCCGCAGACGCGGCCGCATCAGCCGTCACGTCAGCCGCCGCCGAAGCGGAACTCGTCGCATCGGCCAGAGCCGCAGCGACAGCCGCCGCCTGAGCCGCCGCGTTGCTGTCGTCATCAGCCTGAGCCGACGCCGCAGCGGATGCCGAGGCGTTGGTGTCGACCTCAGCCGACGGGTCGGCCGCAGCCGAGGCATCGGCCGTGGCGACTGCATCGGAAGATGCGTCGGTCGATGCACTGGCGATCGCCGCCGCGCTCGAGTTCGATGCTGCGCTCGTCGAGGCGTCCGATGTCGCCGAGGCCTCAGCCGCGGTATCCGTCGTCGCGTCGGCCAGCGCCGCAGCCTGAGCCGCTACCGCCGCACCGGCGTTCGCCTCCGAGGTGGCGTCCGCCGTGGCTGCCGTGGACGATGTCGCCGTCGCCGCCGACTCCGCCGCAGCCTCAGCCGTCGGGTCAGCCGCAGCCGATCCCTCTGCCGTGGCGTCCGCGAATGCCGCCGCCTGCGCGGCCGCTTCAGCGATCGCGTCGGTCGATGCATCGGCGTTCGCCGACGCGGATGCCGACGCCGCCGCGTTCGTGTTGGCCGCAGCCTCGGACGAGGCATCCGTCGACGAGTCGGCGATGGCCGCCGACTCCGACGACGCCGCCGAGTTCGACTCCGCCGCCGTCGATGCATCCGCGTTCACGTCATCCGACGCGTCGGCCTGAGCCGCCGCCTGCGCAGCAACTGCCGCCGAGGCGTTGGCCGTCGACGTGACATCGGTCGTCGCGGCCGACGAGGCATCCGGCGTCGCCGCCGCATCCGCCGCCGAGGTGGCGTCCGAGGTCGCCGCCGCTGAGGCCGCCGACGTCGCGTCTGCGAGGGCCGCGGCCTCAGCCGCCGCCTGCGCCGACGGGTCGCCGTCTGCGGTCGCGTCAGCCGAAGCGGATGCCGATGCAGCCGCGTTGGTGTTGACGTCACCCGGGTCGCCCGCGGTCACCTCGGTGGTGTCCGAGTCGCTGGACGCGCCGGATGTCGCGGTGAGCAGGTAGCCCGCGCCGGGCTCGGCATCAGCCGGAACCGGGTAGTTCTCCGTGAACGCACCGAACTCGTCAGTGGTCGCGATGACCGGGCCTCCGATGTCCGCTCCCCCGCCTGGCGCGGTGAGCTGCAGCGACACGGTGGAGTTCACCGGCCAACCCGTGCCGGTGACGGCGAGGTTGGTGCCTGCCGGAACCGACGAGGCCGCGTCGACGACGACCGGAGCAGCCGTCACCTCGGTCGTGTCGGTGGCTGTCTGCGTGCCCGCGCTCGCGGTGACCGTGTATCCCGTGCCCGCGGGAGTTCCCGCCGGCACCGGATAGTCGATCGCGAAGCCGCCGAGAGCACCGGTCGTCACCGTCTGGGGCGTGCCGATGACCGCACCACCGGGGGCTGTCAGCTGCACGGTGACCTCGGTGTCGGCCGGCCACTCAGCACCGGTGATCGCCAGGTCCGCCCCGGCCTCGACGGTCGCGGCCGCGTCGACGGTCGCCGCTGCGGTCACCTCCGTCGTGTCGGTCGCCGTCTGGGTGCCGACGGTCGCGGTGATCGTGTAGCCCGTGCCCGGCGACGCCGAGGCGGGAACCGGGTAGTCGAGCGTGAACCCGCCGTCGCCATCGGTCGTGACCGTCTCAGGACCGCCGACGGTCGCTCCGCCCGGAGCGGTCAGCTGCACCGAGACCTCGGTGTTCGCCGGCCAGCCGGTGCCGGTGACGGGAAGGCTCGTGCCCGCCTGCACCGTGTCCGCGGCATCCACCGCTGCCGCGGCGGTCACCTCGGTCGTGTCCTCAGCCGTCTGGCCGCCGACCGTCGCGGTCACGGTGTACCCCGTGCCCGGGGTCGCCGACGCGGGAACCGGGTAGTTCAGCGTGAACCCGCCGTCGCCATCGGTCGTGACCGTCTCGGGACCCCCGACGTCAGCGCCGTCCGGGTCCGTCAGCTGCACCTCGACGACGGTGTTGGCCGGCCAGTTCGCACCGGTGATGGGGAGAGAGGTTCCCGCCTGCACCGTGTCGGCCGCATCCACCGCAGCGGCGGCCGTCACCTCGGTGGTGTCGATCGCCGTCTCGGCGCCAGCGGTCGCGGTGACCGTGTAGGCCGTGCCGGGCGTCGCCGATGCGGGCACCGGGTAGGAGAGCGTGAACTCACCGTCGCCGTTCGTCGTGACCGTCTCGGGGCCACCGACATCCGCGCCTCCGCCCGGAGCCGTCAGCTGCACCGAGATCTCGGTGTTCGCCGGCCAGTTGGAGCCGGAGACCGCGAGATCGGTGCCTGCCTGAACGGTCGGCGCCGCATCGATCGAGGCGACCGGAGCGTTCGTCACCTCGGTGGTGTCCGTCGCCGTCTGCGCGCCCAGCGTCGCGGTGACCGTGTAGCCGGTTCCCGCAGGAGTTCCGGCCGGAACGGGGTAGCCGAGCACGAAGGCACCCGACCCGTCCGTCGTGACGAGCTCGGGGCCGCCGATGTTCGCGCCGCCGCCGGGAGCGGTCAGCTGCACCGAGATCTGTGTGTTCGCGGGCCAGTTGGTGCCCGAGACGCCGAGGTCGGTTCCGTCCTGCACGGCAGGTGCCGCATCGATCGCTGCCGCGGCGGTCACCTCGGTGGTGTCCGTCGCCGTGCTGGTGCCGTCGGTCGCCGTGACGATGTAGCCGGTGCCGGGCACGGTCGAGGCCGGGATGAAGACCGTGCCGGTGAAGTTGCCCGACGCGTCGGTGGTCACCGGCGCTGATTCGTTGACCGGAGTTCCGTCCGGTGCTGCCACCTGGATCGTCACCTGGGTGTTGGCCGGCCAGCCGGAGCCGGTGACCGGAAGATCGGTTCCGGCCTGCACGGTGGTTGCGGCGTCGATAGCCGCGACTGCCGCCGCCGCTGCCTTGACGGTCGACGACGCGAGATCGAGTTCGACCCCTCCGCCCACGGCCGGGAGCAGATCGATGGCGAGCGCCCGCACGGTGAAGCTGTCACCGGGGATGTCTCCCGGCTCGGACTGCTCGTTGATCGTGATGGTCGCGATGCCGGACAGCACGCCCTGCAGCACGGGGTCCAGCGTCGAGAGCACGGGGCCGGTGACCGCTGCGAGGGCCGGCTGGACGAGCGGGATGACGCTGGTCAGCGCGGTGTTCACCAGCGGCCCGGTGGTCGTGGTGACCGCCGTGGTCACAGCGCTCACCACCGGGTTGAGCAGCGCACCGATGTTGAGCCCGGCGAGCGAGATGTCAGTGGTCACCGTCGGAACCGGCGTGGCCGTGCCCGCGAACTGAGCGAGCGTGCCGGCGATCGTGACGTCGCCGGAGACCAGGTCGATCCCGGTGAGCGGGTTGGTGAGATCCACCCCGACGGTGAGCGTGACCGCCAGCGAGTCGAGGGTGGAGTCGAGGATGGTCGCGACCTTGCCGTTGAGGCTGTTCGGGTGCGTTCCCGTCAGAGCAGAGGTGATCCCCTGCTGGATGGCGGCGATCGTCGTCGCAGACAGCGCAGGGGTGTTCGCGGGAAGCGAGTTGAGGTCGGCTCCTGCGCCCGTCTCCACGAGGATCTGAGCGAGGTCGACCGAGATCGTCCCGTCGCTCAGGTCGACGAGCACCGAGCCCGTGGTGTTCTCGAGCGGCTCCGTCAGGAGCTCCGTGACGACCGTCGCCCCGACTGTGTCGAGGCCGGCGATAGCGACCGTTCCGCCCGTCGCCTCGAAGGCGGCGACGAGCGGCACATCCGGAATCGCGTTGATCGTGTCGACCACGGTCGTGACGAGCCCGGTGAGCGCTCCGCCGGGACCGGCGAGGTCGCTGACCGGGGTCACCGTGCCCTGGATGGCCGTGCCCAGAGTGGTCGCGAGCCCCGCGACGAGGTTGCTGTGCAGGTCGAGGTCCAGGCCCGCGATGCGGTATTCGGAGCCGGCGACGCCGGCGTTCGACTCCGCCCGCGATGCGAGGGCTCCGATGCCGACCGACGCTTCGTCGAGGACGGCGTCGGTGAGACCGGCGACGCTGAGCTGGTCGAAGAGATCGGTGAGTTCGAGGGTGGCGGGGTTGACGCTTCCGTCGATCGCCCCCGCATCGATCGCACCACCGGAGGTGATCGCGCCGGAGGACGCGATCGACTGGGTCTGCGTGGGTGAGGAGCTGAAGCTCTGCGCGCCCCCCAGATCGCCCAGCTGCAGCAGACCGGGCGACGTGCCGTCGGTCAGCAGCGGCACGTTGAGCGTGCCCACGTCGATGCTGAGCGCCTCGAGCACGTCGAGGTCGAGACCGCCGAGCTCAGGGCCGGCCGCGGCTGGGTTGCTCGTCAGCGTGTGCCCGAGTGCGGCGACGTCCAATCCACCGAGCAGGTCGGCCGGCAACTGGATGATCTGTCCCTGCGCGACCGACGGATCGTTCGGATTCGCGTCATCGAGCGCATTCGCCGCCGTCGGTACCAGTGCACCCGCAAGGATCATCGCGCCGACGGTCACGCCGGCGATGCCTCCCCCGATGGCTCTGCGTCGCCGCAGAGTCTTCCCCTCCAAGAATTCCATTCGCCTCTCCCGTGATGCAGATGTTCCGCGTCACAAGGCCCTCCCCAGGCGTCGACAGGTGCCGACCGAGCGCATGTCCAGACAGTATTGCCGGATCGAGAATGTTATGTCCAGCGATTGTCCAGTGATCTTTCAGGAAACGTCATCCGGTGAGACATTTCGTCATCGGTCATTGAGACCTGCCCACAGGTCTGTTGGCGAGGACGCTTTCGCCAGGACGAATAGGAGGGGTCCAGCGCACTCCGCGCAGGCGCGACACGCACTCCGGCCACACGACGAAACCGCCCCGCAGACCGAGGTCTGCGGGGCGGTTCAGGGCGTGAAGCGAGGGCTACAGAGCGAGCCCGTCGCCGAATCGGAAGAGCGGATCAGCGGTGTCGAACGGCACATCGGGTCGCGAGGCGACGACCGCGGCCATCGACCTCGGCAGGTCGAACGGGAGCCTGCCCTGCGCGCTCGCGACGCCGCTCAGCACATCGAGCAGCGCCGCCCCTGAGACACCCCAGTTGACGGTGACGGCCGCCGCACCGGCCACGATCGGTTCGAGAATGGGCGGTCGATCGGCGAGCACATCGACCACGGTCGGCACGGCTCCGGCGATGGCGGCGACATGCGCGAGCACCTCGTCGGAGAACTCGAGCGACCCCGCATGGAAGAAGTTCTCGAAGGTCGTGTCGCGCTGCTCGAACGGCGCCTGGAGACGGAGGATCGCCAGGTCGGCCTCGTCGACGGTCGCCACGACGTCGCCGTACGCGGCTGCGACGGATGGTTCGATCCCCTCGACGTAGAGCTTGATCCCGGGGGCGAAGGGCAGCGAGCCATCGTTCGTCAGCACGGTCACGGAGGCGCGCTGGGCCGCCTCTCCCGCGGCGCGGAACTCCGCGCTGCCGACGATCTCGTCCGCCGCGTCCTCGTCGACGAACGGGTTCTCGAAGAGCCCGAGCTCGAACTTCTCCCGCAGGATCCGTCGCGCGGAGAGGTCGAGCCTCTCCTCCGAGACCGAGCCCTCGGCGACCAGCCCGAGCAGCAGTTCGGGGCAGTCCTCGCCACCGAACTGATCGACACCCGCATCGAGCACCTTGAGCATCCGCTCTCGCGGCGTCAGATCCTCCACGCCCCAGGCGCGGGCAGGGAACGGCTGGCCGAAGATCTCCGCATCGTTGATCAGACCCCAATCGGTGCACACCAGGCCGTCGAACCCGAATCGCTCGCGCAGCAGCCCGGTGATCACCGACCTGTTGAAGCCGAACCCGACCTCCTCGTACTCGGTGCCGACGGGCATGCCGTAGTACGGCATCATCTGACGCGTGCCGGCGGCCAGTGCATCCTCGAAGGGCTTGAGGTGCAGGTCGAACGCACCCCCGGGATACACCTGCTCCCGCCCGTACGGGAAGTGCGGGTCCTCGCCGTCGAGCTGCGGCCCGCCGCCGGGGAAGTGCTTGGTCATGGTCGAGACCGATCCGGGACCGAACGAGTCGCCCTGGAACCCGCGGATATATGCCGCTCCCAGAATGCCCGTCAATTCGGGGTCCTCTCCGAACGTCGCCGTCTGCCGCGCCCACCTCGGTTCGGTGGCGAGGTCGACCTGCGGGTGAAGGGCGACGCGCAGGCCGACAGCCGTATATTCCTGACGAGCGATATCTGCGAACCGTTCGACCAGCTCGGGGTCACGGGTGGCTGCGAGACCCAGGGTCTCCGGCCACTGCGAGAACGGTCCGGCGAGGATCGACGCCCCGGGATTCTCGCTGAACGAATGCCGCGGGTCGGTCGACAGCGTGACCGGGATGCCGAGCCGGGTCGAGGCCGCCAGCCGCTGCAGCTCGTTCTGCCAGGCGGCTATCTCTCGCCCGGTGGGCGCCGCCCCCAGCAGGTTGAAGTGCGTCATGTTCTTGAGGTCGATGAACTCGCGGGCGCTCGGTGTGCCGAAGATCGGGTTCGCCTCATCGAGGTCTCCGATCGCGATCATCGTGTGGAAGAACAGTCCGGCCTTCTCCTCGACGGTCATCTCGTCGAGGAGGAGCTGCACTCTCTCATCGACCGGCAGGGCCGCGTCGAGCCACGGTCGGGCAGTGGTCACGTCGGTGTCGGTCATGGTCACTTGACTCCCTTGATGCGGTAGACGAGAACGGCGCCGGCGAGTGCGACGAGCGCTCCGAAGAGGTACCAGGTCGTGTAGCCGCCCAGCGGCGTCGCGGCGCCGAGAGCGATGATGCTCGGCGCGATGGCCGGGGCGATCGACTGGGGAAGGGCGTTGGCGATGTTGAGCACGCCGAGGTCCTTCGCCACGTCGTCGGGGTTGGGCAGCACTTCGGTCGCCAGCGCGAGATCGACCGACAGGAACGACCCGGCACCGAGTCCGATGATGGCCTGAGCGACGATGACGACGGCGATCGACGGAGCGATCGCGAGGATCACGAGGCCCACGACCATGATGACGCCGGCGATCGCGACGAACGGCCGGCGCTTGCCGATCTTGTCGGAGAGGAATCCGCCGAGCGGCGCGGAGATAGCCATCGCGGCCATGGAGGCGAGGTTGGCGATCAGGATCGTGCCGACTGCGCCCTGCTCGTCGAGCTGGAACTTGGTCACCAGGTAGAGCGGCAGGAAGGTGGCGATGCCCGCGTAGCCGAACATCACGAAGAACTTCGTGAGCCAGGTCCATCCGAAGTCGGGGTGCTTGCGGGGGTTGAACACGAACGAGCCGAAGAACGTGCCGACCGTGAAGCGCGTGGCGGGCTTCTCGGTGAGACGACGGTCCTTGAGGGTGAGCACGAACACGATGACGAGGATCAGCGCGATGGCACCGGGGACGAAGAAGCGCTCGAAGTCGCCGGGGAGGAAGTTGACGATGAAGCTGCCGGCGAGGATGCCGATGGGGGTCGTGATGCCGATGATGCCCGACACCTTGCCACGGCTCGAGACCGGCACCTGATCGGGCAGGGTCGCGTTGGCCGCCGCGAGCACGGCGTTCATGGATGCCTGCACGAGGCACCACGCGAGAAGAACGACGAGCACCGAGGTCGCGGCGCCGATGATCGCGAAGCCGCCGAGACCGACGATCGCACCGCCGAGGATCCAGGGGCGACGCATGCCCCACCGCGAGGTCGTGCGGTCGGAGAGGCGACCGACGAGGGGATTCGCGACGAGCGCGAAGGCCGCACCGACACCCATCACCAGTCCGAGGCTCGCCTCGGTGTTGGTGGGGTCGAGCCGCTGGATCTTGAAGGCCATCGACACCATCACCGGGGTGAGCAGGGCGAGGTAGACGCCGAAGTTCACGGCGGCGAGTCCGGGGGTGTAGCCACGGGGCGTCTTCAGCGGGGTGGTGCCGGGAACTTTGAAACCGGTCGTTCCTACGGCGGCCGCGGTGGCGGCCGATGACAGCTCTGTCACGGGTGGATCCTTTCGGGCAAGGTGCGCCGGTCATCTGCGACACGACGTGAGGATGACAATACCGGAATATCGACCGATTGGTAAGTGAATGTCTACCGATTGGTAATGAGAGAGAATGAGAGGGAAGGGTGGACGGGATGACGACAGCAGCCACGATGGGCTCGCGCCAGGCGCGCGCCGCGGCCACGCGTCAGCGGATCGTGGACGCGGCCCGAGAGCTCTTCGTCTCGAACGGATACCGTTCGACGTCCCTGCGCGACATCGCCGCCGCGGCATCCGTGAGCCATCCGGGGCTGCTCGGACATTTCGCGTCGAAGGACGACCTGCTCGCCGAGGTCGTCGCCGGTTTCGAGGACGACAACGAACGGGCATTCGACCTGCTCGCTGCGGCATCCGATTCCGGTGAACTGATCTTCGCGGACGTGGCTCGACGCAACGCGCGCACCCCCGGCTACCTCGAGCTCTTCGCCGCGCTCACCGGGGAAGCATCCGCCTCCGGACACCCGGCGCACGAGCGGATGCGCCAGCGGTATGCACGCCTGCACCGCCTCAGCACGGATGTCCTCGAAGATGCGGCGCTGCATGGGACGATCGGCGCCGACCGCGACGTCGCGGACGAGTCCGTGCGTCACAGCGCGGGCTGGGACGGGCTGCAGCTGATCTCTCAGTATCTGCCTGACCGGGTCGACGTCGTGCAGATGCTCGAGGAGCGCGAATCCCTGTGGGCACTGCCCTACGGGTGGCGGGATGCCGACAGCCCCGACCCTTCTCCGACCGCTACCGGCCCCTTGCCGCCGGTGTTCGGAGAGCCCGCCGTCGACGACTCCCCGGGATACGAGGTGGGACGGCGCCGCCGCGCGCAGATCCTCGCCGACGCCTCACGCCTGTTCTCCCAGGACGGCTACGGGGACACCAGTCTTCGGGACATCGCTCAGGCTGTCGGCGTCTCGAAGTCCACTCTGCTCCACCACTACCCGTCGAAGGAACTGCTGCTCAGCGCGGTGCTCTCCGAGCGCGACAGCGCGATCCGTGTGCGCAGCGAGTCCACCCATGCCGAGCGAGCCGCCGACGCGCTGCGCGCGATCCCGCTCGGAGCACGTGTGAGCGCACTCGACGAGCCCGGCCTCATCGAGGTCTACGCGGTGCTCTCCTGCGAAGCGGTGCCGGCCATGCACCCTGCGCACGACTACTTCGCCACGCGGTTCTCCCAGGCGATCGACTACTTCACCGAGCTGTTCCGTCTCGCCCGCATCGACGGCGATCTGCCCGAGCACCGCGACCCCGAGCACGAGGCGATCTGGCTGATCGCCCTGTGGGACGGCCTGCAGTACCAGTGGCTCTACGACCGCGGGGCCGTCGACGTCGGCGCCCACCTGCGCGCGCATCTCGAAGACGTGCTGCCGAGCTGAACGGCGCCCTGCGTCAGCCGGCCGCGATGACGGTGAGCACTCCCTCGCCGTAGGCATCCCGCTTCTTGGCGCCGATCCCCGTGATCCCGTCGAGGTCGGCCAGCGAAGCCGGACGATGCTCGGCGAGCGCACGCAGCGTCGCATCGCCGAAGACGATGTACGCCGGAACGCCCTGCTCGCGCGCCGTCTCGGCGCGCCACGCCCGCAGCGCCTCGAAGAGCGGGCGGTCGGACTGATCGAGCGCGTCCGCCGCACTCGCCTTGCGTGCCCGCGGCGACGAAGCGGGGCGTCCGATCGTGTCCTTGCGCAACGGCACCGGGGTCTCGCCCTTCAGCACGCCGGCCGACTGCTCGCCCGGAGCGAGCGTGCCGTAGTCGCCCTGCGCCACGATGATCCCCCGTGCGAGCAGCTGGCGGACGACGCTGCGCCAGTCCTGGTCGGAGAGGTCGGCGCCGATTCCATAGGTCGCGAGCTTCTCGTGCCCCTGCTGACGGATGCGCTCGGTCGAGGCTCCGCGGAGGATGTCGATCAGATGCCCGGCTCCGAAGGCCTGATTGCGCTCGCGCTTGAGCCGCACGATCGTCGAGAGCAGCTTCTGTGCCGGGATCAGGCCGTCGAAGGTCTCGGTCTCGTCGAGGCACGTGTCGCAGTTGCCGCACGGCTGCGAGTCCTGCCCGAAGTAGCCGAGAAGGTTCTGGCGGCGGCACTCGACCGTCTCGCACAGCGCGAGCATCGCGTCGAGGTGCTGCCCCAGGCGCATCTTGAACGTGCGATCGCCCGGGCTCTGGTCGATCATGCGACGCTGCTGCACCACGTCACCCAGGCCATAAGCCATCCAGGCGATCGACGGCTCGCCGTCACGGCCCGCGCGACCGGTCTCCTGGTAGTAGCCCTCGACGGACTTCGGCAGGTCGATGTGAGCGACGAAGCGCACATCGGGCTTGTCGATTCCCATGCCGAAGGCGATCGTCGCGACCATCACGACGCCGTCCTCGCGCAGGAACCGGGACTGGTTCTTCGCGCGCACCTCGGCCGGAAGACCGGCGTGATACGGCAGCGCGTCGAAGCCCTGAGCGGCGAGATAGGTCGCGGTCTGCTCGACGGACTTCCGGCTCAGCGCGTAGACGATGCCGACTGAGCCCTCCGGCTGCGCGCGGATGAACGAGACGAGCTGCTTGCGCGGATCGACCTTGGGCACGATCCGATACTGGATGTTGGGCCGGTCGAAGCTGGCCACGTAGTGCTGGGCGGCGTCGAGACGCAGTCGCTCGGTGAGCTCCTTGTGCGTCGCCCGGGTGGCGGTGGCCGTGAGCGCCATGCGCGGTACACCGGGGAACCGCTCGCCCAGATCGCCGAGTGCGAGGTAGTCGGGGCGGAAGTCATGACCCCACTGCGACACGCAGTGCGCCTCGTCGATCGCGATGACGCTGAGCGTGCCGCGCTGCAGCAGGGCGGTCGTCTGCGGCGAGGACAGCCGCTCGGGGGCGACGTAGATGAGGTCGAGTTCGCCGGCGACGTACGCCCGTTCGACCTCGCGCCGCTCTTCGATCGCCTGGGTCGAGTTGAGATAGGCGGCGTTGACGCCGTTGGCCCGGAGCGCGTCGACCTGGTCGTGCATGAGAGCGATGAGCGGGCTGATCACGAGGCCGGTGCCCTCGCGCACGAGTGCGGGCACCTGATAGGTGACGCTCTTGCCGCCGCCGGTGGGCATGAGCACGACGGCGTCACCGCCCGAGATGACCTGATCGACGATCGCGGCCTGATCGCCGCGGAACTCGTCGTAGCCGAAGACCGTGTGCAGCGCCTCGGCCGCAGTCGCGTATCGGCTGGGGGCCGCCTGTCGCGCGGCCGTCGCCGTCACCCCGGGAGCAGACGAGCGTGCGGATGACCGCGCGGACGCCGGTCCGACCGGTGTCACGGGGCCCTGGCCCCAGTCGAGCGGCGGCTCGTACCCGGCGCCCTGCGGCTCCCAGTCCATCGGCTCGGGCGGCTCGGAGGGCTCCCACCCTGCGCCGTCCCACGGCTCGTCGGCGTAGGGCAGATCCTCGTACGGGTCACGGGGAGTCTGCGGCATCCCTCCAGCGTAACGACCCCCGCCGACGTCGGCCGCGCCTGTGGACGCTCAGCGGGCGTAGGTTTGTGGCAGACGCCCGAAGGAGCCCCGATGACCGACATCACCGTCACCCGCAACGACGACGCCTCCCGCTACGAGATCCACTCGGATGAGACGCTCGCGGGCTTCGCCGAGTTCGAGCTGCGTCCGAGCGCGATCCGCTTCATCCACACCGAGATCGACCCCGCGTTCCAGGGTCAGGGACTCGCGGGGATCCTCGCTGAGCGCGCCCTGACGGATGCCGCGGCATCCGGCGACGCGATCGTGCCGCTCTGCCCGTACATCGCGAAGTACCTGACGACGCATGAGATCCCGGGCGCCGAGATCCGCTGGCCGAAGCGGCCCGGCGCTGCTCCGACGGAGGCGTGATGATCGGCGAACGACGCATCGTCCTCGAGCCACGCGAGGTGCCGCTCGGCGGGGTGCGCGGGATGAACGTGCTGCGCGTGCTGCCGCATCGCAACCTCCCGACCATCGGGGCGTGGTGCTTCCTCGACCGGTTCGGCCCCGCCGACACCAGGATGCGGGTCGAACCGCATCCGCACATCGGGCTGCAGACCGTGACCTGGCCGCTGGTCGGAGAGATCCGTCACCGGGACTCGGTCGGCAGCGACGCCGACCTCCGCAGGGGCCAGCTGAACCTCATGACCGCCGGCAACGGCATCTCGCATTCGGAGTACTCGATCGGCGATGATCCGATCCCCCTCGACGCCCTGCAGTTCTGGGTGGTGCTGCCCGAGAGCTCACGGCACGGTGCTGCCGGTTTCGAACGGCACACCGAGCTGCCACAGCTGCCGCTCCCTGCCGACGAGGGTCAGGACGCCACCGCCACCGTCGTCCTCGGCGAGTTCGCCGGCACCTCATCGCCGGCCACCGTGCACACTCCGATCGTCGGCGCGGAGATCCGGATCCCCGCGGGCGCTCGTCTGCACCTGCCCCTGCGTTCGGGATGGGAGCACGGCCTCATGCTCGTCGAGGGTGATGCCGTCGTCGCCACGCACGGGATGTCGTCGAACGACATGCTGTACCTCGGCGACTCGAGGGACTCGGTCGAGGTGTCCAGCGCACAGGGAGCGCTGCTGTTCCTCATCGGCGGCGAGCCCTTCGAGGACGAGATCGTGATGTGGTGGAACTTCGCCGGACGCACGCACGAGGAGATCGTCGAGGCTCGCACCGAGTGGGAGGCGGCCTCCGCGCGGTTCGGTGTCGTCGAAGGGCACGATGTCCGCATCCCCGCTCCGCCTCTTCCCGACGTGCGGCTGATGCCGCGCGGCCGCAAGATCTGACGGCTCTGACTGCGACACCGCGCCCCGCGCGCGACGCGACGCGGCCTCGACGCGGCCCCGACGATGCGGCGACCGCACGCGACGGCGCCCCGCGCTCCGAAGAGCACGGGGCGCCGGCGCTGATCGCTACTGCGCGTCGACCGTCACGATCGTGCGCACGGCGGACTCGCCGTACTGCACGAGGCCGAGGTACCGGGTGCCGGCGGTGAGGCCGGTCCAGCTCAGCTCGTAGCTCGTCGCCTGGCCGCGGACGGCCTCGATCGGGTTCGGGGTCGCGGTGAACGCCCCTTCGCCCTCGGGCTGCACGTTGGCGTAGGTCATGTCCCACGTCATCGGGGCCGAGGTCGAGTAGACGTTCGCGACCACCAGGTAGGTGCCCGCCGTCGGAGCCGGGAGTGTGACCTGCTCATCCGCCGAACCGGTCGCCGACTGCCAGCGCTCGTAGTAGCGCAGGTCGTCGGCGCTCACGACCCGGTAGACGGTCAGGTCGAGGTCGCTGCCCGCGTCATCCGACGAGTCGAGGTCGAAGCGCGAGAGCGTCGTGCCCTCCGGCACGTCGACGATCCACGACACGTCCTTGTTCTCATCGCCCGACGCCTCATCGCCCGAGTGTCCGACGACACGGCCGTCGGGGTCCTCCAGCAGGGTGAACGGCGTGAGTCCCGAGAGCCCGAGCGCCAGAGCACCGTCGACGCCGGGGGTGATCTCGACCGTGGTCGCCCCCTCGACCCCGGTGCCCTCGACCTCGGCCGGCGCGTCGGCCGTCACGGGGAAGACCGCGATCGGCGAGCGCACCGAGTTGCTCTTGCTCGTCCAGGTGAGCGACCCGGTCGCCCACTGCTCGACGGGAGCACTCTGGTTGTCGAACGTGACCGTGTAGGTCGCGGTCTGGCCGGGCTTGGTGAACTTCAGCGTCGAGGGCTCGACGGTCACGTCGACGCCGGGCAGATCGACGGATGCCGTGAACGTGCCCTTCTCGGTCGCCGTCACCGTGCGGGTGACGCTCTGCGCGCTCGCGAGCGATCCGATCGAGAACGATGCGATGTTCAGGTCGCTGCCGTCGATCGGCTCGACGCCGTCGAACTCCGCCAGGCCCTTGCCCTCGAGGAACGCGGCCCAGTCGGGCACGTCGTTCAGGTAGAGCAGGCCCGGGTTGAAGTAGCGCTTCGGGTCGACCTGGCCCGCACCCTGCTGGAACGGGTCCTTGTTGGCCGAGCCGTCGGGGTTCACCGTGTCGTAGGCGGTCGTCATCATGGCCGACTTGACCTCAGCCGGCTTCGCGTTGGGACGCTCGCCGAGATACAGCGCCGCGAGACCGGCGATGTGCGGTGACGCCATCGACGTGCCCGACAGGATGCCGAAGGTCGGCGCCTCTCCGGGCCCGTTCTGCGTGGCCGCGAGGATCGCGACGCCGGGGGCTGCGATGTCGGGCTTCATGATGTCGCTGCCGTCGGCGAGCATCGGGCCACGGCTCGAGAAGCCGGCGATCTGCGGCACCGGGGTCACGACACCGGTCGTGTTCTCGCCGACGAGCGTGATCGGGCGATCGGCGCCGCCCTGCACATAGGCGAGCACGGCTGCGCGATGCACGGACGAGAGGTGCACGGTGGGCACCGCGTGGAAGTCGTTGTCGAGCGAGTCCGCACCACCGGGCACGTTCACGAGCACGACGCCCATGCCGCCGGCATCCTTCACGACCTGCGACTTCTCGGCGCGGGCGTTGCCCCCGCGGTCGCAGACCACGATGTGACCCGTGACCTTCGCCGCATCCAGCGTGCCCGGAAGGCACAGCGCGGCATCGGCGGCAGCCTGTCCGGCAGCCGGCGCGTCACCCGCGTAGATCGACGGCCCGGTGACGGTCGTGCCGAACGGCACGCTCACCGATGCGCCGGCCTGGGCGAAGCCGTCGAACTGCACGGTGCCCTCCCACGTCGGGATCGTCGATGCCGCGACCGTGGTGTACCAGGGGGAGGCGTGGTCGGCGGTGACGGAGTCGGGACCGTCGTTGCCGGCGCTCGTGGCGACGAAGACGCCGGCTGCCGCCGCGTTGAAGAACGCGATGTCCTCGGGGGCGAGCACGGTGGATGCCGCTCCGCCGCCGATCGAGTAGTTGATCACGTCGACGCCGTCGGCGACCGCCTGGTCGATGGCGGCGATCAGGTCGCTGCCCGCGCAGATGTCGTCGGTGGTGACGGCCTCATCGGGCCCGACGTAGCAGGCCTTGTAGGCGGCGACCTTGGCTCCGGGGGCGACCCCCGAGATCTTGCCGAAGTCGACGTCCTCGATCGAGGCCTTCACGCCGAAGTTGCCGGCCGCCGTGCTCGCGGTGTGCGAACCGTGGCCGTCACCGTCGCGCGGCGAGAGGTAGTCGTACTGGAAGTCGAATCCGGCCGCCTCGGCACCGGTGTAGAAGTACTGGGCTCCGATGAGCTTCGACGAGTAGTCGCCCTTGTCCCACTCCTGAGCCTCGACCATCGTGCTCTGGAACTGGCCGCCGTCGGACTTGTCGAAGTAGACGAAGGTGCCGTCGGTGTACGGCTGACCGCCCTTGTGGCGCTTGTCGTGCTTCGGCTGCTTCTTGAGCTTCTTGCCCTCGAAGGAGGGGTGCTCGGGAGCGATGCCCGTGTCGATGACACCCACGACCACGCCCTCGCCGGCCTTGTCGACGCCGCCGGTCTGCTGCCAGACGCCGCCACGCCCCTTCTTGTCATCGCCGAGACCGAGGAAGTCCGTCGAGGTCTGCGCGTCGGGGTGACGGATGAAGTCGGGGTAGACGTCGTACACGTCCTTCGACGCCCGCAGCTTGTCGACCTGCGCGCCCGTGAGCTCGGCGCTGAAGCCGTTGAGCACGACCTGGTAGCTGATCTCGGGAGTGACTCCCGCCTCCTGCGCGACCGTCTGCTGCTCGGCCTCGAGGTGCTGCACGTAGCGCTGCGAATCCTGCGACTGCGTCTCGAGCTGCTCGCCTTCGGCGGGCTTGGTGGCCTTGAGCCCGTTGACGTCGCCGGTGTAGCTCGCGAGCGGATCGGACTTCAGCACGACGATGTAGTGACCGGGCGTGCCGTCGACCGGAGTGGGGTTTGTCACCTCCTCCGTGCCTGCGTAGCCTGCGGTTGCCGTCGATGCGATGAACAGCGTTGCCAGGGTGGTGGCCGCTGCCATCCGGAGGGGTGTTCGACCCATGTGCTTCTCCCGATGATCACGGTGCGACTGCGGTGCCGCACCGCCGTTCAAGCTACGCCCGGCTTCCGTCCACACACCAGGGTCGGGGATTATTCCTGGACGAACGGCCAGCCGTGTCGACAATGGTCGACAGTAGGCTGGAGGGGTGGCCCCCTCCCCCGTTCTGACGACCCGCGTGCTGCTGGTCTGCGCCGCGATCGGCGTCGCCACGGGCATCCTCGGGGGGATCGCCGGGCTCATCACGCCGGTCGTCATCGTGGGCGCTCCGTATCTCTACGGACTCGTGCTCGGCTCGCACGTGCTGCCGGGGATCATCGCTCAGGAGGTGCTGCGCCGCCCCTTCGTGGCCCTCGTCACGCACGTGTTCGCCGCCCTCATCTCGAGCGCGTTCAATCCCGCCTGGACGCTGCGCTTCATCGGCACCGCACTGCTGTTCGGGGCGATCCAGGAGGGCATCGCCGCGCTCACCCGCTACCGCTCCTGGGGCCCTTGGCGCTTCTTCATCTCCGCAGCGATCATCGGGGTCATCGTGGCCGTCGTGGTGTTCTTCGCCGTCGACCTCGCGACCTTCCCGCTGTGGGCGGAGATCTCCTACCTCGTGATCGCGGTGCTCGGTCCGATCGCGTGGACCGCAGCAGGACTCGCGATCGGATCTTCTCTCAGCCGCGCAGGCGTCGCTCGGCGCTGATCACGGCGTCCGAACCTTCCGAGCCGTCCGACCTGTGCAGATCAGGTAAGGCTCAGCTAAGTTAGAACGGTACCGATCCGCTGAAACCGGGGTTATGCCGTGCGCTCATCTGCGCCTCTCCTCCGCGTGCGTGACCTCTCGATCACCCACGCCGATGCTGTGCACCCCTCGCCGCGGGACGTCACCTTCGACATCGATGCCGGCGAGGTGGTGCTGCTGCTCGGCCCTTCGGGTTCGGGCAAGTCGACGCTCACGCTCGCGCTCAACGGGCTGATCCCGCACGCCGTGCCCGCGACCATGACGGGATCGGTCGAGGCCGGCGGAGTCAGCACGGCGGATGCCGACACCGCATCGCTGAGCACCCACGTCGCGATGGTCTTCCAGGACCCGGACGCCCAGATCGTCACCGGCACGGTCTACGACGAGGTCGCCTTCGGCCCCGAGAACCTGCTGTTGTCGCTCGACGAGGTGCGCACGAGAACCGAAGACGCACTGCGCCGTGTCGGCCTGTGGGAGCGGCGCGATGAGAACCCCGATCGCCTGTCCGGCGGCGGGCGTCAGCGTCTCGCGATCGCGTGCGCGTTGGCGATGGGGTCGCCCCTGATCGTGCTCGACGAACCGACCGCGAACCTCGATCCGCAGGGCATCGACGACGTCTACGCCGCACTGACCGACGTGATCGCAGCGGGCGACCGCGGCATCCTGCTCGTCGAGCACAATCTCGACGCCGCGATGGGGTTCCTGACCCGCACGATCGTGCTCGACCGCGCAGGGCGGGTCGTCTTCGACGGACCGCCGGCCCGGATCATCCGGGAGCACGCGGCGGAGCTCGTCGAGATGGGTGTCTGGCTGCCTGCGGCGACACTCGCGGCGCTGCGGATGCGGGATGCCGGAACACTGCATCTCGACGACCTTCCATTGACACCCGAGGAGCTCGCCGCGGCACTGGCGGCGGCATCCGCCACTCCTGACCCGTCCGGTGTGCAGGACCACGGCACGGATGCAGGACCGGATACCGCTGTCTCCTCCGGCATCCGTGCGTCGGTCCTGCAGACGCACGAAGGAATGACGGATGCGGCAGACCGTGCAGCCACTCCGATCGTCCGCGCCCGCGGGCTGACGGTTCGTCGTCACCGCACGGAGATCCTGCACGGCATCGACCTCGACATCGAGGCGGGAACCCTGACGGCGATCGTCGGGACCAACGGCGCCGGAAAGACCACCCTTCTGCAGGCGCTCGCCGGTGTCGTCCCGCCGCCCCGGCGGCAGGTCACGGTCGACGGCATGGACCCCGGGTCGGCCTCGCCGCGCGAGCTCTCGAGCCGCATCGGGTTCGTGTTCCAGAACCCGGAGCACCAGTTCATCGCGCACACCGTGTTCGACGAGCTCGCGCACGGACTTCGGCTGCGGCACACCCCGGATGCCGAGACGCGCGAGCGCGTCGACGCCATGCTGATGCGCTTCGGCCTCGAGGCCAAGGCCGATGTGCATCCGTTCCTGCTCTCGGGCGGCGAGAAGCGCCGCCTCTCGGTCGGCACGGCCCTGATCACCCGCCCGCGGGTGCTCGCCCTCGACGAACCGACATTCGGCCAGGATCGTGCACGGGCGTCCGAGCTCCTCACTCTGCTGCACGACCTGCGTGACGAGGGGACGACGATCGTCATCGTGACCCATGACCTGCAGCTCGTCGCCGAGCACACGTCGCACACGGTGATCTTGAAAGACGGTCGCGTGCACGCCGCCGACCGCACCGACGCGCTCTTCGCCGACGAGACGCCGTTCGTCGAGGCGGGGCTCCGCCTTCCGGCGCTGCAGCGCGTGCTCGCCGCAGCGGGACGGGCGATCGCATGACCGCCCACGCCTTCGACCCGTATGCCGCGATGTCGGCATCGTCTCGGCGCCAGTTCCTGTATGCGCTCAATCCGCTGGCGAAGGTCGCGGGAGTCGCCCCGGCCATGGTGCTGCTGATCTTCGTGCGCGACCTCGCCACGCCCGCCGCCTTCCTGGCACTGTCGCTCGCGCTGATCGTCCTCGGATCGCGGGTGACCTGGCGCATCGCCGCGGTGCTGTTCCTCGCACTCCCACTCGGCATGATCGCCATCGGGCTCGGGTTCTCGCTGTGGGTCGACGCCGAGATCGTGCGCGACACCGCTGCCGTGGTGCAGCTCGGCGACTGGACGCTGCGCCAGGGCGCCCTCGCGATCGGCTTCGCCACGGCTCTGCGGCTCGGCGCGATCGTCTCCCTCGCACTCATCGGCGGCCTGACCACCACCGGCCCCGACCTCGTGCGCGCCAGCGTGCAGCAGCTGCGGGTGCCCTACCGCATCGGCTACACGGCCCTGGCCGCGTTCCGCTTCGTGCCGCGCTTCGGGCACGAGCTCGCGGTGATCAGAGCCGCGCATCGCGTGCGAGGGCACCATGGGGGCAGCAGTCCCTTCGCGCGCATCGCTCGCGGCTGGGGATACATCGTTCCGCTGCTCGCGGGTGCGATCCGCCACGCCGAGCGCGTGGCCCTGGCCATGGACTCTCGGGCCTTCGGCGCGCACTCGACGCGCACCGAGAGGCACCTCGTGCCGTTCCGCATCCGAGACACCGTCTTCATCGTCGCCTCGATCGCCGCATCCGCCGCGATCTTCATGCTCTTCTTCCCCTGGCAGCTGCCCTGAAAGGCGCCCGCATGGCATACAGCAGACTGGTCAAGCCCGAGACCGCCGAACTCCTCCATCTCAGCGTGCTGCGCACCGAGCGCCTCTCCGAGCACTGGATGAGGGTCACGCTCGGAGGCGGTGAGATCGAGAAGTTCCGCCCGATGGGCTTCGACCAGTGGTTCCGCCTGTTCCTGCCGATCGGCGGCGATGCGGGGCTCGACCGCGTTCCCGCGAAGGCGAACAAGATGTTCGGATACCTCAGGTTCCTGCGGATCCCCGACGGCGAGCGCCCGGTCATGCGCAACTACAGCGTGCGCGCGTACCGGGGGGCCACCGCCGAGTCGGGCGCCGAGATCGACATCGACTTCGTGCTGCACGGGTCTGCGGCCGACGGCACGGCCGGCCCCGCGTCGCGCTGGGCGGAGACCTGCGAACCCGGCGAGCACGTGCTCATCATCGACGAGGGCCTCACGTTCAACCCGCAGCGCGGAACGGATCGCGTGGTGCTGGTCGGCGATCAGACGGCGCTCCCCGCGATCGCCTCGATCTGCGCGTCACTGCCTGCGGACGCGACGGGAACGGCGATCATCGAGGTGCCGTCCGAGGCCGACGCTCTGGAGTTCCCGCACCCCGCCGGCGTCGAGATCATCTGGCTCGCGCGGCCGCACGAGTTCGACCCGGGGTCGTTCGCCCTCGCCCGGCTGCGCGAGCTGACGCTGCCGGCAGCGCCGTTCCACGCGTACGCCGCGGGCGAGCAGTCGCTGGCCTCGGGTGCACGCAAGCATCTCGTCGGCGAGCGCGGTGTCGACAAGAACGACGTGAGCTTCTGCGGCTACTGGAAGATCGGCGCGGCCTCGCCCACCTCGAAGGCGGCCCGCGAAGCTGCGGCGGAGCCCCTCGCATGAACGGCGCGGATGCTGTGAACGGTGCGGGGTCGGAAACGCACCGCGAATCGGGCTCCGAGGTGCAGAATCGACCCCGCACCGGCGGCGGACGCTCGCGATTCCGCATCCCGACGGCGATCCTGCTGACGTGCGCGGCACTCGGAGTCGCCGGTGGCGCGCTCCTCGCCCCGGCGAACTGGATCTCGACGATCCTCTTCCCCGGCCTGCCCTTCGTGAGCGTGGCGCTGGCCGGCCTCTGGCTGCTCCCCTCGGTGATCGCCCTCCGCCTGCTGCGGCGCCCACTCGTCGGCCTGCTGGTGGGCCTGCTGGCCGGTCTCGTGATCGTGCCGTTCTCGGGCCACGGCTTCAGCAGCGTGGCCACCAACCTCTGGTGGGCGGCGTTCACCGAGCTGCCGTTCCTGTTCGTCCTCTGGCGCTACTGGGGAACCTGGCTGCACTACCTCGGGGCACTGATCGTCGGCATCGTCTACCCGATCCTCGCCTGGGCCTCGTTCGATCTCGGCAGCTTCGGGCTTCCCCTCCAGATCACCTTCTTCGCCGTGACCCTCGGCAGCTGCCTCGGCGCCACCGCACTCGGCATCCTCATCGCCGATCGGCTGCGCAAGGCCGGCGTCGGTGGCCGACTGCCCCGCTGACCCGCGCTGGCTCCTGTCCGCCTGCGCGCCTGCAGGCCCGTTTCCTGCGGGCAGCCGTGCCATCGACAGGAGAAGGGCCCCGGATGCCGGCATCCGAGGCCCTTCTCTGAGAGGTTCGTCAGCGCTTGCCGACGATCTGGCGGCCGACGAGGTCGCGCATGATCTCGTTCGTGCCGCCGTAGATGCGGTGCACACGGGCGTCGGTGAAGGCGCGGGCGATCGGGTACTCCATGATGTAGCCGTAGCCGCCGTGCAGCTGCACACCCGTGTCGAGCACCTCCCACTCGCGCTCGGTCGCCCAGAACTTGACCTTCGCAGCGTCCTCGGCGGTGAGGGTGCTGTTCTTGTAGGCGAGCAGCGCACGGTCGATGTACGCCCACATCGCGTCGGTGGTCGCCGCCATGTCGGCGAGCCGGAAGCGGGTGTTCTGGAAGTCGGCGATGCGCTCACCGAACGCCTCACGGTCCTTCGTGTAGGCGACGGTCCAGTCGAGGGCGGCCTGGGCGGCAGCGGCCGCGGCCACGCCGATCGACAGCCGCTCGAGCGGCAGGTTCAGCATCAGTTGGATGAAGCCCTGCCCCTCCTTGCCGCTGATGAGGTTCTCGTCGGGGATGAACACGTCGGTGAAGCTGAGCTCGGCCGTGTCCCAGCCGTGGAAGCCCATCTTGCTGAGCTTCTTGCCCTGATCGAAGCCCTCCATGCCCTTCTCGACGAGCAGCAGGCTGAACGCGTCGGGACGGTTGCCCTCACCGGTCTTGACGAAGGTCACCACGACGTCGGCCGTCGAGCCCGACGAGATGAACGTCTTGGCGCCGTTGAGGATGTAGCCCCCGTCGACCTTCTTCGCGTTGGTCTTGATGCCGCGCAGGTCAGAGCCCGCGCCGGGATCGGTCATGGCGAGCGCACCGAGCACCTCGCCCGTTGCCATGCGGGGCAGCCACTTCTCCTTCTGCTCCTGCGTGCCCATGTGTACGAGGTAGGGCACGGCGAGGTCGTCCTGGATGCCGAAGGCACCGGCGAGCGACCCTGCTCCGGAAGCGATGACCTCCTCCATGACGATGGTGCGGAAGCGGTAGTCCTGCAGCATGCCGGCACCGCCGAACTCCTCGGGGACGGACAGTCCGATCAGACCGGCCTCGCCTGCGGCCAGCATCGTCGCCCGGTCGATCTCACCCGCGGCATCCCACCGCTCGATGGCCTCGTTGTTCACGTGGCGCTTGACGAAGTCCTTGACGAGGTCGCGGAAGGCCTCGTGATCCTCTTCGTAGATGTCGCGTTCCATTGCGTCCTCCCGAACGTTCGTGCGTCATTGCTCCGGCGATTCTATGCCGGGTCGCCGACACCGCGACAGCTCGTTGTGAGAATGCATCCCACAATCCGTGAGACTCGGTACCGCGATTGTCGGATGCCGCAATGCGGTCGCACACGCGCCGCTGTCACTGCACTCAGTGGGCGTAATCAGGGGCCGCGGGGAGCCCGAAGAACTCCTCCAGCGTGTGATAACCGCCGTGGTGATACGCCGCCGCGAGCTCGCGTCCGAGATATCGCAGGTGCCAGGGCTCGGGCTTGTATCCGGTGATGCCGGAGCCGACCTGCTCGTAGCGCACGATGAAGCCGTACTCCCAGGCGTTCGCCGCGATCCACTGCCCCTGCACCGTCGCGCCGAACGACTCGATGGCTCCGCACGACGAATCGCACGCCACGAGATCGAGCGCCAGCCCCGTCTGATGCTCGCTGTGACCGGCACGCGCCGACGAGGCGTCCGCTCCCGCCTGCCCGCTGTTGCGCACATGCGAGGCGTGGGTCACGACCTGCAGCTCATACGATCGGTAGCCGTTGTTCGCTCCGATGCGCCCCGCGCCCTCGGCGGCCGCCGCATCCGCCATCTCTCCGACCGCCGCGGCGACGTCCGTCCGCGCCTGACCGGAGCGGGTGGTCATCTGCAGCGGAAGGTCGGCGAGCGCCGACGGCGCGAAGGAGACCGGAGCGAGCGGACGCGCCTTGTTGACGACGACCCAGACGTGAGCCGGGTCGTCGAGCGCGATGCAGGGTGCGTTGCCCGCCACGACAGCGGAACGGAAGCTCTCGCCACCCCCGAAGCCGGCGATGATCGCCGCATCGTCGGCGACGGCTATCGCCTCGAGCACGCTCGGCTCCGAACACGGATCGGCAGCGGTGGTCGCACCGACCTCGACCGCCGGCACCTCCTGCACGACGGACGGCTGCGGCATCGCCAGCTCGTCGGTCGTCTCGGCCACCGGCGCACCGGCCAGCGACAGCAGGACGCCGATCGCCGTCGCCGCGAGACCGATGGGCAGTGCGGGTCCGCGGATCGGGGAGCGCGGCGCCGCATGCTGAGGCTGCGGCGGGAAGAACATGCTTCCATTGTCCCTCATGTCCATTCGAACAGAATTCACACGCTCGGTTGACGGAGTATCGTCTTTATGTTCGAATGGAGGACATGCGGTGGCAAGGACAGAAACTCGGTGACGTCGACGCCGCTGCGCTGCCCGGCCTCGAAGATCGCTCCAGCGTGCTCCGCACGGTGACTACGCCGGAGTTCGCAGGCATGACGTTCCATGAGGTGCTGTCGAAGTCGGCCCTCAACCATGTACCCGGCGCATCGCGCATGCCGTTCGCCTGGACCATCAACCCGTACCGCGGGTGCAGCCATGCCTGCGTCTACTGCTTCGCCCGAGGAACGCACGAGTATCTCGATCTCGACGGCGGATCGGACTTCGATTCGCAGATCGTCGTGAAGGTCAACGTCGTCGAGGTGCTGCAGAAGGAGCTGCGTCGCGGCAGCTGGGAGCACGAGACGGTCGCTCTGGGCACGAACACCGATCCGTATCAGCGCGCCGAGGGTCGGTACAAGCTGATGCCGGGGATCATCGATGCCCTCGCGACGTCGGGCACACCGATGTCGATCCTCACCAAAGGCACCCTGATCAGGCGCGACATCCCGCTGCTGGTGCGGGCGGCGCAGCGTGTTCCCGTCGACATCCAGATGTCCATCGCGATGTACGACGACGATCTGCAGAAGGCGATCGAACCCGGGACTCCGACGACCCAGGCACGGCTCGACACGGTACGCGCACTGCGGGATGCCGGCTTCCGCGTCACCGTCTTCCTGATGCCGATCATGCCCCACATGACCGACTCGGTCGAGGCGATCGACACCGCCCTGCGGCGCATCAAGGAGGCCGGAGCGAGCCGCGTGATCTACGGCGCCCTGCACCTGCGCGCCGGAGTGAAGCCCTGGTTCATGCTGTGGCTCGAGGGTTTCCGCCCCGACCTCGTGTCGTCGTATCGCGGGTTGTACCCCGGAGTCTCCGCCGAGGCGCCGAAGGGCTACCGCCAATGGCTCGCGAAGCGCGCACGGCCGCTGATCAGACTGCACGGACTCGATGGGCAGCACGAGGACGACTACCCCGTGCGCGGCATCCGGGCTTCTGCACCGCACGGGAGGCCGGCGCCCGCATTCACGCCAGCGCCCGCCCCCGCACAGCCGATGCTGTTCTGAACGCCGGTCCGGTGGAGCGTCGGAGGTCGGGAAGCCACCCCCGGGGCGCGTAGGCTCGAGCGTTATGGCTACCGGCTCCACGATGCACACGTTCGACGTCCAGTTGGCCGACATGGATCGCGGTGTCTACGACGACTACTCGCTGCGCGTGGCGCGGCATCCGTCCGAGACCGACGCCTACATGCTGACCCGCGTGCTCGCCTATGGACTCGAGTTCACCGAGGGCATCGCATTCGGCGGCGGCATCTCGCAGACCGATGAGCCCGCCGTGCTGGTGCGCGACCTCACCGGGAAGACGACGGCGTGGATCGAAGTCGGCGCCCCCGATGCAGAGCGCCTCCACTACGGCAGCCGCCTCGCCGAGCGCACCGTCGTCTATACGCACCGCGACCCCGCGAAGGTCATGGCGCCGTGGGCCGACAAGCGCATCCACCGCTCCGAGGACCTCCGGGTCTACAGCTTCGACCCCGGCTTCATCGACTCCGCGGCACCGCTCATCGCACGCCGCAACACGATGACGCTCACCGTGACCGAGCAGGTGCTCTACCTCGACCTCAACGGCACGACACTGACCACGGCCATCCACGAGCACCAGCTCGGCTGAGCCGCACGCTCGGAAGGAGATCACGCGCTCCGTAGGAGCGATCCGACGCGTCAGCCCTTCGGAGTGAGAGATCTCCTTCGCAGGACGCGCACCCGACCGCACCGCGCATCCCTGTGCCGCAGATCGGCCGAGCAAACGACGAAGGCCCCGCCGCCGCGAATGCGGGAGCGAGGCCTTCGAACGTGACGGATCAGGCCGTGAGGTCGGCGGCGGTCGGCACGCGACCGGCGATCTCCTCGATCAGGTCGTCGTCGATGCGCGCGTTCTCGAATGGCGCGTCGATCTCCGCACGCTCCAGCAGCTCGGTCATGCGACGCTGGCGCTGACGCGTGATGAGCGTGACGACGCGTCCCGAGCGACCGGCGCGGCCGGTGCGGCCTGAACGGTGCAGGTACGTCTTGTACTCGTCAGGAGCGTCGGCCTGCACGACCAGGTCGATGTCGTCGACGTGGATTCCGCGGGCGGCGACGTCGGTGGCGACGAGCACGTTCACGCGACCCGACGTCAGGCGCTCCAGGTTGCGCGTGCGCTTGGCCTGGTTGAGGTCACCGTGCAGCGAGACCGCGGGGATGCCGGCGTCGTCGAACTGCTCGGCGAGCATGTCGGCGTAGGCGCGGGTGCGGGCGAAGACCAGGGTCTTGCCGTCGCGGTCGACGAGCGAGGTGAGGATCTCGGCCTTGTCGCGGTGCTCGATCACGAGCACACGGTGCTCGATGGTGCTCGAGTCCTGATCTTCACCGGCGACCTCGTAGACGGCCGGGTCGACGAGGAACTCGTCGACGAGTGCCGCGACCTCACGGTCGAGCGTGGCCGAGAAGAGGAGCTTCTGGCTGCCGTCGGCCGTGTGACGCAGGATACGCTGCACGGGCTCGACGAATCCGAGCTCGCACATGTGGTCGGCCTCGTCGAGCACCGCGATGCGGCAGTCGGAGAGGTCGAGCTTGCCCTGGTTGATGAGGTCCTCGACACGACCGGGGGTGCCGATGACGATGTCGACGCCCTTCTTCAGCGCACCCACCTGACGGCCCTGCGGGACGCCACCGTAGATCTGCGTGGTGAACAGGCCGACGCTGCGGGCGATCGGCTGGATGGTCCGGTCGATCTGCAGTGCGAGCTCGCGCGTGGGAGCGAGGATGATCGCGCGCGGCGAGCGGCCGAACTCACGGCGCTTGCCCGCCTGCGACTGCAGCACGCGCTCGACGAGCGGTGCGCCGAAGGCGATGGTCTTGCCTGAGCCGGTGCGGCCACGGGCGAGGACGTCGCGCCCCTCGAGCACGGCCGGGATGCTGGCCGCCTGGATGGGGAACGGAGTCGCCGCTCCCATGCCGACGAGGGTCTCGACGATGTTGGATCCGAGACCCAGGTCGCCGAAGGTCACACCGTCGACCTCGACCGCCGCGACGGACTTGGCCTCGAGGCGCTCGTGCACGACGTCGTCCGTCGGCTCGAACTTCTTGGCGGGTGCCGCGCTCGATGTGGCGTTCCAGTCGTTACGGCTGGGTCGCTCATTGCGCGACGGCCGCCCGCGGGTGTCTGACGTCAGCGGGCGGGGACGATCGGTGCGGTACGCGCCACCGGTCGAGGGACGCGAACGCTCGTCACGCCCACCCTCGATCGACCGCTGCGTGCGGTCGCGGTCGAAGGCACGGCGTGCGCGGTCGGCGTCGTAGGAACGCTCGGCGCCGCGGTCATCGCGACGCGGGCCCGCGCCACGGTCGTCACGACGCGGGCGGTCGTCACGGTCGAAGCGGGGACGCTCGGATGCCGCGCGGTTGAAGCGCGGACGCTCGGATGCGCCGCGGTCGTCGCGCTGCGGGCGCTCGTCACGGGAGAAGCGCTGACCACCGCGATCGTCGCGGAAGCCGCCGGAGCGCTGGTCACGGCCCGGACGTCCGCCATCGCGGTGATCGTTGTCGCGGAAGCCCTGGCGCTGCGTGCCCGCACCGCGGTCGTCGCGGCGCGGACGCTCGTCGCGCTGGCCGCCGCGCTCATCGCGGTACGTACCGGGACCGGTCGGACGCTGGCCGCCGCGGTCATCGCGACGCGGACGGTCGAAGCCCGTGGAGGAACGGTCGTTGTAGCGGGGGCGCTCGGCACGATCGTCGAAGCGCGGACGCTCGGAACCGCCACGGTGCGGTGCCTCGCGGCGACCCGACTCCGCACGGTTGCGGATGCCACGGGCCTCATCGCGACCCGCGCGCTCCTGCGAGGACCAGCGCTGCTTGGGTGCGCCCTCTTCTGCGGGACGGTAGCCGCGGTGGCTGGCGCTGCGGCTGCCGGGACGACGGTCGACGCCGGCCGCCGGGGTGCGCCGCTCGCCGGCATCCGCTCGTCCGCCCCGCACGTCGCGGGAATCGCGGGTGCCGCGAGCGCTGTCGCGCCCACCGGCGTGGCGGTCGTGGAACGAGGTCTTGTTCGCGCCGTAGCGCGGCTCGAAGTTGGCGGAGGGGCGTCCGCCGCGGGGCTTCTTGTTCTTGGGCATGGGTGTGTCCTTCTGAGTTCTCGCACGAGAACAGCGCCGCGCACACGCGCGAGCACCCAGCGCCGGATCGGATGCGATCGGACGGGGTTCCGGACTGTCAGCGGCCGGGGCCATTCATGTGATGGTTGATTAGCGTCGAGCGACGCTCACCATCGGCCCCTGGACTCACACTTCTTACACAAAAACGTCCGCGCCATGCGCGGGTGTCCGAAGCCGACCCATCAAGTGTAGCGGTCGCACCTGAAAAACCGCCCAGCCCCATCGCGGATGCTGCTCGCCATACGATTGCGGAGTGAACTCCGCATCCCCCACCGGCACACAGGTGCACCTCCAGCTCGGCGACGTCAGCGCTCAGATCGCGCAGGTCGGCGCATCCCTCCGCTCGCTCCGCATCGGATCCGTCGATCTGATCGCCCCGTATCCACTCGACTCGCCGACCCCTTCCTGCTCGGGCGTCGTGCTCACGCCCTGGCCGAATCGCGTCAGGGATGGAGTCTGGAACGACGAGGGCACCGAGCGGCAGCTCGCGATCACCGAGCCGAAGTTCATGAACGCCAGCCACGGGCTGCTGCGATTCACGGCCTACGCGATCGAGGAGACGGCGTCGGCGACGACGCTGAGCGCCACGATCGTGCCGCAGACGGGCTACCCCTATCTCGTCGAGACCAGTGTCACCTACGTGCTGCGTGCCGACGGGATCGACGTCACGCACGCGCTGACCAACCGTTCCGCCACTGCGGCACCGGTGGCACTCGGCACGCATCCGTTCGTGACGATCGGCGACGTCGACCCGCACGAGCTCGTGCTGCGGGTGCCGGCGCAGACCGCGTTCGACACCGACGAGCGCATGCTCCCCACGGGCACGCACCCGGCGGATGCCGCGCTGCGCGACGGAGTGCGCATCGGCGATGTGAGCCTCGACACCGGATTCACCGACCTCCACCGTGATGCCGACGGGCTGGTCCGGCACTCGCTGACCGCCCCCGACGGTCGGCGACTCACCCTCTGGCAGGGCGCCGGGTTCGACTTCGTGCAGGTCTACACGACCGACAAGTACCCGGGCCAGTCCCTCGCGGTGGCGATCGAGCCCATGACCGCGCCCGCCGATGCACTGAACAGCGGTGTCGGCCTGCGCCGCCTCGCCCCCGGTGAGACCTGGACCCTCGACTGGGGCATCACGCTCGACTGAGCTCGGCGGCGCCCGCTCCACAACTCCGCCGGAAACGGCTGACGCCCGCCCGGAATGAAGTTCCGGGCGGGCGTCAGACTCCGTCGTGCGGAGGACGGGACGGCGAGGGCGACTACTCGCCGCGCTCGCGCAGCTCCCGGCGCGTCAGCTGATTCGCGTGCGGCAGCGACGAACCCGATTCCGCCGAGCCCGATTCCGACGTGCCCGCGCCGGCCAGCGCCAGATCGCCCGAAGGACGAGGGCCGTCCGAGGGGTCCGAGTCGCCGTTCGGTGCAGAGCCGTCGTCGCCCGACCCCGCCTTGCGGGCGCGTCGCCGCTCCTTCGCACCCTCGACCAGGTTGTAGAGCGTCGGCAGAACGATCAGCGTCAGAACGGTCGATGAGATGAGTCCACCGATCACGACGATGGCGAGCGGCTGCGAGATGAACCCGCCGTGCCCGGTGATGCCGAGTGCCATCGGGGTGAGCGCGAAGATCGTCGCCAGCGCCGTCATGAGGATCGGACGCAGACGCTTCTCGCCACCGGCCTTCACCGCATCGATCGTCGACAGCCCCTTCTCGCGATACTGGTTGACGAGGTCGATGAGCACGATCGCGTTGGTCACGACGATGCCGATGAGCATCAGCACACCGATCAGCGAGGCGACGCCGAGCGGCACACCCGTGACGATCTGCAGCAGGATCGCGCCCGTGGCCGCGAACGGCACAGAGACGAGCAGCAGCAGCGGCTGACGCAGCGACTTGAACGTCGCGACCATCACGACGTAGACGATCAGGATCGCGGCGAGCATGGCGAGCCCGAGCTGCGAGAACGAGTCGGCCTGCTGCGAGGCGACACCGCCCACCTCGGCCGACGCGCCGTCAGGCAGGTCGACCGCGGCCAGCGCCTCGGTGACCGACTGGGTCGCCACGGCGAGGTTGTCGGATGCCGGGGGCACCGTGATCGTGGCGGTGCGGCGTCCCTGCTCGGTGGTGATGGAGGTCGGGCCGTTGCGCTCCTCGACGGTCGCGATGTCCTGCAGCTGCACCACACCGGTGGCACTCGGGATGGTGAGCTCACGAAGCGCCTGCGCGGTGGCGGGCGGCTCGGATGCGGCGAGGTAGATCGTCAGCGCGGTGTCGTCGATCTCGACCGTGCCCACCTGCTGGGGGCGCATCGTGTTCGAGACGATGGATCCGACGGCGACCTCCGACAGTCCACGCTGCGCGGCGGCGTCGCGGTCGACGACCACGGCCAGGTACGGCAGAGCCGCGGCGAGGTTGTCGGTGACCTGTCCGATGCCGTCCCGACCGTCGAGCTCGTCCACCACGGCGGTGGTGGCGGTCTGCAGGTCTTCGGAGTCGGATGCCGAGACGGTGATCTCGATGTCGCTCGAGCCGAGTCCGGCGGAGGCGGCGACCGACACCTCACCGACGTCGGTGAGCCCCTCGATCGCGTCCTGGACATCGGCTCGGAGCTTCTCCTGGTCGGCATCCGCGTCGGTGAGCACCGAGTAGGTCACGCCCGCTCCGCCCGAGAACGCGTCACGCAGGGCGGATCCGCTCGAGCCGATCGAGGCCTGCACGTGGGTGATGCCGTCGATGTCGAGCAGTGCGTCCTCGACGGCGATCGCCGCCTCCGACTTGGTCTCCAGGCTCGCGGTCGGGCCGAGGTCCTGCGTCACCGTCATGGTGTTCTGACCGGAGTCGCTGAGGAAGTTGATCTTCATGAGCGGTGCGGCGGCGAGCGTCGCACCGAGCACCACGACGGCGAGCACGACGGTCAGGCCGGAGTGCTTCAGCGTCCAGCCGAGGATCGGACGGTAGCCCTTCTGCAGTCGCGTCGGCGGAGCGTCCGGGTCCTCCGGGTCGATCTGCACGCCGTTCTCATCGAGCAGCGGCTTGCCCGGGCGGAGGAACCAGTACGCGAGCACCGGCACGATGGTCAGCGAGACCAGCAGTGACGCGACCATCGCGATCGACACGGTCATGGCGAACGGCCGGAACAGCTCGCCGACCATGTCGCCGACGAACACGATGGGCAGGAAGACGGCGACCGTCGTGATGGTCGAGGATGTGACCGCCATCGCCACCTCGCGCACCGCCAGACGGATGGCGTCTCCCTTGTCGGCATCCCCCACGTAATGGCGTTTGATGTTCTCGATCACGACGATCGAGTCGTCGACCACACGGCCGATCGCGATCGTGAGCGCGCCGAGGGTGAGGATGTTCAGCGAGTAGCCGAACGCCTGCAGCCCGATGAAGGTGATGAGCACGCTGGTGGGGATCGAGATCGCCGTGACGAGCGTCGAGCGGATCGACAGCAGGAACACGAGGATGACGATCACGGCGAAGACGAGTCCGAGCAGGCCCTCGGTGGCGAGCGTCTCGATGGACTGCTGGATGAACGGAGCCTGGTCGAAGATGATCGTGAACTCGGCGTCGGGGAAGGCCTCGCCGATCGTGTCGAGCGCGGCGATGACACCCTGCGACACCTCGACGGTGTTCGCGGCCGGCAGCTTGGTGATCGAGATCGAGAGGGCGTCCTTGCCGTCGACGCGCGAGATCGACGAGATGGGGTCGCTCTCCTGCACCACCGTGGCGACGTCGCCGATGCTCTCGGTGGTGCCGACGAGCGGCAGCGCCGCGAGTTCATCGACCGAGGTGATCTTCGCACCGGTCTGGACGGTGAGCGTCTGGCCGTTCTCGGTGATGTCTCCGCCGGGGAACAGCGTGCCGTTCTGCTGCAGCGCCGTGGTGATGGCCTGCGTGCTCTGACCGATCGCCGCCAGCTTCGAGACGTCGGGTGTGATCGTGATGCGCTGGCCGACGCCGCCGATGATCTCCGCGGCGTTGACCCCGTCGACGTCTTCGAGTTCGGGGATCGCGACGCTCTGCAGCTCGGCCTGTGCGTTCTCGGCGTCCTCGAAGCCGGTCACGGCGACCTGGATCACCGGGAAGTCATCGATCGACACCGTCAGCACCTGCGGGCTCACGTCTTCCGGCAGCTGCCCCGAAATGCGGTTGATCGCCTGCTGGATCTTCTGCTCGGCGGTCGCGAGGTTGGTGCCGTAGGCGAAGGTGGCCTGCACGATCGAGGCGTTCGTCGTGCTCGTGGCGGTCGTGCCCTCGAGGCCGGGGACACCCTGGATCGCCGACTCGATGGGGGTCGAGACGTCGTTCTCGACGACCTCGGGCGAGGCGCCGGGGTAGGTCGTCATGACCATCAGGTTGGGCAGCTCGAGCGACGGGATGAGCTCCTGCTTGAGGTTCGTCAGAGCGAGCCCGCCGAACACGGCGGCGACGATCGTGATCAACGCGATCAGTGCGCGGTTCTTCAGACTCAGGACGGCGAGGTTCGACAAGGCGGATTCTCTCTCTGCGGGTCAGGCGGATGCTGCGGCGGTGGGTGCGGAGGTGGACGCCTGAGGAGTGAGGATCCCGGCGAGGGCGTCGCGGATGAGCTCTTCGTCGAGCGGCTCGTCGTGGATCTGAGAGTGCCAGAGTACGCCGTCGATGAAGACGGCTGCGGCCCTCGCTCTGTCGACCCCGTGAACGGGCGCGATGAAGCCGACGATCTCGTCGGACCACAGTCGCGCGAACTGCCGGACGCGCGGGTCATGCACCGCGGCGGTCACGACGGCGCGGTCGGCCTGGACTGCGCGTGCGTCCTCGAGCCCGCGGCGCACGAGGCGCGCGAGCCCCTCTGGCGTCACTCCCTCGATCACGACGGCCCGTCGTGTCGCGTCGATGCGCGCCTCGATCTCGGCGGCCAGCGCTCCGATCGCCGCGTCACGCAGATCGTCGAGCGTGGCGAAGTACTGCGTCGTCGATCCCAGCGGCACTCCGGCCCGGGCTGCGACCTTGCGGTGGGTGAGTGCGTCGACGCCGATCTCGACGATCAGCTCGGCTGCCGCGGTGATGATCTCGCGACGGCGCGCTTCAGGATCGCGGCGGCGGCGCGTGCCATCGCTCATCCTGACCCCCAGCGCGATCATTCCTGTACGGGCGTACATGTACGTTTGTACATTCTGCATCGCCAAGCTGTGGGTTCGCCCGGATCCCGGCGTCGACGGTCAGAGCGTCGACCCGAGCGCCAGCCCGAGACCAGCGGCGATCAGCCCGAGCAGAAGCATCCCGATGGCGTTGACAGCGGATGCTCTGCGCTGACCGTCTCGCCACAGCACCACGGTGTCGAGCATGGCGGTGCTGAACGTCGTGTATCCGCCGAGAAGACCGGCCCCGACCACGAACGACTCGGACGGCAGTGCCGTGGTCAGCAGGCCCAACGCGAACGATCCGGTGAGATTGACGACGAGGATGCCCCAAGGGAGGCGGCGTCCGACGACCTTCGACACACCGAGGTCGATGACGTACCGGAGGAGGGCTCCCACCCCTCCGGCGAGTGCGGCCGCGACGAACAGCAGCGGAGTCATGCCCTCCCTCCCGCAGGGAGCGTCGGTCGACGCGGGCGTCCGAGTCGCAGGCCCGCCGCGGCGGCAGCGAGTCCCAGGACCAGACTGGCGGCCGCATACGCGAATGCGAGCACCGGGGCGTCGCCCCAGAGCGCGACCGTTCCGGTCATGAACGCGCTGTAGGTCGTGAAGCCGCCGAGCACGCCCGTGCCGAGCAGCAGTCTGAGCTCCGTGGCGCCGGGCAGGCGCGCGGCGAGAAGGCCGATCAGCAGCGATCCGAGCACGTTCACGACGATCGTCGCGACAGGCACGCCCCCGACATCCGGCATCAGCAGACCGATCGCGAGCCGAGCGGCGGTGCCGATGCTGCCGCCGACGAAGACGAGGAGCAGGCGGCGAAAGGTCACCCGGCAACTCTATCCGCGCCGTTGCAACGCATCCCTCGAATGTCAACCCGTTGGGCGAAGCCGGTCGGCGGGCGAAGACTGAGGCCATGAAGCCACTGTGGAAGCTCGACCGGACCCCGCCCATCGGCACACCGTTCGACCCCGGCGCACGACACGACGTGATCATCGTGGGTGCGGGCCTCACCGGCCTCAGCACGGCGGTCATGCTCACGCGCGCCGGTCTCGACGTCGCCGTGATCGAGGCGGGATCCGTCGCCGAGCTCGCGACCGGCGGCAACACCGGCAAGCTCACCCTGCTGCAGGGGAAGCGTCTCGCCGAGATCCGCAAGCACCACTCCGCGGCGCTCGTGCAGGCCTACGTCGAGGGAAATCGCGAGGGCATGGACTGGCTGGTCGGCTTCGCCGATCATGCGGGAGTCAGCTACGAGCGACGGATCGACCACTCGTACGCGCAGGACGCCGGCGGCATCGACTCGGTGCGCGAAGTGCACGAGGCGGCGCGGGAGGCGGGCCTCGAGACCAGGATGCTCACGCGAGGAGAGCTGGCCGGTGCGGCCTTCCCCGCAGCGGGAGCCGTGGCGCTCGACGACCAGGTGACCATCGATCCGGCACTCGTCACCCACGCGCTCGCGGACGAGCTTCTCTCCGCCGGAGGAACCCTGCACACCGGCGTCCGGGTCACGGCGACGCATGCGCTGCCCGACCCTCGAGTCGAGACGCTGCTGGGCCCGATGTTCGCCGATCACATCGTGATCGCGACCGGGTACCCGATCCTCGACCGGGGACTCTACTTCGCGAAGATGCGCGCCTTCCGCTCGTACTGCGTCTCGTTCCGCCTCCCCGGCGGCGTGCCGGACAGCACGTTCATCTCGGTCGACAGCCCCACGCGCTCGATCCGCCCGGTGTCGGATGCGGACGGCCCCGGCGGTCCTGCGCGACTGGTGGTCGGCGGAAACGGCCATTCCGTCGGCCGCTCGGACGGCGAGACCGCCGCGATCGACGATCTGGTCGAGTGGACGAGGCGGTACTTCCCGGATGCCGAGGAGACCCACCGCTGGTCCGCCCAGGACTATCAGTCGAACAACCAGATCCCGTTCGTCGGCGCCATGCCCCGGGGTCTCGGCCGCATCCGCTTCGCGACCGGGTACGCCAAGTGGGGCCTGTCGAACGCCCCCGCCGCCGCCCTGCGTCTCACCGCGGAGATCCTCGGTGCGAACTGGCACGACCGACCGTCGTGGATGGTCAAGATCGGCACGAGGCTCACCGTGCCGGCCGATCTGGCCCGCGGGGCCATCGAGGGCGCCAAGGTCGCCGCCGCCGCGACGACCGGGTGGGTCGACGCCGAGCGTCGCCCCGTGCCGGTCCCGAAGCCGGCAGAGGGCGAGGGCGTGGTCGCGAACCGCAGCGGCCGACCCGTGGGCATCTCGACGGTCGACGGCGTCACTCGGGCCGTCTCGGCCGTGTGCCCGCACCTCGGAGGCGTGCTCGACTGGAACGACGCCGAGTGCACGTGGGACTGCCCGCTGCACGCCTCGCGCTTCACGGCGGACGGCACGCGCATCGAGGGGCCGGCGCTGCAGGACCTCAAGCCCCTGCCCCGCAAGGTCGGCGGCTGAGGCTCAGCCCGCCGTCGGCGCTCCGGCGCCCGGCGGCGGCGCGTCCCATCCCTGCTGCGGCTGGTCGCAGTTCTCGCGGAACACATACTGCGAGGCGAGCTTGCGCTGATGGCTCGACCAGTCGATGGCCGGGCGGCGCTGCTCGGGCGGCAGATAGCCGAGGCGGTACACCGCCATGAGCTCGAGGTCGTCCGGCACGCGCAGCAGCTTCACGATCTCGTCCCACTGCCCAGGGACCTCCATCGGGAACGAGATGAACTGGATGCCCATGCCGAGCTCGACCGTGGTGAGCCAGACGTTCTCCATCGCCGCGCCCATGCTGAACACCGAGTAGAACGACGACAGCTGGCCCGGTCGGTACTCGCTGCGATCGAGCATCACGCCCAGCAGCAGCGGCGATCCCGCGACGAGCTTGTGATTCTCCTCCCCGAGGGTCTTCGGCACCCCGAACGTGTTCATCAGCTTCTGGCCGCGCTTGGTGAACACCTGACTCGTGAACGGGCGGAGGGCCGCGGGGAGCTTGTCGAACAGCATCCCGCTGCGCTTCTCCTCCATCTCGGCCTGGCTGAAACGGAAGTACGGCTTGTAGCGTTCGAAGAACGTGCCGTTCGACATCGCCTCGGTCATGCTGTCGCCCGAGATGCGGGCGATCTTGTCGATCGTGTCGCGGTTCTCGACGACCACGAACCGCCACGGCTGGCTGTTCAGCTGCGACGGCGCCCGACCTGCCGCCTCCAGCAGGATGCGCTGATGCTCCTCCGATACCGGGTCGGGCAGGAAGGGCCCGTTCGTGGTCTTGCGGCGGCGGATGGCGTCGAGCAGTTCCATGCGTTCACTTCCGGTCGGTGGCGAGGCGCGAGCAGACGAGGCCCGCGACGATGAAGGGGGCTGCGGCGAGCGCGACGAGCGGATGCCGTCGGCTGTGCGTGCCGAGATACGGGATGGCGGCGAGCGGTGCGGCGGCGGGCGCGAGCGCCAGGGCCGCGCGACGGCTCGCGTGCTTCGGCCGGCCCCAGAGGATCGCCGAGAACGCGGCGGCCGAAGTGGCGCACGTCGCTATGTAGATCGCATGGTGCAGCCAGCGGAAGCTGCTCGTGTCGATGAGTCTCGCGGCGACGGCCGAACCGAGGGCGACGTTCGCGGTGTAGGCGACGGCCGCCGCCGCGAACAGCGGCGCGGCATCCGTGCGTCTGCGTCGGTGGCCCATGCCATGACCCTACGCCCACCTCCGGCATCCGCTCCCGGCCTTGATCCGGTGTCCGCACCTGTGCAATGCCGTGACTCCCGTGCGGGGTCGAGAACACATCGGAATCGGGTGATTCGGATGCGCTCTCGACCCCGCGGCGACCGGCGAAGGCGGTGCAGCGGGTTACAGGTTGCCGTCCGCGTAGATGCGGAGCGCGTCGCGGACGAACTCGGCGCCCTGCGTTCCGCCGGCGGACGTGGCGTAGTTCGCGCCGAAGCGCGGGTCGGCGACGTACATCTCGCCGAGGCCGATGACGTACGCCTTGACGTCGCCGCCGGGCACGGCCGCGGGAGTGCCCGGGATGCCGGTCAGCCACTCGACGTGACGGCGGGCGATGTCCTGAGCCTCGGCGGACGCCGGATCGATGCCGCTCTCGGCGGCAGCTGTCCAGTCCCGGCCGAGGTCGGAGACGCGCTGCTGCCAGTCGGCGCGATCGGCGTCGGTCATCCCGCGCCACCAGCGGTCGCTGTCGGCGTAGGTCTTCCGACCCCAGCGCTGCTCGACCTCCTCCTTGTAACGGGTGTGGTCGAAACCGTCGAACATGTTCTCTGCCATGAGTTCTTCACCTCCTCTCAATGCGTTGATGGTGTTCTCGACCGACGCGATCTGCCGCGCCAGTCGGTTCTGTTCCTCGCGCAGCAGCTCGAGGTGCGTCTCCAGCGCGGATTCCTCGCTCTGCCGTGCGTTCACCGGGTCGAGCACCTCGGCGATCTGCGGCAGACCGAGTCCGAGCTCGCGCAGCAGCAGAATGCGCTGCAGGCGCACGAGCGCCGCCTCGTCGTAGTGCCGGTAGCCGTTGTGCGCGATGCGCGAGGGCGGCAGCAGGCCCACGTCGTCGTAGTGACGCAGCGTTCTGCTCGTGGTGCCCGCGAGACGGGCGATGTCCTGGATCGACCATTCGCGACCGGCCATCTCGTCCTCCTTCCCTGGAACTGATGATGACTCCACGGTAGAAGTTGACGCTGCGTCAATGTCAAGTGAATCCACGCATGTCAGCATTCTGCACTCGAATGACTAGCTTTCGTGGCGCAGCGATGACAGCCTCCGTGTGTAACGACAAAACGGAGGTGGACAGATGTCCCTAATGGCGGCAATGGAGCCGACGCTGATGAAGCGCCGCGCACAGGACGCACTGGATGAGGCGATCATGCGTCTCGATGCCTGGTGGCTGGTGGTGATCGCGGCGATTCTCGTGTTCGGCGTCGCGTTCCTGGCAGCGCTGGCGCTGTGGTGCTTCTTCAAGGCGGGTGGCAGGCGCTTCACCGGCAACTGGCAGTGGGGCAAGAGCGGCGTCTCAGTGTGGATCGAATGCGTCTAACCCCTCGTCGCTTCCGGACATCGACCCCGATGTCCGGAAGCGACGGCTTCGCACCGGACCCGCGCGTCCTCCTCGACGTCTCATCGGTCTCGTTCGCCTACTCGAAGCGCGCTCCGGCGCTCCGTGATGTGTCGTTCGCGATCGAGCGCGGCGAGAAAGTGGGTCTCGTCGGACCCAACGGATCGGGCAAGTCGACGCTCATCCGCCTCACCGCCGATCTGCTGCAGCTCGGCCAGGGGAGCATCCGCATCACCGGGCGCCCTCATCAGGATCGCGCATCGCGCGAGCAGCTGGCTTTCATCGCGAGCAACGACTACCTGCCGCAGTTCCTGACCGGGCGCGAGTACCTCGATCTGATGCTCCGCCTCTATCGCCACCGTGCCGACCCGACCAGGGCCGACGAACTCCTCAGCCGCTATCAGATGGAGGCGCGTCAGTTCGACCTCATCGAGGACTACTCGCACGGCATGCGCAAGAAGATCCAGCTCATCTCGACGCTTCTGCTCGAGCGCCCGCTCACGATCATCGATGAGACGCTCAACGGCGTCGACGTCGATGCGCTCTTCGAATTCGAGACGGATGCATCCCGGATCGGAGGGGCGAAGGGGCTGCTGCTGTGCAGCCATGACTTCCGTCTTCTCGAGGCCGTGTGCGACCGCATCATCGTGCTGCGTCGCGGAGAGATCGCCTTCGACCTCCCACTCCCCCGCATCCTGCGCGAATTCGGCTCGGTCGACTCCCTCGTCAAGACCGCGATCGCGCAGCCGTCGAGGGCGGTGGAATGACTCCCGCCCTGCAGCTCGCCGGCTTCCTCTCGGTGTTCCTCGTGAGGCGCATCGCTCGTCGGGGCGTGCTGCGCCTGCCGTCCGTGCGCTGGACGATCGCTCTCGCCGGTCTCGCCGCTTTCGTCGGCTTCTGCGCGTTCGGGGTGGTGATCCTCCGCCAGCTGATCAGCGAGCCCGAGCAGCTCTCCCCGCTTCTGCGCGTCGTCGGCGTGTCCACCCCGCTGTGGATCCTGACGGTCTTCACGGTCGTGCGCGTGCTCTTCATGAAGGCGAGCGATCTGGTCGAGCTCACGTTCTCGTTCCCCCTGACCAATCGGGCGCGAACGCTGGGATTCATGCTCTTCGAGTCGCTGGTCGTGGGCCTCGGCGTGGTGCTCATGCTCGGCGCATTGGTCACCGGCACGATCTCGATCGGCGGATTCGGGATCCTCGATCAGGTCATCACCTGCCTGGTCATGCCCTCGACCGTCGCCTATCTCGTCGCGAGCGTCTACTACCTGGGCCTCGAGCGACTGCTGCTGCGCCTGCGGCTGGCGAGGCTCCGGGCGTTCATCGTGCCGGTGGTGCTGGCGGCGACCCTCGTCGCCCTCTACCTCGGCGTGTCGACGCAGTCGGAATCCGTGCTCTTCGCGGCGGTCGGCCAGGGCGACGACTACTTCGCGGTGCAGCTGCTCTTCGCCGACATCGCCGCGAGTCACGGGACCATGGCGGCCACGGGCATCTGGCTGGCCATGCTGGCGCTGCTGGTCTGCGCCGTCTTCGCGATCGCGCCGCGACAGTTCGATCCGACCCGTCGCTTCGCGATCGTGCCCCGCCTGTTCGGCCCCACGGAGTTCGGCGCCTACTTCGCCGCCCACATCAGGGGAATCGAGACGGTGACGGTCTGCGGCATCTCCCTCGCAGGCTCCTACGCGCTCTTCCTCGCCGACATCCGACTCCCGCCGATCCTGCTGCTGGCCGTCACCGTGCAGTCCGTGTACGCCTACGTCTCGACGGAGCCCCTGCGGGCGTGCGGTCCTCGCCGCCATGGTCCAGGCATGCGGTATCTGCTCGTGATCGGACCCCAGCTGGCGACCCTCGCGATCATCGCACCGCCGATCAGCATCCTGTCCGCTCTCACCGGGGCGAGGCTCGACGAGATCCTCTCCGTCGTCGGCTTCGCGGTGTCGAACGTCATCGTGCTCACCCTCGCCGGCATCGCCTTCCCGCCCGAGAAGGGCAACCCCTTCTCGGTCATCGCGGGAGCCGCCGTCGCCGGCCTCGTGACGGGCACGATCATGCTCGGCACCAACCTCCTGGGTCTTCCCCCACTGTTCACGGTCGGAGTGATGCTCGCGCTCACCCTGATCGCCGCCGCACTCTCCATCGCAGGGATGGACAGGATAGAAAGGACCTCTCGTCATGAAGTGGTTGTTTAGGGCCGCCATCAGCGTCGTCGGAGCGCTCGTCGTCATCGCAGGATCCGCCGTCACCGCCGCGATCTGGCTGATGTTCACCGGAGGATCCGCCGAGGGTCGACGCCTGGGGTTCTTCGACTCGGTCTTCGTCGACGTCCGGCAGAGCGCCGAGGGCGCGGTCCAGCTCGGCACCGGCGTCAACGATCCCCTTCCGCTGATCCTCGGCGTGATCGTGGTCGCCGTGTTCATCCTCGCCGTGTTCGTCGTGCACGACGGGCTTCTCGAACGGAAGAGGCAGCTCCTCGCCGAGGCCGACTGACATGTGGTCGGTCAGTGCGTCGCGCATCGATGGGGTTCTGGTCTGCCGATGGCTGCTGCTCGCCGCCTGGCCGATGAACACCGTGTTCGCGGTTCTGCTGACCGCGACCGTCGCTCTGGGCGCGATCACCGGGCAGTCCGCGATCGTCGAGGCCGCACTGATGATCGCAGTCCACTACGCCGCCGGCCTCGGCGGGTCGTTCGCGCTGCATGAACTCGGGCACCTCGCCGTGCTGTCCCGGGCGACCGGCGTCACGGCGATCACGCTCGAGCGCTCGCTGTGGAGGACGTCGATCAGTCCGCACGGCCGAGTCGGCGACCGGGACGCCGTGCTCGCCGCCCTCGCGGGTCCTGGCGCGTGCGTCGTCGTCGGAGCCGCCCTGTGGCTGCTCGCGCCGGGACTCCAGCTGCACGGGTGGTACCTGGCGCATGCGGTGTTCCTCATTCCTGTCTTCAACGACGGCCGGATCCTGTGGTCCGTCAGTCGGGCTCGCCGCACCGCCTCCTCGCGGGCGGTCGAGTGACGCCAACCGATATTCTTCATCCGCTCGTCACACGTTGTGGCCCCACCATCGCTACGGTCGACACGTGCCCGAATCACACTCCGCCATGCATCCGCTCGCCCTCGCTCCGGTGATCGCTCCCCCGAGCACCGTCGACGAATTCGTGAAGCGATTTCTGCACAACCTCAATCTCGAGCGCGGCGTCGCACTGTCGGCATCGAGCGCGAACGACCGCTATCTCGCGCTCGCGCACACGGTGCGCGACTACCTGATGGCTCGCTGGCTCGAGGATCTGCGTCACCAGAAGGAGACGCAGGCGAAGGGCGTCTGCTATCTCTCGGCGGAGTACCTGCTCGGTCGCCAGCTCGACAACAATCTGCTCGCGGCCGGCCTCACCGACATCGCCGACGAGGCCCTCGCCGCGTGCGGCGTCTCGCTCGACGACCTGCGCGCGCACGAGGTCGAGCCCGGTCTCGGCAACGGTGGGCTCGGGCGCCTCGCGGCCTGCTTCGTCGACTCGCTCGCCACGATGGGCGTGCCCAGCATCGGATACGGCATCCGCTACGAGTACGGGATCTTCCGACAGACGTTCGTCGACGGCCAGCAGGTCGAACAGCCCGACTCCTGGCTCACGCTCGGTTCGCCGTGGGAGTTCGCCCGTCCCGAAGACGCACAGACCATCGCGTTCGGCGGCCACACCGAGAAGTACGACGACGACGGCATCACGCGCAGCCGCTGGGTGCCGGCGTGGAACGTGCAGGCGGTGCCGTACAACTACATGGTCCCTGGGTTCCGCAACGGGCGGGTCAACACCCTGCGCCTGTGGAGCGCCGTCGCCACCAGCGCGTTCGACCTGCGCATCTTCAACTCCGGCGACTACGAAGAGGCGGTGCGCGCGCAGACCTACGCCGAGACCATCTCGAAGGTGCTCTACCCCGAGGACTCCACGCCGCAGGGCAAGGAACTGCGTCTGCAGCAGCAGTACTTCTTCGTCGCCGCGTCGATCCACGACTTCCTCGACAACATGCTCGCCGACGGCTTCGAGCTCGCGAACCTCCCCGACCGCGTGATCTTCCAGCTCAACGACACGCACCCGGTGATCGCTGTGCCCGAGTTCATGCGGGTGCTCGTCGACGAGAGGCATCTCGAGTGGGATGCCGCGTGGGCCATCACGCAGCAGTGCTTCGCCTACACGTGCCACACACTGCTTCCGGAGGCGCTGGAGGTGTGGCCGGTCGAGCTGCTCGGACGCCTGCTGCCCCGCCACCTCGAGATCATCTATCGCATCAACGACGAGTTCCTCGTCGCGGTGCGCGAGCGGTTCGGCGATGACGAGATGCTCGTGCGCAACATGTCGATCATCGCGGAGCACCCGGTCCGCTCGGTGCGCATGGCATACCTGGCGACCGTCGCGGGCGCCAAGGTCAACGGCGTCGCCGAACTGCACTCGCAGCTGCTGCGCGACAAGGTGCTGAGCGACTTCGATGCGTTCTTCCCCGACAAGTTCACGAACGTGACCAACGGCGTGACGCCGCGGCGCTTCCTCCGCCTCGCCAATCCCGAGCTCTCGTCGCTCATCACCGCGGCGATCGGCGAGGGCTGGACCACCGATCTGGAACGCCTGCGCGAACTCGAGCCCTTCGCCGATGATGCCGAGTTCCGCGCCGCGTTCGCCTCGGTGAAGGCCGCCAACAAGCGCCGCCTGAGCGACGTGCTGCGCGAACGCGACGGTGTCGAGATCAGCGACGGCCACATGCTGGATGTGATGGTCAAGCGCCTGCACGAGTACAAGCGTCAGCTGCTCAAGGTGCTGCACATCGTCACCACCTACGAGGGGGTGATCTCCGGACGCCTCGCAGTGTCGGATGTCGTGCCGCGCACCGCGATCTTCGGGGCGAAGGCGGCTCCCGGCTACGCGATGGCGAAGCGCATCATCCACCTCATCAACGCGGTCGGCGAGGTCGTGAACACCGACCCTCGGCTGGAAGGCCGCCTCACGGTCGTCTTCCCTCCGAACTACAACGTGACGCTAGCCGAGCGGGTCATCCCCGCCGCCGACCTGTCGGAGCAGATCTCGCTCGCAGGCAAGGAGGCGTCGGGCACCGGCAACATGAAGTTCGCGCTGAACGGCGCGCTCACGATCGGGACGGACGACGGGGCGAACGTCGAGATCCGCGAGCTCGTCGGAGACGACCATTTCTATCTGTTCGGCATGAGCGAGCCCGAGGTCGAGGCGCTCAGCATCCGCGGTTACCGGCCGCAGGAGTTCTACCAGCACGACGAGGGACTCCGCCGGGCGATCGACCTGATCGCATCCGGGGCCTTCTCCCGCGGCGACCGCTCGGTGTTCGAGCCGGTCGTCTCGAATCTCCTCTACGAAGACCGCTTCATGGTGCTCGCCGACTATGCGTCGTACATCGAGGCACAGAGCAGAGTGGATGCCGCGTACGCCGACCAGGACGCGTGGAACCGCTCAGCGATCCTCAACGTCGCCCGCACCGGCTTCTTCTCGTCCGACCGTTCGATCCGTGATTACATCGACCGGATCTGGCACACCCCGCCTCTCGTCTGAGGCGTCCTCCCGGGCTGTCTCCTGTGTTTCAGGCCCGGTCGTCCAGACCGTGTGCAGGACCGAATCGTCCAGACCGTGTGCAGGCCGGATCGTCCAGACCGCGTGCAGGACCGAAGCACGTCTGCAGGAACATCCCACACGGATTCTCCTGCAGACGTGCCGCGATCCTGCAGACGGGATGCTCGGACCACCCCCTTGACAGAGTCGAGATATATCGTGTTACTCTGTGCAGACACGATATATCGTGATCCCTCGAACCAGGAGAAGCAGACATGACCGAGAAGTGGCTCATCGCCCCCGGCGAAGAACGCGTCATCGACATCGAGAACGTCACCCGACTGAAGATCGGCCTGGTCGGCGGTCAGGTCGATGTCATCGCACACGACGAACCCGGCATCCGCATCGAGGTGCACGGCGTCACGACCAAGGACCTCCGCATCGAGGCGAACAACGGCGAGGTCGAGATCGACCACCCGCAGCTCGGCTGGGACAACTTCCTCGAGGTGTTCCGCAACTTCGGATCGGGCGGCCCCAAGGCCGAGGTGAGCGTCGCCGTCCCCCGCTCGATCGCCCTCAACCTCGGCGTCGTGAGCGCCGGAGCGCTCGTCTCGGGCATCCGCAACGACGCCCGCCTCAACACCGTCTCGGGCGACCTCATCGTCGACACCCTCATCGGCGACCTGACCGTCAACTCGGTCTCCGGCGACGTGCAGGTGCGCGGACTCACGGGATCGATCAGCGCGAACAGCGTCTCGGGCGATGTCGCAGTCACGGGCACCATCCGTCGCGCGACCGTCGACATCGTCTCGGGCTCGACACTGGTCGACGCCGCAGGCGACGTGAACACGATCAACGTCAACTCGGTCTCGGGCGGCACCACGGTGCGCCTCGACGAGTCGCTCGCTGCGAACTACGTCATCCGCTCGCTGAGCGGGCGACTGCTGATCGACGGCGTCGAACGCGGCTCCTCCGGCATCAACAACTACACCGGCTCGACGGGCGAGCTCGCAGGACGCTTCGTCGATCTGCGCGCCAACTCGGTCTCCGGCGGCGTGACCGTGCTGCGGCGCACGCCCGAGTCGATCACCGACGATGCGGAGTGGGAAGCATGAGCCCCGCAGTCTTCTCGCACGGCGACCTCAGGCTCTACCTGCTCTCGCTGCTCGCCGAGGCACCGCAGCACGGTTACGGGATCATCCAGGCACTGACCGATCGCACGGGCGGCACCTACACGCCGAGCGCCGGCACCATCTACCCTCGGCTCGCCAAGCTCGAGGAAGAGGGGCTGGTCACCAAGACGGTCGACGGTCGCACCACGATCTACGCGATCACGGATGCGGGACGCGCCGAGCTGGCATCTCGCGAGGGCGACCTCGCGGGAATCGAGGCGGGCCTGACCGACTCGGTGCGACTGATCGCCAACGAGGTGCGGCAGAGCGTCAAGGAGGCCATGAAGAGCCTCCGCGCTGACCTCGCCACGGCGGAGAAGGACGACCGCGCCGCATCCAAGTCCCGTCCGCGGACGGCAGGCGACGACGAGCGCATCGTCACCCGTGAAGAGCTGCACCGAGCGGATGCCGTCATCAATGCCTTCCGCGCACGCGTGCGCACCGACCTCCGCACGCATGTGGCGAAGGGCGGCACGCTGCCGGCATCCGTCGTCTCGCAGCTGGAGGACGGCCTGGACGCCGCGGCGCGAGGCATCACCACCGCGCTGGCGTCACTCGGCCGCTGAGCTCAGCGGCTGACGCCTGCCGAGACGCTCGAAGCCCCTCCCGTCACACGACGAGAGGGGCTTCGGCCGTTCGCATCCCCAGGAGCTCAGCGAGGGATGCCGAGACCTACTCGGTCCAGATCTCGGGCTGCTCGTCGGGCACGGGCTCCTGCAGCGGCACGACGAGCACCGACCGGTGCTGGCGGTGCGCGAGGCGGGCAGCGACGGACCCCGTGAAGAACTCGCGGATCGACTCTCCGATGCCGCGCTTGCGTGTGCCGACCACGATCAGCTGGGCGTCGAGCTTGTTCGCCAGCTGTTTGATGGCGAGGGCCGGATCGCCCACGAGCTGCCGGGCCGTCCATGTCAGGCCCGTTCCGTCGAGGGCCGCAGCCGCCTCCGCCTGCACGGCCTCGAACTCGGCCGTGCCGGCATCGAAGTTGATGTCGATGGGCGCCGAGTGCACGTAGCCGTCGGGGTCCTCATAGGTGACGAAGCGCGTGACGTCGACGTGTGCGACCACCAGCGGCACGCGGAGGAGCCGCGCGAATCGCGCCGCCTCTTCGATCACCCGTTTCGGCTGACCCGGCTGCATCCCGACGATCACGGCCTTCTGCAGTGTCGCGTTCTGCGCGGCCTCGTCGGAGGGCGTCGAGGTGTTGTCGGTCATGAGGATCGCTCCCTTCACCAGCTGCCAACGGGCCAGTGCGGTCTGGCCGCGTGCTATTCTGAATGCTACTCTTACCGGCCCTCAGCCGGTGTCGTGAATGACTCGGGCCAGTCGTTGCCCGCAGCTTAACTCGTGAGGGGGTCTCAGGCATGGGCCGTGGCCGTCAAAAGGCGAAACACACCAAGATCGCCCGCGAACTGAAGTCGTTCAGTCCGTCGGTGAACTACTCGGCGCTCGAGCGCGAACTCGCGCACCCGAGCGACGCTGAAGACGCATACGTCGACAAGTGGGCCGACGAGTATGCAGACGAAGACGAGGACGAACTCGAAAAGGCCTGACCGCCTCTTCGCTCGTCATCGATTCCCCCGTGCACCGCACGGGGGTTTCGTCGTGTCCGAAATCCCGGAACTCTCGGCATCCACGCCGGGCTCGTGACGGACGGACACCGCGTGCCCTGAGAGGATCGACCCATGGCCCGCGTCGTCTCCCTCTTCCGTCATCCGATCAAGGGCTTCACGCCCGAGTCGGTCGAGTCCCTCACCGTGCAGCCTGATGGGCGCATCGCCGGCGATCGGGTGCTGGCGTTCCGCTTCGCCGACGCGATCGCGCCGGAGTCTCGTGACGGACTCGACCACTGGCCGAAGGCGAAGGGACTCTCCCTGCAGGACTTCCCGGGCCTCGCGGCGTTGCGCACCGACTACGACGACGATCGGCAGCGCGTGCGGATAGAGCACGAGGGTTCGGTGCTCGTCGAGGCGGGACTCGATGAGTCCGGTCGTGGCGAGCTCGCGGACGCGGTGACCGAGTTCGTGCTCGCGAGCCCGGAAGGCCGGCGGATCCGGCGCCCCGGACGACTGCCGCTCGTACTCGTCGGCGACGGTGTGACGTCGAGGTTCCAGGATCGTGAGCGCGGCTACGTCTCCGTGCACAGTCGTGGCAGTGTCGACGCACTGAGCGACTCTCTCGGCTTCGGCATCGATGACCGCCGGTTCCGCTCCAACGTCGTCATCGACGACGTCGCCCCCTGGTCGGAGCTCGACTGGGCCGGCGAGCTGAGCATCGGCGAGGTGACGTTCCGCACCGCGGGGCCGATCGTGCGCTGCCTCGCGACACACGCCAACCCCGACACCGGCGTTCGCGACGCGAAGGTGCTCACGACCCTCACGAGCGCCCACGGTCAGGACGAGCCGACTCTCGGCCGACTCCTTCTGCCGCCGCAGGACCCGGCCGATGCGTCAGCGCCGTGGGTCGGCGGGACGATCAGCGTCGGCGACGAGGTGCGAGCGCACTGACGGGCCTCGGGCCCACGCCGATCCACCGGCGCCGCTTCACCGCCGCGAGTCACCAGCGACCGTGGCGACGCTCCCAGTCCTCTTCGATGGTGCGACGTCGACCGGCGATCCATCCGGCGGGGATCACCGCGATCAGAACCCCCACGAGCACCCACAGGGGAATCTCCCAGCTGTCGGTCATGTCGTGCAGCAGGCCGATCAGCAGCGGGAACACCGCGGCGACCGCGTAGCCGATGCTCTGCACGAAACCGCTGAGCGCCACCGCGCTCTCGGGCGTGCGGGCCCGGATGCTGAGCAGCACGAGGGCGAGCGGGAAGAGCCCGGGTGCGAGGCCGTAGAAGACCACCCACAGCGGCAGCGCCACCGTGGGCAGGAACAGGAATCCGAACAGCCCGATGAGCCCGCACGCGATCGAGATGAAGAACACAGGACGGGTCGCCTGGAACCGGACGATGAGAATGGGCACGAGCAGAGAGCACGGCAGGCCCATCAGGCCGAACAGCGAGAGCAGCAGCCCCGCGTTCGCCGGCGAGACCCCGCCCACGTCGATCATGATCGACGGCAGCCATGCGAAGGAGACGTAGGCCAGCGTCGACGACGACGCGAACACCAGCGCGATCGACCAGGCCATGGGCAGCCGCCACAGCCGACCGAAGACCCGCGGATTGGCTGGCGTCGTCGCGATCGGTCCGGTCGCCACGGATGCTGCGTCGTAGCCGTCGCGCTCGATCTCGGTCGCGGCGGACTCCGTACGCGCGGGGGCCGAGGCGACGGCATCCGCCCGGCTCGTGACGAGCATCGCCACCCAGGGCACGAGCGCGATCGCGGCGAACACGCCCCACAGCCCCAGCGACACCCGCCACCCGGCCGAGTCGGCGAGCGGCACTGCGACCAGCGGCGGCACGAACGTCGACACCGCCATCGTGGTCGAGTAGACCGTCATCATCAGGCCGAGGCGATCGGGGAAGTACTTCTTCACCAGCGGCGGCAGCAGCACATTGCCCGAGCCGACGCCCGCGAACACCACTGCCGTCGCGGCGAGCAGCGATGTCGAGTCGACGGCGAGGCTGCGCAGCAGCAGCCCGGCGGCGATCAGGGCGATCGCCACGACAGCCACGCGCTCGAGTCCGAATCTCCGCTCGAACAGCGGCGTCAGCAGCCCGAACACCGCGAAGCACACCGGCGGCGCGGCTCCGATCAGGCCGACGACGACCGACGAGACCGGGAAGTCGTCGGCGACGTGGTCGAGCACGGGCGACAGCGACGCCACGGCCGAGCGCAGCGAGAACGCGACCAGCACGATGCCGACCAGCGCGAGCGCACGGCCACGCCAGAGCGGCTGCGCACCCGAGGTCACGAGGTCTGCGACCCCTCCACCCAGGCCAGGTACTCGTCGGAGACCGTGCCGGTGACGTACCGGCCGTCGAAGCAGCTCATGTCGAGGTCGCTCAGCACGGATCCCTCGGTGATCGCAGCCTTGAGGTCTTCGACCTCCTGATAGACCAGGTGATCACAGCCCAGCTCGGCGGCGATCTCGGGGATCGTCCGGCCGTGGGCGATGAGCTCGTGACGCGACGGCATGTTGATGCCGTAGACATGCGGGTGACGCACCGGCGGAGCCGCGGAGGCGAACGTCACAGAGGTGGCACCGGCATCCCGGGCCATCTGGATGATCTCCTTCGACGTGGTCCCGCGCACGATCGAGTCGTCGATCAGCAGCACGTTCTTGCCCTGGAACTCGGTCGACATCGCGTTCAGCTTCTGACGCACGCTCTTCTTGCGCACGGCCTGCCCGGGCATGATGAAGGTGCGGCCGACGTAGCGGTTCTTGTAGAAGCCCTCGCGGTACTCGATGCCCAGCTTGCGGGCGACCTCCATGGCGGCGGGCCGGGAGGAGTCGGGGATCGGCATGACGACGTCGATCTTGTCCATCGGCACGTGCTTCGCGATCGTGTCGGCGAGACGGTCGCCCATGCGCAGGCGCGACTCGTAGACCGAGACGCCGTTCATGACCGAGTCGGGTCGGGCGAGGTAGACGTACTCGAACGCGCAGGGCGCGAGAGTGGTCTCCTTCGCACACTGCCGGCTGTGCAGCTCGCCCTCGTTGGTGATGAAGATCGCCTCACCGGGCTCGACCTCGCGCACGACCTCGTAGTCGGCGTTCTCGAGCACCAGCGACTCGCTCGCCACGACCCATTCGTCGCGGCCCTCTGCGCCGGGGACGGTCGAAGGACGACGGCCGAGGATCAGGGGACGGATGCCGAACGGGTCGCGGAACGCGAGCAGGCCGTAGCCCGCGATCACCGCGATCACGGCGTACGCGCCCTCGATGCGCTCGTGCGTGCGCTCTACGGCCTCGAAGACGCGCTCGGCGTCGAGGTCGACCGTCGACGTCGTGTTCTGCAGCTCGCCGGCGAGGACGTTGAGCAGCAGCTCGGTGTCGCTCGACGAGTTGAGGTGACGGCGGTCGCGCTTGGCCATGTCGGCCGTGAGCTCGCGCGTGTTCGTCAGGTTGCCGTTGTGGATGAGGATGATGCCGTAGGGCGCGTTCACGTAGAACGGCTGCATCTCCTCTTCGTTCGACGCGGTGCCCTTGGTCGCGTAGCGCACATGACCGAGGCCGACGTTGCCGAGGAGTCCGCGCATGTCACGAGTGCGGAACGCCTCGCGGACCATGCCCTGCGCCTTGGCGTTGTGCATCACGCCGTTCGCCTCGGCGGTCGCGATTCCCGTTGCATCCTGACCGCGGTGCTGCAACAGCAGGAGTGCGTCGTAGATGTCCTGATTGACCGGGGCAGAGCCCACCATTCCGACGATGCCGCACATGGACTCTTACTTCGCTCCGTCCGCGTAGGCGCCGACCAGGCGCACCGCTCCACCGTCGACGCCCTTGGCGCCCTGTTCGAACTCTCCTGCCGGCCGCGCGCCGAAGCCCACGGTTCCGACCTGCCACGCGGGCATGCCGTCGGCCGCGAGCGCTGCTATCGCGGCATCCTTCTTGTCGGCTGCGACGATCGCGAGGAACCCGATTCCGAGGTTCCAGGTGCCCTCGGCGGACTCCAGCGTGGACCCGGCGATGTCACTGAGCACGCGGAAGACCGGGCTCGGCGACCAGGTGCTGCGGTCGACCTCGGCCCAGCTGCCCTGCGGGAGCACGCGCGCGAGGTTCGCCGCGATGCCGCCGCCGGTGACGTGGCTGAGCGAGTGGACCCCGCCCGAGCCTGTGCCGCCGCCGAGCTGCTCGATGAGGCGCAGCAGCGGGAGCGTGTAGAGACGAGTCGGCTCGAGCAGCGCCTCGCCCCACGTCTTGCCGAAGTCGGCGGCGTTGTCGCCGTAGCCGATGCCCGCGTTCGTGACGATGTGGCGCACGAGCGAATAGCCGTTGGAGTGCAGTCCGCTGGACTCGACGGCGATGACGACGTCGCCGTCCTGCACGCGGTCGGCCCCGAGGATGCCGTCGGCCTCGACGACTCCGGTCGCGGCTCCTGCGACGTCGTAGTCGCGCGGGCCGAGAAGACCGGGGTGCTCGGCGGTCTCGCCGCCGATGAGCGCGGTCCCCGTCGCGGTGCACGCCTCGGCGATGCCGCGCACGATGTCGGCGATCCGCTGCGGGAAGACCTTGCCGCACGCGATGTAGTCGGTCATGAAGAGCGGCTTGGCGCCCACCACGACGATGTCGTCGACGACCATGCCGACCAGGTCCTGGCCGATCGTGTCGTGCTTGTCGATGGCCTGCGCGATGGCGACCTTCGTGCCGACGCCGTCTGTGCTCGTGGCGAGCAGCGGACGACGGAAGTCGCGCAGCGCACTCGCGTCGAACAGTCCGGCGAATCCGCCGACACCGCCGAGCACTTCAGGGCCGTGCGTCGCGCGCACGGAAGACTTCATCAGCTCGACGGCGAGATCGCCTGCAGCGGTATCGACGCCGGCTTCGGAATAGGGATTGGTGGGGGAGGCAGCCACACCTCCAGCCTACCGCCCGCGGAGACCTCCTCTCCCCTCCCTCCATCTCCTACGATGGGGCCATGGCCGACAAGCCGCAGTGGTTGATCCGCGAGGACGCGAGCGTTCCGGTGCTCGTCGCGCTCGCGCTGCGGCAATCGCTCGGCATCCGCGCACCGGAAGATCTTCCGAGCCTGCGCGATCTGCCCGTCCGGGCACCGGATGCCGCCGAGGTGACGCCCGAGCTCGAGAAGCAGTGGCGCGACTACTGGGACATGACCGTCGAGCCCCGAGCGCATCCGTCCGGCGTGCCGCTCGAGCTCGTCGACGGGTTCGACACGCTGGTGGCGCTGCCGGCGACCGGTGCCGAACAGCTCGCCGAGGCGATCGCGCCGCATGCCGCATCGGCGATGCACTACGCCCGCGTCGCACACGATCGCTACGTGTCGTCGATCCACAGCTCGATCGCCAACCGGTCGGGTGGCGGGACGATCGGGGGCGAGTCGTATCGCGCCTATGCCAGCGCGATCGCCGAGTTCGAGCGTGAGATCGGTCGCCGTGCCCACTCGTTCGAGCTCAACGTGCAGGTGCTGCCGTTCTCGCAGCGGGGGATCTGGTGGATCGGCGCGCTCACCGTCGCGGTGACCGACGGCCTGCGCCGCGACGTGGTCTCGTTCGACGCGGCGATCCGGCCCATCATCGCCGAACTGGCGTGACACCCCGGGACGTGATCAGTCGTTCGCGATGATCGTCTCGTGCTCGACCCTGACGACGTGGTCGTGGCGACGCGCGACGCGTTCGAGGATCAGCGCGACGACGCTCGCGAGGGCGAAGCCGATCGGCACCGTCCACAGCAGCAGGAATCCGAACACCTGCCCTGGCGGGTAGACGACGTTGACCGCTTCGGACGGCTCGTAGCTGCCCATCATCGTCAGGATGCCGGCGGCGATGATGCCGAGCACGACGCCGATGCCCATGAACACGCCGAAGCGCGGCACGCGGCGGACGGTCGCCTCGACCGTCTGGGAGGAATCGTGGGAGGACATGCATCCATTGTCCCACCGTTGGCTGCGGGTCGCTCCCCCTCCTGCGCACTCAGCCGTGCGACGGGTCAGGGGCGCAGTGGCAGGACGTCCGAGAGATCGGCGCGGGTTCCGGAAGCGCTCACGCGCCCCGAGCCCGCCGCATCCGACCAGTGCTCCACGCCCGTCGCGACTGCGATCCAGGTCGCCGGGTCCATCTCGACGACATTCGGAGGGGTGCCGCGGGTGTGACGGGGGCCCTGGATCACCTGCACGGCGCCGAACGGGGGCACCCGCACCTCGACGCTGTTGCCCGGGGCCTTCTCGTCGAGCAGCTGCAGCAGGTAGCGCACGGCGGTCGCGAGGGGAGCGCGTTGCGGCTTCTCACCTGCGGCATCCGCGCGCCTGACCTCGTCGAGGGCGGCGCGTCCGTCGATGATGTCGATCTTCCTGGAGGGCATGGAGAAAGGGTACGCCGAGGCGTGTGTGGCGCAGGCGGGGGTGCCTCGTAGGCGCGGGCGCCTCGGACGGAGATCTGCGCCTCCGAAGGACAGATCACCCGAATCCCTCCTTCGCACGCGGAGATCTCCTTCGCCGGCGACCTGGATCGGACCGATAGTCGCCCGGCGCCCGCGCGCACAGGAATAGGCTCGAGGCGATGAGCCAGAATCCCGATACCCTGCGTGGCGCGCGAGCCGAGCTGATCGCGGCGACGCGGCGCGGTGATGCGTGGGCGAAGCCGTTCCCGGCGGTCGGTGACGGTGCGCATCCGGCATCCGTGCTCGTGCTGTTCGGGCGGTTGGACAGTATCGCGGCCGGGACCGACGAGGCGACTGTCGCCGCCGACCTCGATGTACTGCTGCAGCGTCGGGCAGCGACCCTCTCGTCGCATCCCGGCCAGGTGTCCTTCCCGGGCGGCCGGGCCGAGAACACGGATGCGGATGCCGTCGCCACCGCCCTGCGCGAAGCCGAGGAGGAGACCGGACTCGACCCGGACGGCGTCGAGATCCTCGCGACGCTGCCCGAGCTTCCTCTCGCCGCCAGCAACCACGTCGTCACCCCCGTGCTCGGGTGGTGGCGCACTCCGTCGCGCGTCGCCGCCGTCGATCACGCCGAGACGGTCGAGGTCTTCCGCGTCCCCGTGGCGCAGCTGCTCGACCCCGCCAATCGGCACACGTCGACCATCCACCGCATGGGACGCACGTGGAAGGGGCCCGCGTTCGACATCGACGGCACGATCGTGTGGGGGTTCACGGCGATGGTTCTCGATGCGCTGTTCGATGCAGCCGGGTGGACTCTGCCGTGGGACCCGTCGATCGAGCGGGCGATCGACGTCTGACCGGGAACCCGCCGAAACCCGCGCCCCCGCCTCGGTAGTCTGGACGGGTGAAGATTCTCGTCCTCGGTTCCGGTGCCCGTGAGCACGCGATCATCCTCGCTCTGCGAGCAGAGACCGCGGAGCACGAGATCTTCGTCGCCCCCGGCAACGCCGGCATCGCCCAGGATGCGACCCCCGTCGCCCTCGACATGCTCGACGGCGCCGCGGTGACCTCCTTCGCCAACGAGCATGCGGTCGATCTCGTGGTCGTCGGCCCCGAGGCTCCTCTAGTCGCCGGAGTCGCCGATGTCCTCCGGGCCCACGGAATTCCCGTGTTCGGCCCGGGCAAGGCCGCGGCCCAGCTCGAGGGGTCCAAGTCGTTCGCGAAGCGCATCATGGATGCCGCCGGTGTCCCCACCGGTCGCGCAGTGCGCGCCACCACCACCGCAGAGGTCGAGGCCGCGTTCGACGACCTCGGCGCCCCGCACGTCGTGAAGGCCGACGGCCTCGCTGCCGGCAAGGGTGTCATCGTGACATCCGATCGTGCCGAGGCTCTCGCTCATGCCGAGCACTACCTGCCGTCCGGTCCCGTGCTGATCGAGGAGTTCCTCTCGGGCCCCGAGGTCTCGCTGTTCTTCCTGAGCGACGGCGACACCGTCCGAGCGCTCAGCCCGGCCCAGGACTTCAAGCGCGCGCTCGACGGCGACGAAGGCCCCAACACCGGCGGCATGGGCGCCTACTCGCCGCTGCCCTGGCTCGCCGACCAGTTCGGCAGCGAGCAGGCCTTCGTCGAGGAGGTCACCCGCGACGTCGCCCTGCCCGTGATCCGTCAGCTCGACGAAGAGGGCACGCCGTTCATCGGCCTGCTGTACGCCGGCCTCATCCTTACTCCCGCAGGCGTGCGCGTCATCGAGTTCAACGCCCGCTTCGGCGACCCCGAGACCCAGATCGTGCTGCCGCGTCTCGTGACCCCGCTGTCGGAGCTGCTGCTCGCCGCGGCATCGGGCACGCTCGAGGACCAGCCCGAGCCCGTGTTCAGCGACGACGTCGCGATCACCGTGGTGCTCGCGAGCGAGGGCTACCCCGAGGCTCCGCAGACCGGCCGCCCGATCGAGGGCCTCTCCGATGCGGCCGCGGTCGAGGGCGTGCGTCTCGTGCACGCGGCGACCGCGAGCCCCGACGCACCCGACGGATCGCTGATCGCCACCGGCGGCCGCGTGCTCACTGTCGTCGCCGTGGGATCGGACTTCCGCACCGCGCGTGACCGGGCATACGAGGCCATCGGTCTCATCACCCTCGAGGGCTCGCACTTCCGCACGGACATCGCTGCCCGCGTCGCGGAGTAGTCCGACCCGTCGTCGCTTTCCTGCCGATTCGCGCAGGTACTCCGCCAACTCGGCCGAGAACTGTTGACACCACCAGCTTTCTTCAAGAAAGTTGGCGGATGCCGCTCCGCTCCGACTGGTCGACAGCCACCTGCCCGATCGCCCGCTCCGCCGATGTGCTCGCCGACCCGTGGGTCCTCCTGATCCTGCGGGAGCTCTTCTCCGGCCGCTCGCGCTTCGACGAGCTGCGCGATGCGACCGGCGCCGCCGACTCCGTGCTCGCCCGGCGCCTCGCCTCGATGGGCGAGGCGGGTCTCGTCGCACACGGTGACCCCGGCTATCGGCTCACGGATGCCGGACGCGAGACCCTCCCGATCCTGCACGCCTACGCGCGCTTCACGAGCACGACCGATCCTGACGGGTCCTGGGGCCTGACCGTCAGCTGCGGTCGCTGCGGCGAGGCGACGGCATCCGCCGACTGGTGCGCGACCTGCGCCGCCCCACTCGACGCCGACAGCACGCGATGGACCCGCCGCAGCATGGGCGGCGAGCCGTTCGCCCTGACGTCGGGCGACGCAGCGTGACCGAAGACTCGGTCGAGGAGCCGACCGGCACCCCGACACCCGCACTCCGGCAGCGCCGCATCCATCCCGCCTGGATCGTCGCACTCGTGGCCCTGATCGCCCTGATCGGAGCCGCCGGATTCCGCGCCGCGCCCGGGGTGCTGATGCTGCCCCTGCAGGACGAGTTCGGCTGGACCACCGCAGAGCTCTCCCTCGCCGTCACGGTCAACCTGCTGCTGTTCGGCCTCACCGCTCCCTTCGCCGCCGCGCTGATGCAGCGCTTCGGCATCCGCGCGGTGACCGTGACCGCTCTGTTCGTGATCGGCGCCGGCGCCGCGCTGAGCGTCTTCGTCGCCACCCCGGCGCAGCTCATACTCACGTGGGGTGTGCTGATCGGACTCGGCACCGGGTCCATGGCGCTGGTCTTCGCTGCGACGATCACCGACACCTGGTTCGCGACCAGACGCGGGCTGGTCTCGGGTGTGCTCACCGCCGGCAGCGCGACCGGACAGCTCATCTTCCTGCCCGTGATCGCCGCGGCGGCCGAGTACATCGGATGGCGCGGAGCATCTCTCATCATCGCCGGCGGCGCTCTCGCGGTCGTCCCCCTGGTCTGGATCTTCGTGCGCAACCGACCGAGCGACCTCGGCGTCACCCGCTACGGCGACACCGGCCCCGTCACCGTGGCCGCGCGGCCGAAGGGCAACGCGTGGGGCGCCGCTCGCCTCGCCCTCACCACGTTGCGCGACGCCGCCCGCACCAAGACGTTCTGGGCCCTCGCGATCGGGTTCGCGATCTGCGGCGCCACGACCAACGGCCTGATCGGCACCCACTTCATCCCCAGCGCGCACGACCACGGGATGCCGACGACGACCGCGGCCGGACTGCTCGCCGTCGTCGGGATCTTCGACATCGCCGGCACCGTGTTCTCCGGGTGGCTGACCGACCGGGTGAACCCCCGCATCCTGCTGGCCGCTTACTACGCGCTGCGCGGCGTGAGCCTGCTCTTCCTGCCGAGCCTGCTGTCGGCCGAGGTGCAGCCGAGCATCATCGTCTTCATCGTGATCTACGGCCTCGACTGGGTGGCGACTGTTCCGCCGACCATCGCGCTGTGCCGCGAGGTCTTCGGAGACCGAGGGCCTCTGGTGTTCGGCTGGGTGTTCGCCGCGCACCAGATCGGCGCCGGCATCGCCTCGCTCCTCGCGGGCATGGTGCGCGACCACACCGGCCAGTACACGTTCGCCTGGTTCGCCGCCGCCGGGCTCTGCGCGGTCGCGGCGCTGGTCAGCGCGACGATCCGCCGGCATCCGGCGCCGACGCCGACTCCGACGCCCTGACCCGACACGAACGAAGGCCCCCGTCCGGAACCGGATGGGGGCCTTCGTCACGGAGTGCCGCTCAGAGGACCTTCGAGAGGAAGTCCTTCAGCCGCTCGTTCTTCGGCGCGGCGAACAGCTCGGCGGGCGGCGCCTCCTCGACGACGACTCCGGCGTCCATGAACACCGTGCGGCCCGAGACCTCGCGGGCGAAGCCCATCTCGTGCGTCACGAGCACCATCGTCATCCCGCCGGACGCCAGGTCGCGGATGACCTGCAGCACCTCGCCCACCATCTCGGGGTCGAGGGCGCTGGTCGCCTCGTCGAACAGCATGATCTCGGGGTCCATCGCGAGCGCGCGGGCGATCGCCACGCGCTGCTTCTGACCGCCCGACAGGGATGCCGGCTTGGCATCGGCCTTCTCGGCCAGGCCCACTCGGTCGAGCAGAGCCAGAGCGCGCTCCTTCGCCTGGGCCTTCGAGAGCTTGCCGAGCTCGACGGGAGCGAGGGTGATGTTCTCGAGCACCGTCATGTGCGGGAACAGGTTGAAGTGCTGGAACACCATGCCGATGCGCTGGCGCACCTCGTCGAGCTTGACGCTCTTGTCGGTCAGGTCGACGCCGTCGACGATGACATGGCCCGACGTGGGCTCCTCGAGCTTGTTGAGGCAGCGCAGCAGGGTCGACTTCCCCGACCCCGACGGGCCGATGACCGCGACGACTTCGCCGTCCTCGACCGTGAGGTCGATGCCCTTGAGCACGTGGTTGTCGCCGAAGGACTTGTGCAGGTCTCTGACCTCGATCTTGCTCATGCGGTGAACTTCCTCTCCAGGCGGTTCGCGAGCAGCGTCAGAAGCGTGATCACGACGAAGTAGATGATGGCGACGATCGTCAGCACCTGCGCCGACAAGTACGTCGAGGCGATGATCTGACGCGACACGAAGGTCAGCTCTGCGAGGCCGATGACGCTGATGAGCGACGTGTCCTTGAGGGTGATGATGCCCTGGTTGACGAACGAGGGGACCATGATGCGGAACGCCTGAGGCAGCACGACCTTCTGCATCGTCTTCCAGTGTCCGAGACCGAGCGAACGCGACGCTTCGGCCTGGCCCGGATCGACGGCCTGGATGCCACCGCGGATGATCTCCGTCATGTACGCGCCCGTGTTGAGCGAGAGCGTGATGGCTCCGGCGACGAAGGGGTTGAACGTGAGCCCGGGAAAGAGCTGCGGGATGGCGAAGAACACGAAGAACGCCTGCACGAGGATCGGTGTGCCGCGGAAGACGTAGACGTAGGCCGTGGCCACCCAGCGGAACGGCGCGAAGGCCGAGACGCGGCCGAAGCCGAAGATGAGGCCGAGGATGAACGCGGCCACGATCGCGACGAGCGTCGCGAGGATCGTGAGCCAGAGGCCCTCCATGAGAGCGGGCCAGTACTTCACGGCGACGGAGAAGATGTCGGTCGCCTGCGTGGTCTCCTCGCCGCCGGCGAGGTAGCTGTCGACGATCTCGTCGTACTCTCCGGAGGCCTGGAGATTCGCGAGACCCTCGTTGAACATCTCGATCAGCTCGGGGTTCTGCCCCTTGTTGACGGCGAACCCGTACTCGCCGCCGAGCTCGGGCTCACCGATCAGGCGGAAGCCCGACCCCTGCTGGATCCCGTAGGCGAGCACCGGGAAGTCCTCGAAGTAGCCGACGGCCTGGCCTGCCTTGACAGCGTCGACCATGTCGGTGGTGTCCTGGTAGGGCGTGATGCGGAAGCCGTACTCGTCCTGGTTCTCCTCCGCGAAGGTCTGGCCCTGCGTGCCGGTCTTGACCGCCACGGCCTCGCCGTCGAGGTCGTCGAGCGACTGGATGTCGCTCGACTCGAGCACTCCGAGCTGGATGCCGCTGGTGAAGTACGGCTCGCTGAAGTCGAACGTCTCCTGGCGCTCCTCGGTGATCGACATCCCGGCCATGACCGCGTCGACCTGGTTCGCCTGCAAGGCCTGCACGGCGGCGTCGAATCCGAGCTGACGGATCTCGACCTCGAAGCCCTGGTCCTTCGCGATCGCACGCAGCAGGTCCATGTCGATGCCGACGAGCTCACCGTCGGGAGAGGTGAACTCGAACGGCGCGAACGTGGTGTCCGTGCCGATGACGTAGGTCTCGGAGTCATCGGCCGCAGTCGCGGCGGAGGCTCCGCCGAGCAGGGCTCCGACGGCGACGAACGCCGTGAGCGCCATCGCCCCGGCGGTGCGTCCGAGCGCGCGCAGGCGCGCGGAAGCAGAGGTGGGATTTCGGATCACGACGGATGCTCCTCAGAGGGGACGGGCGGCAGGATGCTGCCACCGGGATGGTCGTCGACCATCAACCCTAACCGGCGACGACCGGCACCCCTGTCCCGGAGGCGCTTCGCGGATCGGCGTCAGAGCGTGATCCAGTAGCGCCGGAGCAGGGCGTGTCCACGCTCCGACTGGTCGCTGACGTCCTGCAGCACGCCACCGGAGCCCTCGATCGTTCGGTAGGAGCCGACGTTGTCGTCGTCGCACGTGACCAGCACGCGCTCGAGTCCGATCTCGCGGGCACGCTCGAGTCCGAGCCGCAGCGCGGCCGATGCGTAGCCCTGGCGACGACGGGAGGCGCGCACCGAGTAGCCGATGTGACCGCCCGCCTCACGCAGCCATTCGTTGAGCTCGTGCCGGAAGGACAGGAACCCGACGACCTCGCCGTCATCCACGATCCAGTACAGATCGTTGTGCACGGCATCCTCGGGCAGCTGCGCGGAGGTGTCGGAGAGAACCGCCGACTTCTCGATCAGCGCGTCCAGCGTCGCCCGATCCGGGGTGACCGGCGCCTGCAGACCCGACCCGTCGACGTGCCCGTCACCGAACTCGGCGACCGCAGCCGCCCAGGAGTCGAACAGGTCGGTGGTGGGCCTCGTGAGCTGGATCGTCATCGCCCGATGAGATCACATCCGCGGTCACGGCCGCAAACCGGGAGAGCCGGGCCCGCTGCACGATCGCGCAGTCGACCCGGCTCGCCGACGGACCGGTCACGCTGCGGGGGCGGGCGCCTCCGCGGGGGCGGATGCCGCGGCATCCGCCTTGTCGTAGCGACCGAGGAAGAGCGACGCCACGAGAGCGATGACCATCACGCACGCCGGCAGCAGGATCGCCTGCGACATGCCGGCGGCGAATCCCTCGGCGACCTGCGGAGGAAGCGATCCTCCGCCTTCGATCCCCGCGGGTGCGTCGGCGAGACCCGGCAGGTTCGCTTCGAGACGCGACTGCATGAACGCGGCGATGGATGCCGAGCCGATGACCGATCCGATGGTGCGGGTCGTGTTGTAGATGCCCGCGCCGGCACCGGCCTGGCGGGGAGGCAGCTTGCGCGTCGCGGTGGTGGCGAGCGGTCCCCACATTCCGGCGTTGCCGACGCCCATGAGCGCCGAGGGCAGCAGGAACATCCAGATCTCGGTATCCATGTTGATCAGGGCCGAGTACCAGACGAGCGCGACGACCACGCAGAGCAGACCGGGGATGAGGATGATCCGCGGGTCGATGCGGTCGAGCAGCTTGCCGGCGAACGGGGCGAGCACGCCCGACAGCACGGCCATCGGGATCAGCAGCAGCGCGGCCTGCGTCGGGGTGAGCCCTCGCGCCGTCTGCAGGAAGAACATCATCGGCAGCGACATGCTCGTCACGGTGAAGCCGACCGCGGCGATCGCGACGTTCGCCCCCGAGAAGTTGCGGTCGCGGAACAGTGCGAGAGGCACCAGGGCCTCGCTGCGCGTGCGCGCCTGCTGCACGATGAAGAGCGCGAGCACGACGAGGCCGGTGATGATGATGCTCCACACCGAGATCGGTCCCCAGATCACGCCCCAGTCGAACTTCTCGCCCTCCTGGAGTCCGAAGACGATGAGGAACAGCGCCACCGCGCTGAGGATGACGCCCAGGATGTCGAACCGGTGCGCACTGGTCTGCAGCTTCGGGACGAGCCTCCACGCGAGCACGAAGGCGACGATCCCGACGGGGATGTTCACGAAGAAGATCCACTCCCAGCCGAAGCCATCGACGAGCAGGCCCCCGACGAGCGGTCCCACGAGGGTCGCGACGCCGGCCGTCGCACCCCACAGCCCCATGGCGGCGCCGCGGCGCTCGGGCGGGAACGTGCGGGTGATCACGGCCATGGTCTGCGGCGTCATGAAGGCGGCGCCGAGCCCCTGCACGGCGCGAGCGGCGATCAGCATCTCGAGCGAGTTCGACAGCCCGCACCAGAGCGAGGCGAGCGTGAAGATCGCGAGGCCGATGAGGTAGATGTTCTTCGGGCCGAACCGATCGCCGAGACGGCCCGTGATCAGCAGCGGCACCGCGTAGGCGAGCAGGTAGGCGCTGGTGACCCACACGACGTTGTCGAGGTTGTTGGTGGTCGGGTCGAGCGCCGCCTTGATCGCGGGGTTCGCGACCGAGACGATCGTCGTGTCGACGAGGATCATGAAGAAGCCGATGACGAGCGCCCAGAGCGCGGGCCAGGGGCTCGCGGGTCGATGCCCGGCGGCGAAGGTGCCGGTCGAGGGACCGGATGACCCGGATGCCGTGGGCCGGCCTCCGGTCGAAGGGGAATCGGTCATTGCTGTGCAGCCTTTCGCTGAGCGAGGTAGCGGTCGGTGTTCTCGAAAGCCGTGGGCCCCCAGGGGAACTCCTCGGCCTCGAGACGATCGAGGAGCGAGTCGAGCCAGCGCAGCTCGGCGTCGAGCAGCACCTCCTGGCGCTCGAACTCGACGAGCACCTGCTCGGGGGCGCCCCTTCTGCGAGCGCCGACCAGCCCGTCACGGTGCAGCGCGTGGCCTTCGGCGAGCGCGGAGCGGCGCTCGCGGAGGCGGTCGATGACGTCGGGACGCTCGAGATTGTGAGCCTCGGCGAGTGCGATGCGGAACTCGGCCGGGCGCTCGATGATCGACAGCTCGCGACGCAGCCAGGCGATCAGCGCGTCCCGTCCGGCATCCGTGAGCGTGTAGGTGGTGCGCTCGGGGCGGTTGCCCTCTCGGTCGATGCCCACCTCGTCGATGAGACCGGCCCGCTGGAGTCGGCCGACCGTGTGATAGAGCGTCCCGTTCGTGACGGCGAGCAGCCGTTCGTCGCGGCGCACGCGCATCAGGCGCACCATCTCGTAGGGGTGCATGTCGCCTTCGCGCAGCAGCGCCAGCACCATGACGCCCATCGGGGTCAATCGCTGCATCGGCCCCTCCCCAGATGGTTCCGCTTGAAATAGTCCATGTGGACTATACGCCTGGCACGCGTCATCGACAAGACGGCGCCCGCGAGCATCAGCTGCTCAGCTTGCGCAGAGCCGATCCCTTGTGCGCCGCGGTGTCGCCGCTCTTCTCCGACTTCACGATGTAGGCGGGATCATCGTCGGAGGCGGTGAAGCTCTGCCCGGCGAACCGGAAGTCCTTCGTCCGCTTCTCCTCGACGGTGCCGTGCGTGCGCCCCTCCGACGTGTTCCAGCTCACCCGGTCCCCCGTGGAGAGATCCTTCGTCATGACTCCTCCGTTCGTCTTCCGTCGAGCCTCGCCGATGCATCGGAGGTCGCACCAGGGCTTGACACGACACCGGCGACGTCGACCCGGGATAATGGGCGGGTGAGCACACCTTCGGACAGCAACGCGCAGACCATCCCCGGCTGGCGCCACATCTACTCGGGCAAGGTCCGTGACCTGTACGCCTCGGATGACGCCGCCGACACCCGCATCCTCGTGGTCGCGTCCGATCGCGTGAGCGCGTTCGACTTCGTGCTCTCGCCCGGCATCCCCGAGAAGGGCGCGCTGCTCACGCGTCTCAGCCGCTGGTGGTTCAGCGAGCTCGACGATGTGCCCAACCACCTCGCCGAGGGTGAGATCCCCGCGAGCGTCGCCGACCGCGCCATGCTCGCGCAGTCGCTGGAGATGCTTCCGGTCGAATGCGTCGTGCGCGGCTACATCACCGGATCCGGATGGGCCGAGTACACCGAGAGCGGCACCGTCTGCGGCATCCCGCTGCCCGCCGGCCTGCAGAACGGCGACCGCCTGCCCGAACCGCTGTTCACCCCGGCCTACAAGGCGCCCATGGGCGAGCACGACGAGAACATCACCTTCGAGCAGACCGTCGAGCTCGTCGGAGCAGAGCGCGCGGCCGAGCTGCGCGACGTCTCGATCTCGCTCTACACACGGGCCGCCGCGATCGCCGAGGAGAAGGGCCTGATCCTCGCCGACACCAAGTTCGAGTTCGGGACGGATGCCGACGGCGTCCTGCACCTGGCCGACGAGGTGCTCACGAGCGACTCGTCCCGGTACTGGGATGCCGAGGCCTGGCGCACCGGAACCACGCCGAGCGAGCGCATGGCGAGCTTCGACAAGCAGATCGTGCGCGACTGGCTGGCCGCGAACTGGGACAAGCAGGGTGAACCGCCCGTGCTGCCCGACGACATCGTCGAGCGCACCGCCGCCCGGTATCGCGAGCTCATCGAGCGCCTCGGGGCCTGAGGCCCGGTACCGCCCCCGTCCCTCACTCCATTTCCCACTCGCTGCTAAGGAGATCTCACCCAGCGAAGGGGCGATCTGCGGATGCGGCCCTTCATTGCGCGAGTTCTCCTTCGTAGCGCGCGGCGACCCCGCCGCTCCTCCGTCCCCGCGCACCCAGCCAACACTCAGGAATCGGTAGTGTTGCTCCAGCACTCCCACTCCCCCCGATCCTGAGGAGCCCGCATGCCCCTGTGGAAGACCCACGGAAACGGACGCACCGTCGAACCCGGTGCCGTCGTCAAGCCCGAAGAGCGCCTGAACTGGCCGGCCACGATCGCGATCGGTGCCCAGCACGTCGTCGCCATGTTCGGAGCCACGTTCCTGGTGCCGACGCTGACCGGCTTCCCGGTCTCGACGACGCTGCTGTTCAGCGGCCTCGGCACCCTGATCTTCCTGCTGATCACGAAGAACCAGCTGCCCAGCTACCTCGGCTCGTCGTTCGCGTTCATCGCGCCGATCACCGCCGCGGTCGCAGCCGGCGGCACCGGATCCGCCCTCGCGGGCGTGGTCGCGGTCGGCATCCTGCTCACGGTCGTCGGCCTGGTCGTGCAGTTCGCCGGCCTCCGCTGGGTCGACGCTCTGATGCCCCCGGTGGTCGCCGGCGCGATCGTCGCCCTGATCGGCTTCAACCTCGCCCCCACCGCGTGGAACAACTTCCGGATCGACCCCGTGACCGCGACCATCACGCTCGTCGCGATCATCCTGTTCGCGGTGCTGTTCCGCGGATTCCTCGGACGCATCTCGATCTTCCTCGGCGTCGCCGTCGGCTTCATCTACGCCGCCTTCACGGGCTCGTTCGAGGTCCCCAACGCGCTGCGCGGAGGCAAGACGCCGGCGGAGCTCATCGCCGACGCCCCCTGGGTCGGTCTGCCCGAGTTCCAGCTTCCCGACTTCGTCGCTCCCGGCACCTGGTCGACCATCGCGATGTTCCTGCCGGTCGTCCTGGTGCTCGTCGCTGAGAACGTCGGGCACGTGCGCGGCGTCGCGACGATGACCGAAGACCCCGCGATCAACAAGCACACCGGTCGCGCGCTGATCGCCGACGGGGTCGCCACGACCATCGCCGGTGGTTTCGGCGGCTCGGGCACGACGACGTACGGCGAGAACATCGGCGTCATGGCCGCGACCCGCGTCTACTCGACCGCCGTCTACTGGGTCGCCGGTCTCTTCGCCATCCTGCTGGCGTTCTCCCCGAAGGTCGGCGAGGTCTTCAACTCGATCCCCGCCGGTGTGCTCGGCGGTGCGACCACCGCGCTCTACGGTCTCATCGGCATCATCGGCATCAAGATCTGGGTCGACAGCAAGGTCGACTTCTCACGACCGGTCAACCAGTACACCGCGGCCGTCTCGCTCGTGATCGGCGTCGCCGGCTTCTCGATGCAGCTCGGCGACTTCGCCTTCGGCGGCATCGTGCTCGGCACGGTCGCGGCTCTGCTGATCTACCACGTGGGCAACCTCATCGCCCGCGCCCGCAAGACCGGCGCCGACGACCCTCGCCCCCTCGAGGCCGTGGGGCCGCTGGGCGGAGACCCCGCGTAATCACACTCGACTCGCGAACGCGAAGATCCCGGATGCCGCTGCGGCGGCATTCGGGATCTCTGTGTCAGGGCGCGGTAGCTCTCAGGCGATGACGGCGAGCACCGCGTCGGGCGCGACCGAGGCCGAGAGCTCCACGCGGTGCGACAGCGTGCCGGCACGATGGGCGGTGACCGTGGTCTCCATCTTCATGGCGTCGAGCACCGCGATCGGATCGCCCTCGGCGACGCTCGCCCCGTCGTCTGCGAGCCACCGCACAAGCGTTCCCGGTGCCGGAGCACGCAGCTCGGTCGGATCGGATGCGGGCGGCGCACCTCCGGCATCCGCCAGGCCGCCGAGCCCCGCGAGCAGCGCCATCGGGAGCCCGAGCACGACACGGCGCCCGTCGATCTCGACGGGGAAGCGCTGGAGAGCGGCGTCCGGTGCGGGGGCGGGACGCAGTTGCGGCTCGAGGCGCGGCAGCAGGGTGCTCTCGATCCACTGGGTGTGCACCGCGAAGGTCTCGGTGGCGAACGCCTCGTCGTCGAGCGCGAGCAGATCGAACGGGATGACCGTGGCCGGCCCCTCGACGACCAGCTCGCGCAGCGCCCGACGCGCCCGCACGAGGGCCGCGTCGCGGTCGTCGGCATGCACGACGAGCTTCGCGATCATCGAGTCGAAGGCGGGCTGAACGACGTCGCCCGCCTCGATGCCGCTGTCCCAGCGCACACCGGGCCCGCCGGGGATCCGCAGTACCTCGACACGACCGGGGCTGGGCAGGAATCCGCGACCCGGGTCTTCGGCGTTGATGCGGAACTCGAAGGCGTGCCCGGTCGGCACGGGCGTCTCGGTGAACGAGATCCCCTCGCCGAAGGCGATGCGGAACTGCTCGCGCACGAGATCCGTGCCGGTGACCTCCTCGGTGACGGGGTGCTCCACCTGGAGTCGGGTGTTCACCTCGAGGAAGGAGATCGTGCCGTCGGCAGCGAGGAGGAACTCGACGGTCCCTGCGCCGCGGTACTGCACCTCGGCGCAGATCGCCCTGGCCGCGTCGTGGAACCGCGTGCGCTGATCCCTCGACAGGCCCGGCGCGGGTGCCTCTTCGATGAGCTTCTGGTTGCGTCGCTGCATCGAGCAGTCTCGATCGCCGACGACCACGACGCCGCCGAGTCCGTCACCGAGCACCTGGACCTCGATGTGGCGCGGGCTCTCGAGGAAGCGCTCGACGAAGCACTCCCCCCGCCCGAAGGCGGCGATGGCCTCGCGCGTCGCGGCCTCGAAGGCATCCGCGACCTCCGACAGCTCATGCACCACCTTCAGCCCCCGGCCGCCTCCGCCGAACGCCGCCTTGATCGCGATCGGAAGCCCGTGCTCCTCGGCGAAGGCCACGGCCTCCTCGGGGCCGGCGAGCGGCTGATCGGTGCCGGCGGCCAGGGGGGCCCCGACGCGCTGCGCGATCCGGCGCGCGGTCATCTTGTCGCCGAGCGCATCGATGCTGTCGGGCGACGGGCCGATCCAGATGAGGCCCGCACCCTCGACGGCCCGCGCGAACTCCGCGCTCTCCGAGAGGAATCCGTAGCCCGGGTGCACGGCATCCGCTCCGCTCGTGCGGGCGGCGTCCAGCAGCGCATCGATCGAGAGATAGGTCGTCGCAGCGGTGTCTCCCCCCAGTCCGACGGCCTCATCGGCGAGCCGCACGTGCAGAGCATCGGCATCCTGGTCGGCGTAGACCGCGATCGACGTGTACCCGGCTTCGGCGCAGGCGCGGATGACGCGCACGGCGATCTCTCCGCGATTCGCGATCAGCACCTTGGTCATGAGGTCTCCTTGACGATGAAACGGATGCGCACGCCGGGCGGCAGCTGCGCGGCGAGGTCGAGACTGCGATCGGTGAGGGCGCCGATGATCGGATACCCGCCGGTGAGCGGGTGATCCGGGAGGAACAGCACGGGCTGACCGTCAGGCGGCACCTGGATCGCCCCGGTGACCGCCCCTTCGCTGGGCAGCTCGCCCCCGACGGAGCGTGCGAGGGGCCTGTCGCCCTCGAGCCGGATGCCGACGCGGTCGGACCGCGGGGTCACGGTCCACTCCTGGCCGGCGAGCGTCGAGAGCGCTGCGGAGGTGAACCAGTCGTCCCGAGGGCCGAGGGTGATCTCGAGGTCGACGACGTCACCGGATGCCGGCAGCGTCCGCGGGGTGACATCCGGCTCGACCGGATGCCGTGCGGAATCGCCGACGCGCAGCACGTCGCCGGCAGCCAGCGGAGCAGGTCCGAGCCCGGCGAGGGTGTCGCTCGCGCGGCTGTCGAGCGCCGTGTCGACGGCCACTCCGCCACGGACCGCGATGACGTAGCGCAGCCCGCTGGTCGGATGCCCCAGCGTGAGCTCGTCGCCCTCGACGGTGGCGAAGGGCGCGCCATGGGCGATGCGACGCGCCACACCGTCCGCGTCGATCAAGTCGAGCGCCCCGACAGCGCCCGTGACAGCGGCGACCCCGGCGCCCCGGAATCGCAGCACGGCACCGCCGACGCTCTCGAGCACCGCCGCGCCGCTCGCATTGCCCACTGCGCGGTTCGCCTCGCGCATGGCGCGGCGATCGGCGACACCGGACGCCGAGACACCGAGCGCCGCGAATCCCGGACGACCGGCATCCTGCACCAGCAGCTGCATCGACGGACGCACGACCTCGACGGCCGGGGACGCCGGAGAACCCGGGTCCGTCGCGCTCGCCGCGGCGTCTCGCTCGGTGACGCGCCGCGCGTCGGCACGATCGTCTGCGTTGTCCGACATCACGGCCTGCGCCCGCACCTGCTCGAACCGCACCGTCGTGCCGGGCGACAGCAGCGCAGGAGGGTCGCGATCGATGTCCCACATCAGGGCATCCGTGCGTCCGATGAGCTGCCATCCGCCGGGGCTCTCGCGCGGGTACACGCCGGTGAACGGGCCGGCCAGGGCCACGGATCCGGCCGGCACACGGGTGCGGGGCGACGAGCGGCGGGGCACATCGAACAGCGGATCACTGCTCACCACATACCCGAAGCCGGGGGCGAAGCCGGAGAAGGCGACCGTCCACTCGGCGGCGAGGTGGCGGTTCACGAGCTCGGATGCCGAGACGCCCAGCAGGGATGCCGCCTCGTCGAGGTCTTCCCCGTCGTACCGCACCGGAACAGTGACCTCGCCGGTGGCCGGCAGATGAGCGGTGTCGATCTCGGTCGCGGCGAGCGCGCGGGCGAGATCGGCGGCCGACACCGCCAGCGGATCGAACCGCACGAGCACCGTGCGAGCGCCGGGGATGCGCTCGACCACGCCGTGCACGCCGTCCCACGCGAGGTTCAGACGCATCGCCTCGTCGAGGTCGGCCGCCTCGACGAGAAGCGCGTGGTCGGATGCCGTGAGGATGCGCATCAGACCAGGTACTCCGCATCGGGGACATCGGTGATGAACATGTAGCCGGGCGCGTGGGTGATGGCGAACGGCGGCTTCGAGGCCATGATGGCGGCCTGCGGCGTGACGCCGCACGCCCAGAACACCGGCACCTCGCCCTCGCGCACCTCAGGGGCATCGCCGAAGTCCGGGCGGGCGAGGTCTGCGATGCCGAGCGATACGGGGTCGCCGATGTGCACCGGGGCTCCGTGCACGGCGGGGGTGCGGCCGGAGATCTGCACGGCATCGGCCACGCGGTCCGCGGGGATCGGTCGCATCGACACGACCATCTCGCCGCTCAGCCTGCCCGCGGGGGTGCAGGGCACTGCGGTGCGGTACATCGAAACGTTGCGTCCGAGTTCCTGATGGCGGATCGGGATGCCCGCCTGCACGAGCCCGGACTCGAACGTGAAGCTGCATCCGATCAGGAACGAGACGAGGTCGGGTTGCTCCTCCCACGCCTCGGTCGCATCGGAGACCTCGTCGACCAGTTCGCCGTCGCGCCAGACGCGGTACCGGCCGATGTCCGTGCGGATGTCGCTGCCCGGGGCGAGCCGCGATTCCACCTCGCCCTGTTCGATGACCTCGAGCACGGGGCACGGCTTCGGGTTGCGCTGCGCGAAGAGCAGCGTCTCGAAGGCCCAGTCCGCGGGCACCGAGATGAGGTTCGCCTGCGTCAGTCCGACGGCGACGCCGCTGGTCGGCGCGGCGTGCCCCGCCCGGATGGCGGCTCGCGCTGCCCGCGCGGCGGCGAGCTGGTCGGGGGTGGCGAGAACGGTCATCTCAGACTCCCGCGAACGGTGCGATCGTGATGCCGGCGTCCTGCAGCATCCGCTTGGTCTCGGCGGCCATGGCCACCGAGCCGGGGCTGTCGCCGTGCACGCAGATCGACTGCGCGCTGACGGGCACGTCGGTGCCGTCGATCGCGCGGATCACTCCTTCGCCGGCGAGGCGCACCATGCGCTCGGCGACCGCGACGGGGTCGTGCAGCACCGAGCCCGCCTCGGTTCGTGAGACGAGCTGGCCGTCGGGCTGATACGCCCGATCGGCGAAGGCCTCGGCCGCGATCTGCAGGCCCGCACGCTCGGCGACGTCGAGCACGACGCCTCCGGCCAGACCCAGCAGCACGAGGTTCGGGTCGATCGCGCGGATCGCCGCCACCACGTCCTTCGACTGCCGCTCGTCGCGGGCGATCGTGTTGTAGAGCGCTCCGTGCGGCTTGACGTAGGCGACCGTGCCACCGACGGCTGCGGCAAGACCGATCAGGGCACCGAGCTGGTACTCGACGTGCGCCTGCAGGGTGGCCGAGTCGATCTCGACCTTCGTGCGGCCGAAGTTCTCGTAGTCGCGGTAGCCGGGGTGCGCGCCGATCACGACGCCTCCGGCCACGGCGCTCTCGAGAGTCGATCGGATGCCCTCGGGGCTGCCCGCGTGGAACCCGCACGCCACGTTCGCGCTCGTCACGAGGCGCAGCATGCTCTCGTCGTCGCTGACCACCCGGTCGGGGACGTTCTCGCCGAGGTCGGAGTTCAGGTCGATCGATGTCATGGGGTCACGCTCCGATTCCGAGGAAGGCGAAGATGGGGCCGACCGAGACGATGCCCATGTACCAGGTCAGCAGCGTCACGAGCGTGCCGGCGATGAGCAGCCACAGCGGGTACTTCTTCGAGCCGAGCAGGTCACGGCGGAACCAGCCGATGTACATGAACACCGTGAGGCCGATGGGGAGGATGAGCCCGTTGAAGCCGCCGACGAAGACGAGGATCGCGGCCGGCGCGGTGCCGATCGAGAGGTAGACGATCAGCGACACGACGATGAAGGCGACGGTGGCCAGCTGCAGCGGCCATCCGCCCCGGAGCTTCTTCGTGAAGGTCGAGAGGAAGGTCGCTGACGTGTATGCCGCGCCGATCACCGAGCTGATCGCGGCGGCCCAGAAGATCGCGCCGAAGATGCGGAGTCCCGCGTCGCCGAGCACGGCGCCGAAGGCCTGTCCCGCGGGGTTCGCGGCCTGGCTCGACAGGTCGAGCGAGACGCCCGAGGCGACCACGCCGAGGACCGCGAGGAACAGCACGTAGCGCATGATGCCGGTGACGAGGATGCCGTTCGCCGCGGCGCGCATGACAGGACCCGCCTGCTCGGGACCGGTGTGACCCGAGTCGAGGTAGCGGTGGGCACCCGAGTAGGTGATGTATCCGCCGACCGTTCCGCCGACGATCGTGGTGATCGTGGCGAAGTTGAGCTCGTCCGGCGCGAACGTCTGGCGCAGCGCCTCGCCGATGGGCGGCTGGGCGATCACCGCGACGATCACGGTCATCACGATCATGCCGATGCCGAGCACGACGAGCACGATGTCCATCACCGGACCGGCCTTCTTGATGAGGAAGATGATGATCGCGAGGGCGGCGGTCAGCGCTCCGCCGAGCTTGGGATCGATGCCGAGCAGCGCGTTCATGCCCAGGCCGCCACCCGCGATGTTGCCGATGTTGAACGCGAGGCCGCCGATGACGACGAGCACGGCGATCACGTGCCCGGAGAACGGGATTGCCCTGTTGGCGAGTTCCCCGGCGCGCATGCCGGAGGAGGTGATCATGCGCCACACGTTCAGCTGCACGGCGATGTCGACGAGGATCGAGACCAGGATCGCGAACGCGAAGGCCGCCCCCATCGTCGCGGTGAAGGTGGCCGTCTGGGTGATGAACCCGGGACCGATGGCGCTGGTGGCCATCAGGAAGATGGCGCCGATCACGGCGCTGCGGCCGGCGCGTCTCTTGGCGGCGGAGAGCCGGACTTCGTCTTCGGCGGACAGCGGGGCTGCGGTGTTCTCTGACATTGCGGGGGGATTCCCATCGTCGTTGGTGGGTGTCGAGTGACACCCAGTGTAGAACGGATCGAGCAATATTGTTCAACAACTTTGTTTCCGCTGTGCTACGGCGGAGTTGCATTCGCGTGATGGCGGAGACGCTTCCTCGAACGATCCGCTCCGGCCGCCGCCTACGATGAAGGCATGAACCAGCAGGGCATGCTCGCCGATGCGCTCCGACAGCAGATCATCGACGGCGCCTTCGCACCCGGTTCCCGACTGTCGGAATCGGCCATCGCGGAGCACTTCGGCGTGGCACGCAACACGCTGCGCGAGGCGTTCCGCGCCCTCTCCGAGCAGGGTCTGCTCGAGCACGTGCCGCACCGGGGCGTCTCCGTCGCCTCGCCGTCGATCGCCGACGTGATCGACATCTATCGCGCACGTCGCATCATCGAGTGCACCGCGCTCCTGCACTCCGAGCCGGAGCATCCGGCGGTCCAGCAGATGCAGGAGGCCGTGCTCGCCGCCGAGGCCGCGGCGCACGACGCACTCCTCGACGACGCCGAGACGTGGCGCGCGGTGGGCAGCGCCAACATGGCGTTCCATGTCGCCCTGGTGTCGCTCGCGGACAGCCCCCGCCTGGCCCGCACCTACCGTGACCTCGCGGCAGAGCTGAGACTCGCGTTCCTGAAGATCGACGATCCTCGCTCGCTGCACGAGCCGTTCGTGCGCAAGAACCGCGCGGTGCTCGACACCTTCCTCGCCCGCGGTGCGGCGGCCGGCGCGGCCGAGCTCGAGCGCTACCTCGTGCAGTCCGAGCGCGTGGTGCTCGGGGCCTTCGCCCGGATGCAGCTGGGCTGACGCCGTCCGCGGTGGAGGGTCGGCCGCAGCTCGGTCACTCCTCGTCCCGCAGAGCCCCCGCCGCCCTGGTCCTCGCGTCCGGATCCCGGGGCGCGAGTTGCAGCGGAAGCGGCGCCTCGGGCTCGGGCAGGCCGTAGAGACGCCGCACCCAGCGTCGGGCGTCTTCGAGCGGGTAGGTGTCGCCGTAGACGGCGTACTTCATGAAGACGCCCTCGAGGGTGGTGCGCAGCATGATCTCCTCGAGCGGAGGATCGGCGGCACCCCTCTCGCGGAAGATCTCGCGGACGGCGTTCTCCGATGCGATCGCCTGCTCCGCGAACCGGGTCTCGGCCTCGGCGAACATGCGGTGGGTGCTGGGCTGCTGCTGCATCGCGAACACCGCTCGCTGCACCGGGAGGGCGAAACCCGTGGCGGCGAGAGCACCGTCGATGATCCCGGCGAGCCGGACGTCGGCGGGCCCCTCGACCTGCGGGATCGCGAAGAGCGCCTCGTACCAGCGGTCGATCACGGCGGCCACGAGCTGGTCCTTGCCGCCGAAGTGGTAGCTCACGAGTCCCTGCGCGACCCCGGCGCGGCGGGTGATCTCGGCGATGCTCGCGCCGGAGACGCCTCGTTCGGCGAACAGGATGATGGCCGATTCGAGAATGGCTTCGCGGGCGCGCTCCCGCGCGGCCCGGTTGTGTTCGTCTGAACGTGCCATCGGTGTCCCGCTCCCCAGCATCGGACGACTTCGGATTTCCCCCCGGAGGCTATATATTAGCGACTGAATAGCTGTTCAAGCTATGAGCGGCCCCAGGCCCCACCCTCAGGAGTGTGATGAGCCCGACATCATGGTTCACGCGTCCCCAGAGGCTCGCGCCATCCGAGCGGTTCTCCACCACCGACACCGAGGCGAACGAGATCGCGCTGGGCCTGCTGCAGATCAGCTCCCTCCCGTCCGGGCCCTGGAACGACCCGACGGCCCCCTCTCTGGGACCTGACGACAGGGCGCTCGTCGCCGAGACGTGGGGCATCCGCTCCCGTGACGACTGGCTCGGCATGATCGACCATCTCAGCACCGTGCGACGTCGACGTCAGGCCTGGATGCTCCGTCTGGCGGTCCGCAACGACCTGGACACCGCCCTCGGGCGTGTGCCGACCACGCGGGAGTGGCTCGCGGGAATCGTCGCCGAAGGCGGAGACGCGCGCGACGCGTTGCCGTTCGTGGCCGGCATCGAGCGCATCGAGCGCGAGGTGCGCAGACGAGTCGGAAAAGATGTCGTGACGCCCGATGTCTATGTGCGCACTCTCGACGCGTATGCGCTCGGTCAGGCCGTGGCGATGACGACGTGGGGTGTTGCGCTCGGATACGCCGACGTCGCAGAGGCCCGACGCATCATCCACCGGATCAACGTCGACACCCGCCCGTCGTTAGTGTCATGGGTCGATTTCGGCCTGAGCTACATCGCCGGACGGGTCATGCACTGGAGCGACGGGAACCTCGACGCGGAGTCGTTCGAGAAGTACGGCGAGGTGTGGACGGATTTCGCGACGGCAGTGATGCCCAAGCGCAACGGCCCGTGGGCGACACTGCGGTGGCCCGCGACGATCGATCAGCGGTCACGAGACCGGATCGGCTGATCGCCCGAAGACCCACGGATGCGGACCGACCTGGAGGGGCGTATGGTCCGCATCCGTGTTCTTCGGTCGCCCCCGTTCGATCCCGGCCCGCGCGAGGTCACGACGAGGCGCGCACCACCAGTTCCGTCGGCAGGATCGTCGTGTGCGCCGGGTCGCGTCCGGCCAGGCGCGAGAGCAGCACTCCGGCCATGGCCTCGCCCTGCGCGTACATGGGCTGCCGCATGGTGGTCAGCGGCGGGTCTGTGCTCAGCGCGACCGACGAGTCGTCGAACCCGACGAGCGCCACGTCCTCGGGAACACGGATGCCGGCCGAGCGCAGCGCCGTGAGCGCGCCACGGGCCATGAGGTCGCTGGCGACGAAGATCGCATCCGGACGCCCCGCAGCGAGGATGCGGCGCGCCGCATCCGCTCCGCTGGCTTCGCTGTAGTCACCGGCCTCCTCGGCGAACGGCGAGAGCCCTGCATCGGCCAGTGCCCCGCGGAAGCCCTGCACGCGGTCGACGGACGAGACCATCGTGATGGGCCCCGAGATCGTGGCGATCCGCGTACGACCGGTCTCGATCAGGTGCTGGGTGGCGGTGCGGGCGCCGGCGACGTTGTCGACGTCGACCACGTAGTCGCCCTCGCGGATGCGCACCGGCCTGCCGCCCCAGACCACGGGCACGGCATCGGCGACCCGGTCGATGAACGCGTCGCTCGTGTGGTGCGAGACGATGAGCGCGCCGTCCACACCGCCGTTGCGCACGAAGCTCGTCATCTTGTCGCCGGGGTCGTCGCTCGCGATCAGCAGGTTGAGCAGGTAGTCCGAGCCCCGGAGCGCCCCCGTGATGCCCGCGACGATCGCCGCGAAGAAGGGATCTCCGAAGAACCGCGTGGTGTCCTCGGGGACGATCAGGGCGATCGCGTGGGTCTGTCGGGACGCGAGTGAGCGAGCCGCGCGGTTGGGCACGTAGCTGAGCTCCTCGATGGCCCGCTTCACCGACTCGAGGGCTTCAGGACTCACCGCCGTCGACCCGTTGACGACGCGTGACACCGTCGACCGTGAGACTCCGGCGGCCGATGCCACCTCTTCGATGGTCGCTCGTGACGACACGACTCTCCCTCCGTCCGGCAGCGAGGCCGGATGCTCCCTGGTGACGCCGCCCGGCGTCAGAGAGCGCGAGCGGCGATGATGCGAGCGTACTCCCGACCGGAGTCCTTCAGACTCCGCTCCTGGGTGTCGTAGTCGACGCGCACGATGCCGAACCGCTTGTCGTAGCCCCAGGCCCACTCGAAGTTGTCGAACATCGACCAGTAGAAGTAGCCGCGCACGTCGACGCCGGCATCCGCCGCATCGAGCACGGCGGCCAGGTGCAGGCGCAGGAACTCGGTGCGGTCCTCGTCGTGCACGCGGGTCTCACCGTCTTCGACGACCGCGACGTCGTCATAGGCGGCACCGTTCTCGGTCATGTACAGCACGGTTCCGGCGGGCTCGGCGTACTCGGTCCACACGCGCTGCAGCAGACGGGTGAGCCCCTCGGGCTGCACCTCCCAGTTCTGCGCCGTGCGGGGCAGTCCGCGTTCGACGGGGTGGATGCCCTCGCTCGACGGATACGGGCTTCGACCGACCCGGTCGGTCGCGGGGCCGCCGCTGAGCGGGGTCCGCTCAGGGGTGGGAGCCGTGCCCGAGACGAAGTCGCCGTGGTAGTAGTTGACGCCCTGCGTGTCGATGCGCTGAGAGATGACGTCGAGGTCGCCGTCGTGCACGGCATCCGTGAAGCGGGCGACGGCATCGGCATCCACCGACCGGATGTCCCGGATGATGTCGTCCGGGTACACGCCCCGGTAGATCGGGTCGAGGAACCAGCGGTTGAACTGGCCGTCGACGCGACGCGCGGCGTCGATGTCTGCGGGGTTGGTCGGATCGGCGGGGTCTGCGACCGTGTGGTTCAGCGTGATGCCGAGATTCAGGCTCGCATCCCGGCCACGCAGCTCGCGGACCGTCTCGCCGTGGGCGAGCAGCAGGTGGTGCGCCGAGAGCAGACCCTCGGCGACGCTCGTGTGACCCGGAGCGTGCTCGCCGCCGGTATAAGAGAGGAACGACGAGCACCACGGCTCGTTCAGGGTCGTCCACACGTTCACCCGATCGCCCAGGGCGTCGTGCATCGTGCCGGCGTACTCGAGGAAGCGTCCGACGGTGTCACGGTTGGTCCACCCGCCGGTCTCCTGCAGCGCCTGCGGCATGTCCCAGTGATAGAGCGTCAGCCAGGGCAGGATGTCGTTCGCGAGCAGCTCGTCGACCAGGCGCTCGTAGAAGTCGACGCCCTTCGCGTTGACCGCGCCGCCGTCGGGCTGGACGCGCGACCACGAGGTCGAGAAGCGGTAGGTCTGCAGCCCGAGCTTCTTCATGAGAGCGACGTCCTGCGGATAGCGGTGGTAGTGGTCGCACGCCACATCGCCGTTGTCGCCGCCGATCACGGCGCCGGGCTCCCTGCTGAAGGCATCCCAGATCGACGCGGTGCGCCCGTCTTCGAAAGCCGCCCCTTCGATCTGGTACGCCGCTGTCGCGGCGCCGAACAGGAAGTTCTCGGGAAAGGCACGGGTCATAGGGGTCATCCTTTCACCGCGCCCGCCATGATGCCACTGACCAGCTGCCGGCCCGCCACGACGAACAGGACGAGCAGCGGAAGGGTCGCGAGCACCGCACCGGCGAGCACGATGGAGTAGTCGATGTAATAGCCGGACTGCAGCTGGCTGAGGGCCGTCTGCAGTGTCGGGTTCTGCGGGGAGAGCACGATCAGCGGCCAGAGGTAGTCGGTCCACGCCGTCATGAAGGTGAAGAGGCCGAGGATCGCCATGGCAGGGCGAGCGGCCGGGATGCCGACGGTGAGGAACGTGCGGAACTGGTTCGCGCCGTCCATCCGCGCCGCCTCGATCAGCTCGTCCGGGATCACGTCGACCAGGTACTGCCGCATGAAGAAGACGCCGAAGGCGGTGACCAGTGTCGGCACGATGACCGCGCCGATCGATCCGGTCCAGCCGAGCTCCCGCATCAGCATGAACAGCGGGATGATGCCGAGCTGCGTCGGGATCGCCATGGTCGCGATCACGAAGATCATCAGTCCGTCGCGGCCCGTGAAGCGCAGCTTGGCGAAGGCATAGCCGGCCAGCGTCGAGAACGTGACGACCGAGACCGTGATGATCGCCGAGATGAGGAACGAGTTGCCCAGAGCGAGCCAGAACGGGATCGCGTCGAACACCTTGGCGGCGTTGGTGAAGAAGTTGCCGCCGGGGATCAGCGGCAGGGTTTCGCCACGCGTGGCGTTCGTGCCGCTCGCCACGACGACCGACCACCACAGCGGGTAGACGCTGCCGATGATGAACGCGGCGAGCAGGCCGTAGGTGAGGAAGCCGGGGCGGCTGCCGATCCCGGCGTTGCCGCCCACGGCGCCTCGACGGCGGCGGATCTTCTCGGGGACGCTCAGCGCCTGGGTGGCGGTCATCGCGCATTCTCCTCGGTCGTGGTGGCGATCGTCGTGCCGGCGGCGGCCGTCGCGGCTGCGGCGGCAGCGGCGGCAGCGGCGGTGCGGGCTCGTCGGCGCGCGGCGCGGCTCTTCGGAGCATCCCCGGTCGAGATGCGTCGGGAGATCAGGAAGTTGATGACGCCGATGCCGACGATGAGCAGGAACAGCAGGATGGCGACGGCGGATGCTTCGCCGAGGTCCCGGCGGAAGAAGGCGAGCTCCCACAGGAACAGCACGGTTGTCTGGAACTGCCGGTCGCTGCCGCCGATGCCGCCCGCGGTCGAGACGTCGAACAGCCGGGGCTCGGCGAAGATCTGCAGACCGCCGATCGTCGCCGTGATGATCACGAAGATCAGCGTCGGGCGGATCGTGGGGATCGTGATCGAGAAGAACCGGCGAGCAGCGCCGGCTCCGTCGAGGGCTGCCGACTCGTAGAGATCGCGCGGCACCGCCTGCATGGCGGCGAGGAGGATGAGGGCGTTGTAGCCGGTCCAGCGGAAGTTCACCATCACGGCGATCGCGAGGTGCGACAGCGCCGTGTTGTGCTTCCACTCCTGGTCGGCGATGCCGATCAGATTGAGCAGGTTGTTGGCGAGGCCGTCGGCCTCGTTGAAGATGCTCGAGAAGATGATGGCGACGGCGACGGGGGTCACGACGAACGGGATGAGAACGCTCATGCGCCAGAACGTCGGGGCACGCAGGCCGCGGTCGAGGAGGTAGGCGATCACCAGGGCGACCGCGAGCTGCGGGATCGCCGACAGCAGGAAGATGCTCAGGGTGTTGAAGATCGAGTTCCAGAACATCGGGTCGCCGAGGATCTCGACGAAGTTCCCGGCGCCGATGAACTCGCCCTGCCCCTTGAGCAGGTCCCACTCGTGCACGGCCACCCACACCGTGTAGAGCAGCGGGAAGAGTCCGACCAGCCCGAAGAGCAGGAAGAACGGCGAGATGTAGAAGTACGGGGAGGCGTTCTGGTCGAACCGCGAGATGCGGTGCCGCCAGGGACGCCGAGCCGCGGCATCCGTCTTCGGGCTCTTCGCGTCGTTCGACGACGCGGATGCCGTCTCCGAGCGCTCATGCGTGAGGGTCATGACTCTTCCTTGGTCCTGTTCCGGGCTTCCGTGGTGCTCCGGTCGCAGCCCGTGCCGCCCCGGTGAAGGCGGCGCGGCACGAACTGCGACCGGAACGGATGCGGTGGCTGGGTCAGTCGACCAGCTCGTTCAGGAGCTCGACCGCGGCATCCCAGGCGCCCTGGGTGTCGGTCTCGCCACGGTCGAGGCCGCTGAGGGCCGGACCGAAGACGTTCTCCTGGATCACCGAGTCATCGGCGCCCTTGAACTGGGCGACGACGCCCTTGGCACGCTCGGCGAGGATGGCACCGGTGGGTGCGTCGTTGAAGAACGCGTTCGGAGTCGCCTCGGACGAGAGCGTCTCCTGCGCCTTGATCGTCGACGGGAAGTTGCCCGCGGCGGCGGACTGCTTGACCTGCTGCTCGGGCTGCGTCAGCCAGTTTGCGAGGTCGGCCGCGGCCTCCTTGTGCTGCGAGCTCTCGGGGATCGACAGGAACGCGCCGCCCCAGTTGGCTGCGCCGCCGGGGAAGACGTCGGCGAAGTCCCAGCCGGTGGAGGCGTCGCCGCCGCCGGCCTCGACCTGGCCCTGCACGACGCCGAGCATCCAGCCCGGGCAGACGAACGTGGCGAAGGTGCCGTCGACGAACGACTTGCCGCCGTTCCAGTCCCACGCGGTCTGTGCAGCGGACTGACCGCCTTCGGTCGCGGCCCCGAGCAGCTCGAAGCGCTCCTTCAGCTCGGCGTTGTCCTCGACGTTCAGCTCGCCGTCAGAGGTGTAGTACCCCTCGTCGAGCTGGTTGACCATGGCGTTCCAGACGAAGCCGGAGTGGTCGTACCAGGCCTTGCCGGTCTTGGCCGTGTACTCGGCGCCGACCGCGAAGTAGTTCTCCCAGTCGCCGTTCAGCAGCTCGGCGACGGACTCGCGGTCGCTGGGCAGGCCGGCCGCCTCGAAGGCGGCGCCGTTGTAGCAGATGCCGCTCGGGCCGATGTCGGTGCCGTAGCCGATCACGCGGCCCTCGGCGTCGGTCGCCTGTCCGTACTTCCAGTCGACCCAGTCGGACTTGCGGTCTTCGATGCCGTAGTCGCGCAGGTCGACGAAGGTGTCGGAGACGTCCATGATCGCGCCGAGCCACCCCTCCTCGATCGCGACGACGTCGCTGAGACCCGAGCCGGCTGCGATCTTCGTGAACGCGTCGGTGCGGGCGTTGCCGCCGGTGTCGATGTTGGTCGCCTCGATCGTGACGTTCGGGTTCGCCTTCTCGTACTCGTCGTAGAGGTCGTCGTATCCGAAGGTGCCGAAGGTGGTGACGGTCAGTGTGACCTTCTCGTCACCGGAAGCGCTGTCGCCGGCATCGGCGGAGGCGCAGCCGGCGAGGGCCAGGGCGGAGACGGATGCGACGGCTGCTGTCGTCAGGATCCGCTTGCGGGCACGTGTGTTCACAGTTCACTCCTTTGTGGTGGGTCGTGCAGTGGTGGTGCGGGTGGTGCTCGGGGTCGTGCGGGGGCTTTCCGTGATGGCTTCCCGTGAGGATTCCTGTGGGAGCGCTCCCATGCACTGTCCAGTGACTCTATGGGAGCGCTCCCACGGTGTCAAGCCCGAGCCTTTCGCGTAGCCTTGACCGGTGCCCGACACCGATCTCTCCCCCGCCCTCGTCCGCGCCGAATCCCTGATCCGCAGCATCCCCGACTATCCCGAGGCGGGGATCATCTTCCGCGACATCACCCCGCTGCTCGCCGACGCCGAGGCCCTGCAGGCGACCACCGACGCGATCATCGCGCCGTTCGCCGGACAGTTCGACGTCGTGGCGGGCATCGAGGCACGCGGCTTCATCCTCGCCGGAGCGGCCGCGATCGCCGCAGGCGTCGGCCTCATCCCGATCCGCAAGGCCGGCAAGCTGCCCCGCCCCGCGGCATCCGTCGACTACGCCCTCGAATACGGCACCGCGACGATCGAGATGCACGACGATCTGCCCGTCGGGTCCCGCGTGCTGCTCATCGACGACGTGCTCGCCACCGGGGGCACGCTCGCCGCCGGACGCGAACTGGTCGAGCGCCTGGGCAGCCACGTCGTCGGCATCTCCGTGCTGTTCGAGATCGACGGCCTCGGCGGCCGCGAGGCGATCGGCGACCTGCACACCGTCTTCCACGCCTGAGCCCCGTCACCCGGGAATCGGGCGAGTCCCGAGCCGGTAGACTGGACACGCCCGTCCGCCCGCGACTTCCGGAGCCGTTCATGCCCACCATCGTCGTCGACGTCATGCCCAAGCCCGAACTGCTCGACCCGCAGGGGAAGGCCGTGTCCGGCGCATTCTCCCGTCTGGGCGTCGAGGGCTTCTCCGATGTCCGCATCGGCAAGCGCTTCGAGCTCACCGTCGAAGGCGAGGTCACCGACGAGATCCTCGCCGAGGCCCGCCGCATCGCCGATGAGGTGCTCTCCAACTCCGTGATCGAGGACGTCGTCGGCATCGAGGTCGCCGAGTGACCACGCGCATCGGCGTCATCACCTTCCCGGGCTCGCTCGACGACCGCGACGCCCAGCGCGCCGTGCGCATCGCCGGCGCCGAGCCGGTCGCCCTCTGGCACGGTTCGCACGATCTCGAGGGCGTCGACGCCCTCGTGCTGCCCGGCGGCTTCAGCTACGGCGACTACCTGCGCGCCGGTGCGATCGCCGCGCTCTCGCCGATCATGGCGGAGGTCAAGGACGCCGCGGCCAAGGGCATGCCGATCCTCGGCATCTGCAACGGCTTCCAGATGCTGGTCGAGGCGCACCTGCTGCCCGGCGGGCTGATCCGCAACGACCACCAGCACTTCGTGCGGCGCGATCAGAAGCTGATCGTCGAGAACTCCGACACCGCGTGGACCAACCGCTTCCGCACGGGCCAGGAGATCACGATCCCGCTGAAGAACGCCGACGGCGGGTACATCGCCGACGAGGAGACGCTCGACCGTCTCGAGGGCGAGAACCTCGTGGCATTCCGCTATGCGGGCGTGAACCCGAACGGCTCCCTGCGCGACATCGCCGGACTCACCAACGAGGCGGGCAACGTCGTGGGGCTCATGCCGCACCCCGAGCACGCGACCGAGGCCGGCTTCGGCCCCGACACCTCGGCCGCCATGCGCTCGGGCATCGACGGCGTCGACTTCTTCACCAGCGCGATCGCCGCCGTCGCCCGCGTCGCCGCGTAAGCGGTAGGCGCCCGCAGCCGCGGCCAGTTCCGCACCGCGCGCACAGCCGGGGCCAGTTCCGCACCCGCGCGCACAGCCGGGGCCAGTTCTGCACCCCGCCCGCAGCCGGGGCCAGTTCTGCACCCGCGCGCACAGCCGGGGCCAGTTCTGCACCCGAATCGCCGGTTTCGGATGCGTTATTGGCCCCGCATCAGCGGAGGATGCGCTTTTGGCCCCGCACCGGGGCGATGACGCCGGCCCCAGCACCGAGGGGGTCGGTTCCGCACCCGCTCGCGCAGCCGGGGCCAGTTCCGATCCCGCTCGCGCAGCCGGGGCCAGTTCCGCATCCGCGCCCGCAGCCGGGGCCAGTTCCGCACCCGCGCCCGCAGCCGGGGCCAGTTCCGCACCCGAAACTGGCGATTCCGGTGCAATAGTGACCACGCACCGCGCCGGAGGTGCAATGGTGACCCCGCACCGCGCCGCCGGTGCAAAAGTGACCCCGCACCGCGCCCGACGTGGCGGCAGTGGTGACGGCGCGCGACGGGTCAGTCGACGGGCAGCGCGAAGGGATTGTCGCCCGCGGCGGCGAGCAGGTACCAGGCCGTCGCACCGGTGTGCAGGCTGGCGTAGTAGAGGTCGCCGAAGCCCGAGTCGAGGCCGTCGGTCGACGTCGCCACGATCCCCTTGCCGTCGCCGTTGGGCGCATCGCGCTGACCGAGGCGGATGCTGCTCAGCAGCGACTCCACGCGTTCGGCGTCACCGGGCGCATCGCGCAGCGTGAGAGCGAGCGCCAGGTGGCCGGATCCCTCGAACCACACCTTCGACACGTCGGCGTCGCTGATCGACGCGCCCTGATACTGCCCGTCCGTCGCGATGAGGTGGGTCAGCGTCCAGTCCAGCGAGGTGTCGTAGCGGGGGTCGCGCGTGGCGAGCGAGCTCCAGGTCTGCGCGTCGAGGGGAATGGGGCGGGTGTTGACCGTCGACCCGTCCAGCAGGGTGCCCGTGTCGACATGGCCGTCGGCGCTCTGCATCGCGGCCACGAAGGCCGACGCGACGCCCGCCCGATCCGCCCAGACGGAGTCGCCGGTGAGCTGTGCGAGCTGCGTGAAGAAGCCGGCGATATCGCTGTTGTGCTCGGTGGACTTCCACTCCAGCGACGAGCCGTTCTCGAGCTGACCGCCGGTGTAGCCGAAGGGCGCTCGCACCATGTCGGCGGTGTTGTTCTGGATCCATTCGGCGATCTGCACCGCCCCGGCGAGGTACGTCGAGTCGCCGGTCGCGTGGAAGAGACGCGCGAGCGCCATACCGGTCCAGGCCTGGTTGCCGGTGAACGTGCCGGGGCCGGTGATCTCGACCCTCCCCTGACGGATGCCGTGCGGCTCGTACGAGGTGCGCACTCGGCCGTCGCCGATCGGGTCGTTCGCCTGCACGAAGAGCAGGGTGTCGCCGATGGTCCGCGCCCGACGGATGTCGTCGGGGAGCCCGCGTGCCGTGTACGCGATCACGACGAGGGCGTCGTCGTAGACGAACGACGGGGTGAAGTCCCAGGTCGGCAGGTCGGTGAAGAAGCCTCCCTGATAGCTGCGGGGAAGGCAGTGCCCCGCGCCGTCGCAGAACTCGTCGACGCGCGCATCGAGGAACTCGTAGGCGAGGGCGACCGACAGAGTCGGATCCGGTGCGGCGGTCGGGTCGTCGGCGGGGGCATCACCGGAGGCCGCGGTGGTCACGCCCGCGACCATCGCGGCGGCGATGAGTGCGGCGGCGATCATCCATGGCGCTGAACGGCGCGATGAACCCGACATGAAGACCCCCTCGGTCTGAACCGCAGTCGGCGACCGCAGGCGACCAGGAGGTCACGTGCAAAATGCTGGCATACCAGGAAGTCTCGGCGGAAGTGGCGAAGGTCTAGTCTTTCGAGGCGCCCGGCGTGTCGCGCCCCGCGAGTAGCATGCGAGCCATGCCCATCACACTGGAGAACGTCGGCATCGCCGTGCGCGACCTCGAGGCGACGATCGCCTTCTTCACCGATCTCGGCCTCACCGTGCTCGGTCGGGACGAGGTCAGCGGCGAATGGGCCGACACCGCCGTCGGCCTCGACGGCAACCACGCGAAGATCGCCGTGCTGCAGACACCCGACGGCCACGGTCAGCTCGAGCTGTTCGAATACATCCATCCCGACGCGATCGAGACCGAGCCGACCCTGCCGAACGAGATCGGGATGCACCGGGTGGCGTTCTCCGTCGACGACATCGACGAGTCCCTGGCGATTGCTGCCCGGCACGGATATCACCCGCTGCGAGGAGTCGCGAACTACCAGGGCGTCTACCGGCTCACCTATCTGCGCGGCCCGAGCGGGATCCTCGTCATGTTCGCGCAGGACCTCACGACGGATGCCGCGGCGAGCTAGCCGAGAGCCGGCGGCCAGACGCCGATGATCACGGCCATGACCACGATCGTGACGATCTCGTGTGCGATGTTCATGGTGGTCAACGCCGTCGGGCGGCCCTCGAAGGCGTCGTGCGTGATGAACCGCGCGGCCGTGAACCCGGCCCACAGCAGCACGCCGGTGACGACGGCGGCCCAGAAGAACGATCCGTCGTAGAAGTGCCAGGCGATCGCGGATGCTCCGGCGAGCACCCACGCCGTCGCGAAGCTCACGATCACGGTGGTGATGATCGCCATCGTCGCGCTCGCCCCCGGACGGTCCATGTCGACGTTCGCGAGCTTCGACCAGCGGGTGCCGAACACCTTCGGCGCGTACCAGATCGAGCCGACGATCATGCTCGAGGCGGTCGCGAGCAGAACGGCCCAGTAGTTGATCTCGGGAACCATGACAGCCTCCTGTGGTCGGATGCCCGAAGCATACTCCCGGGCCTGCAAGCGGCTGCGGACCGGCGCAGAATATCGGCTCACCGAATCGATTCGATGCTCGCTCTGGCAATCATGTAAGCGTTTGCACTAATCTGTTGCCATGGCACAGCTTGAGCAGATCGCAGCCCCCGGTTCCGAGTGGTGGCGCAGCGCGGTCATCTACCAGATCTACCCCCGTTCGTTCGCCGACGCCTCGGGCGACGGCATCGGCGACCTGCCCGGCATCACCAGCCGGCTCGACTCGCTGAAGGAGCTCGGCGTCGACGCGATCTGGCTGAGCCCGTTCATGACGAGCCCGCAGCGGGACGCCGGCTACGACGTCGCCGACTACCGCGACGTCGACCCGCTGTTCGGCACCCTCGACGACTTCGACACGATGCTGAACGAGGCGCATGCCCGCGGCATCCGCGTCGTCGTCGACCTGGTCCCCAACCACTCGTCGGCGCAGCACGCCTGGTTCCAGGAGGCCCTCAAGGCTGCTCCCGGCAGCCCCGAGCGCGCGCGGTACATCTTCCGCGACGGCAAGGGCAAGAACGGCGAGCTGCCCCCGAACAACTGGGAGTCCGTCTTCGGCGGCGGCATGTGGGAGCGCGTGACCGAGGCCGACGGCACGCCGGGCCAGTGGTACCTGCACATCTTCGACCCGACGCAGCCCGACTTCGACTGGAACAACGAAGAGGTGCGCGAGGAGTTCCGCTCGATCCTGCGCTTCTGGCTCGACCGCGGCGTCGACGGCTTCCGGGTCGACGTGGCCCACGGCATGATCAAGGCCGACGGCCTGCCCGACTACACGCCCCCGGCAGACGCCGACTCGATGGGCGGCGGCGAGGCGAACGTGCCGTACTGGGGCCAGGACGGCGTGCACGACATCTACCGCGACTGGCACAAGGTGCTGGCCGAGTACGACGGCGACCGCGCGCTGTGCGGTGAGGCCTGGATGCCGACGCTCAAGCAGACCGCCCTGTGGGTGCGCCCCGACGAGATGCACCAGACCTTCAACTTCCCCTACCTCATGACCGAGTGGGACGCGAAGGCTCTGGGGTCTGTCATCCGCGAATCCCTCGACGCGTTCGGCGAGGTCGGCGCACCCAGCACCTGGGTGCTGTCGAACCACGACGTCGTGCGCCACGCGTCGCGACTCGCGCTCACGGCCGAGAACCCGCAGGGCGAGGGCATCGGCCCGAACACCCCGCACAAGCCCGACACCGCCATCGGACTCGCGCGCGCTCGCGCGGCGACGACCGTGATGCTCGCGCTTCCGGGTTCGGCATACCTCTACCAGGGCGAGGAGCTGGGCCTGCCCGAGGCGATGGAGATCCCCGACGCCTTCCGTCAGGACCCGACGTGGTTCCGCACCAACGGCGAGCGCTACGGTCGCGACGGATGCCGTGTGCCGCTGCCGTGGGAGGCGGATGCTCCGGCGTTCGGCTTCAACGAGACCGGTGCGTCGTGGCTGCCCCAGCCCGCCGACTGGGCGTCGTACTCGCGCGACGTCGAAGAGGTCGACCCCGCCTCGACGCTGGCGCTCTACAAGCGCCTGCTCGCCGGACGGCGTGAGCACGGCTTCGGCAGCGGATCGCTCGTCTGGGAAGACGCCGGCGCAGATGCGGTGGCGTTCCGCCGCGGCGACGTGCACGTGCTCGCGAACCTCGGCACCGCGCCGCTGCCGCTGCCGACCGACGCGTTCGTGATCCTGCAGAGCCAGCCGTTCGACGGTGGCGCCGTGCCGGTCGACACCGCGGTCTGGTACACCACGGCGTAAGCCGCACGACGTTCCGGTCGCAGTTCGCGCCGCCCCCGGCTCCGCCCGACGGCACGAACTGCGACCGGAACGGCTCAGAGAGGATCCCCCATGGCGAGCATCGATGAGGTCGCCCGGCTCGCCGGCGTCTCGACCGCGACGGTCTCGCGCGCGCTGAGCGGCCGAGGCCATGTGTCGGAGTCGGCCCGCCTGCGCGTGCAGGAGGCGGCATCGGCGCTCGGCTACGTCGTGTCCTCCCGCGCGTCGAGCCTGGCATCGGGCCGCACCCGCAACATCGGGGTCGTGGTGCCCTTCCTCGACCGATGGTTCTTCAGCACCGTGCTGTCGGGGGTATCGTCCGCGCTGATGCGCGAGGGCTACGACATCACCCTCTACAACATCACCGCCGACAAGGACGTGCGCCGCCACGTGTTCGACACCTTCCTGCGGCGGCAGCGAGTGGATGCGGTGATCGCGGTGTCGATCGAGCTCGACGACGACGAGACGCAGTACCTGCTCGACCTCGGCCTGCCGGTGATCGCGATCGGCGGGCCGAACCCCAAGCTCGACACCCTCACCGTCGACGACGTCGCCGTGGCCCAGCTGGCGACCGAGCACCTGATCGGTCTCGGACACCGCGACATCGCCCACATCGGCGCGAACCCCGAGTTCGACATCGACTTCCACATCCCGACGAATCGTCGCCTGGGCTTCGAGAAGGCACTGGCGAAGGCCGGCATCCCTCTGAATCCGGCCTTCCTCGAGCCCGCCGACTTCACGGTCGAGGGCGGATACCGCGCGGCGAAGCAGCTGCTCGGACGCCCCGGCCCGCGACCCACCGCCGTGTTCGCGGCATCCGACGAGATGGCGATCGGGGCGATCCTCGCCGCCCGCGACCTCGGATTCGCCGTGCCGGACGACCTCTCGATCGTCGGCATCGACGGTCACGAGCTCGGCGAGTTCTTCCGACTCAGCACCGTCGACCAGTTCCCCCTCGGGCAGGGCGAGCGTGCGGCGGATGCCGTGCTCGCGAAGCTCGCCGACGGCGAAGCCGCGGGAATACCGGCCGAGCTCCCCTACGAGCTGAACGTCCGAGGCACGACCGCGCGCCTGGTCGGCTAGCCCCACGCGGGCGAGCATCCTGCCCCGCGCGACGACCCGGACGCTACGCTGACGCGGGTGACGAACATTCGCGACATGGTGCTGATCCCCGGCGGAACCTTCCGGATGGGGTCCGGGGACTTCTACCCCGACGAGCGCCCGGTGCACGAGCGCGAGGTCGCCTCGTTCGAGATCGACCGCTACCAGGTGACCAACGCGCAGTACGCGGAATTCGTCGATGCCACGGGATATATCACCGTGGCCGAGCGGCCTCTCGACCCGGCTGCCTTTCCGGATGCGGATCCGAAAGACCTCGTGCCCGGTTCCACGGTCTTCACGCCGACCGCCGGCCCGACCGACCTGCGCAACTGGCGCAAGCTGCGGTTCCCGAAGCTCTTCAATCTGCGCACCGATCCGTTCGAGCGCGCCGACATCACCTCGAACACCTACTGGGACTGGGTGCTCGACCACATCTTCCTGTTCATCCCGGCCCAGGCGTATGTGGCGAACATGCTGCACACCCTTGCCGAGTTCCCCGCTCGCCAGGAATCGGCATCGTTCACGATCACCCAGGTGATGGCGAAGCTGCAGTCGACGGTCGGCAGCTCCTGACCGTCGCCCTCAGGCGTCGAGCAGCGATCGGCGGGCGAGAGCGTTGCGCCTCGCGAGCATCAGCCCGCCGATCACCGCGGCGATCAGGGAGCCGAGGAGCACGCCGATCTTGACGTGCTCGTCGGCGACCGAACTCGACCCGTAGGCCAGCTCTCCGACGAGCAGCGAGACGGTGAATCCGATTCCCGCGAGGAATGCCATGCCGGCGAGGTCGGGCCAGCGCAGCGACTCGTCGAGACGCAGAGCGGGCACCCGGCTGAGCAGGAACGTGGTCGCGAGGATCCCGATCGGCTTGCCCAGGACGAGGCCGACGATGATGCCGATCGCGATCGGATCGGTCAGCGCCGACGCGAGCCCCGCGAGTCCGCCGATCGTGACGCCCGCCGCGAAGAAGGCGAACACGGGCACGGCGAACAGCGTCGCCACGACACCCCACCGGTCGGCGAAGTGCGGGGCGAGGCCGTCGTAGAGGGGCTCGCCGTCGGCATCCGTCCCCCGCGGCACCCGAGCGCGCTCGGTCGGGATGACAGGAACGACGAAACCGAGGAGGACTCCGGCGACGGTCGCGTGGATGCCGGCGGCATGGATGCAGACCCACACGGCGATCGCGAGAGGCATCAGGATCCACCACGCCCGCACGCCCTTCTGCACGAGCAGCGCGAATCCTGCGAGGGGCAGCAGCGCGAGAGTCAGCCAGGGGAAGCTGATCGAGTCGGTGTAGAAGGTCGCGATGATCGTGATGGCGATCAGGTCGTCGATGATCGCGAGTGTGAGCAGGAAGACACGGAGCGCCGGTGGGAGGAACTTCCCGACCACGGCGATCACGGCGACCGCGAACGCGATGTCCGTGGCGGTCGGGATGGCCCAGCCGCGCAGGGCGTCGCCGTCGCCCGCGTTGATCAGGGCGAAGATGATCGCCGGCACGATCACCCCGCCGACGGCTGCGGCGATCGGCAGCGCCGCCTGACGCGGATCGCGCAGTCGGCCGGTGACGAACTCCTCCTTCAGCTCGAGACCCACGACGAAGAAGAAGATCGCGAGCAGGCCGTCCGCGGCCCAGGCCCCGATGCTCAGATCGAGATGCAGCTCGGGGATGCCGAACGTGAAGTCGCGCACCGACTCGTACCACGACACGGCGGGGGTGTTGGCGAGGATCAGCGCGGCGACGGTGGCGGCGAGCAACAGCGAACCCCCGAGCACCTCGCTGCGGGCGTTGGAGCGGATGCCTCGCCACAGCTCATGGGGAGCCAGGCGGAGACGGGGACGGGTGCGGACAGGAGAAGCAGACATGACGAGACCTCACGCGAGAGAAGGGGTGAACGACGCGGAAGACCGCACCCCACAGAGGCGCGGTCTAGTCGCGTGGCGGCGGGCAGCCCGCGATCTCGCCGTGCGAGAGAGTGCCCCAGACGCTGGTCCACCCGTTCGTGCCCGGGTGGAGCACGACGCGCATCCATTCCTTCATCGGAGTCGCCGAGCGCAGCTCATGCGGAGCGCGCGCCAAACCGGCGATCGAGAGGAGGGCCATGGAATCAGCCTATCGGGATGACCGCACGCCGACCTGAGGAGCGCAGCAGGATCAGACGGCTCGCAGCGCGTCGCCGGCGGCGTCGAGAGCGCCCTCGGCGAGGGAGAAGTACGCCCACTTGCCGCGCTGCTCACGCGTGACGAGTCCGGCGTCCGCCAGCAGCTTCATGTGATGCGAGACCGTGCCCTGCGACAGACCGACCGGATCGGTGAGGTCGCAGATGCAGGCTTCGCCACCCGCGGCCGACGAGATCAGCGAGAGCAGGCGGATGCGCGTCGGGTCGCCGAGCGCCTTGAACAGGCGGGCGATCCGTTCAGCCTCGGCGAGCGGAAGAGCGGATGCCGCGCGCGGCGTGCAGCAGCCCGTCTGCTCGATCGTCACCGGAAGCGTCATACGCTCATCCTCTCACGTATTGACAATCTTCGATACGTGGGCGACGCTTCTCATATTGAAGTGTTTCGATCTGAGGAGATGTCGTGTCCGAGCTTCCCATCGTCGTCATCGGCGCGGGGCCGCAGGGTCTCGCCGCGGCGGCGCATCTCGTCGAACGCCGCGAAGACGTCGTCGTCCTCGAACGCGGGCGCGGCCCTGCCGCCGCGGTCTCCGAATGGGGCCACGTGCGCCTGTTCTCGGCGTGGCCCGAGCTGACGGATGCCGCCGCGCGTCACCTGCTCGAGCCGACCGGGTGGACCGCACCGACCGCGGGCTGTCCGACCGGGGCGGAATGGGTGAGCGACTACCTGGCGCCTCTCGCGGGCGCACTCGGTGAGCGGATCCGGTACGGCACCGCCGTCACAGGCGTCGCTCGCCAGGGTCGCGACAAGGTCGTCGAGTCCGGACGCAGGAACCAGCCGTTCGTCGTGCACACCCTCGACACGGACGGCACCGAGTCGCGGATCCTCGCCCGGGCGGTCATCGACGCGAGCGGCACCTGGGGTCTCCCCCACCCTGCGGGCGCAGACGGCTTCCCCGCCGTGGGCGAGGCCGCGGCATCCGATCTGATCTCCTACCGCATCCCCGACGACGTGTCCGGGCTCGCCGGCTCGCATGTGGTCGTCGTCGGAGCGGGACACTCCGCCACGCACGCCGTGCTGCGCCTGAGCGAACTGGCCCGCCGGTCGCCGGGGACCCGCGTCACCTGGCTGCTCCGCCGAGGGAGCGCCGCGAACGTTCTCGGGGGCGGCGCCGGAGATCAGCTGCCCGAACGCGCAGCGCTCGGCTCTCGGGTGTCGAAGGTGGTCCATGACGGTGTCGTCGAGGTGGTGACAGGATTCCGAGTCGCCGAGTTCCGGCGGGACGGGAGGGGCCTGGTGATCGTCGCCGAAGACGGACGCGAGATGGCAGAGATCGCGCACGTGTTCGCGCTCACCGGATTCCGGCCGGACACCGGCATCCTGCGCGAACTCCGAATCGATCTCGACCCCGCTCTCGATGCGGTCGCCGGCATCGCCTCCGAGATCGACCCCAACATCCACTCCTGCGGTTCGGTGGGCGCGACCGGTGCCCGACAGCTCACGCAGCCGGAGGAGGGCCTCTTCATCGTCGGCGCGAAGTCCTACGGTCGAGCTCCGACCTTCCTCGCCCTCACCGGTTACGAGCAGGTGCGCAGCGTCGCGGCCCACCTCGCCGGCGATCACGAGGGCGCGGCCCGCAACGAACTCACCCTGCCCGCGACCGGGGTATGCGGGGGGTCCGGTGACTTCGATGACAACGCGGGCAGCTGCTGCGCGGCTCCGGCGGTGCTGCAGATCGGCAGGACACCGTTGACGACCCTCGACCCCGCACGCTCGCCTACCCTGGAGACATCATGACCACCACCAAGCCCTCCGTCCTCTTCGTGTGCGTGCACAACGCCGGACGCTCGCAGATGGCCGCAGGTTTTCTGCGAGAGGTCGCCGGGGACCGCATCGAGGTGCGCTCCGCCGGATCCATGCCCGCCGACCAGATCAACCCGATCGCGGTCGAGGCCATGAGCGAACTCGGCATCGACATCACCGCCGAGCAGCCCAAGGTGCTCACGACCGAGGCCGTGCAGGCTTCTGATGTCGTGATCACGATGGGATGCGGCGACGCCTGCCCGTTCTTCCCCGGCAAGCGCTACGAGGACTGGGAGCTCGACGACCCGGCCGGGCAGGGCATCGACTCCGTACGCCCGATCCGCGACGACATCCGCCGTCGCATCGAGGCGCTCGCGGGCGAACTGCTCGCCTGACGCTCGCTCAATCGGGAGGAGATCTGCGATCCGGAGGGCGGATGCCGCGGCATCCTCCTCCGGATCGCGGATCTCCTCCCGATGCGGCGCGTTGGCCGCAATGCGGCGGGCTGGCGGCAATGCGGCGCGAATCTCCTCCCGACGCGCTGGCGCCGGGAGGAGATCCGTGAGATTCAGCGGGCGACGATGAGGCCCGCGGCCTTCTCCTGCACGGCCTGGAACCGGCGCTGCACGTCGGACCAGTTGACGAGCTCCCAGAACGCCTTGACGTAGTCGGCGCGCACGTTGAGGTAGTCGAGGTAGTAGGCGTGCTCCCAGACGTCGAGCTGCAGCAGCGGCGTGACGCCGAGCGGGGCATTGCCCTGCTGGTCGAACAGCTGGAAGATGACCGGACGCGCACCGACGCTGTCCCACGCGAGCACAGCCCAGCCCGAACCCTGCACACCGAGCGCGGTGGCGGTGAAGTGGGCGCGGAAGGCGTCGATCGAACCGAACGCGTCGGTCAGCGCGGCCTCCAGCTCGCCCTCGGGGTTGCCGCCGCCGTCGGGCGACAGGTTCTCCCAGAACACCGAGTGGTTGATGTGACCGCCGAGGTTGAACGCGAGGTCCTTCTCGAGCTTGTTCACGGCGGCGAAGTCGCCGGACTCGCGGGCCGCGCCGAGCTGCTCGAGCGCCGTGTTGGCACCGGTGACGTAGGCCTGGTGGTGCTTCGAGTGGTGCAGCTCCATGATCTTGCCGGAGATGTGCGGGGCGAGCGCCGAGTAGTCGTACGGTAGCTCGGGAAGGGTGTACGGAGTGGGCATGCTGTTCCTTTCAGTCGTTCTGATCGGTGGGGAGTGAGTGGAATCGGCGGTCGAGGTAGACGAGCGGTCGGCCCGCCCGCCCGAGCAGCACCTCGTCGATCTCGGCGACCACGACGGTCGATGAGCCGACCGCGACCGTCGACATCGTGTGACCGCGCATCGCGGCGCGCGCCTCGGCGAGGTACGGCTCACCGGTCGGAAGGGTGCCCCACCCCTGCTCGGGGGTGAAGCGGTCGGCGCCGCTCACCGCGAAGCTCTGCGCCAGGGCCGAGTGCTCGTCGTCGATCAGGTGCACGACGAACGACTCGGCGTTGAGGATCGAGCCCGCGCTGCCGGTGGCCCTGGTGACCGAGAACACGATCGCCGCGGGGTCGACCGCGACGGATGCGACGCTCGACGCCGTGAGACCGACGGGACCGGCAGGGGTCATCGCCGTGATGATCGCGACCCCTGCCGGATGCGCGCGGAACGCGGCCTTGAGCCCTTCACCGACCTCGGACGGAACCGGCGCGGCGGGGTGCTGCTGACTGCTCATTCGGGTGCCTCCTGGGGCGGAAGTGCGGCGATGATCGGGTGGTCGCGCTCGATGATGCCGAGCTTCGCGGCGCCACCGGGCGACCCGAGCTCATCGAAGAACTCCACGTTGGCCTTGTAGTAGTCCTGCCACTCGTCGGGCAGGTCGTCTTCGTAGTAGATCGCCTCGACCGGGCAGACGGGTTCGCACGCGCCGCAGTCGACGCATTCGTCGGGGTGGATGTACAGCGAGCGTTCGCCCTCATAGATGCAGTCAACAGGGCATTCGTCGATGCACGCACGGTCCTTGACATCGACGCAGGGCAGGGCGATCACGTAGGTCATCGGGTGGCGGTCTCCGTTCGGGTCACGGTTGCCACCGTATGACCTCAAGTACACTTGAGGTCAAATCGAGGAGGCCGCGATGAGCACCGATCCGGACCGGATTGCGCACGGACCCGACGAGCCGCTGACGATCGGCGAGATGAGCAGGCGCACCGGCGTCGCCCCGTCCGCCCTGCATTTCTACGAGAGCCTCGGTCTCATCGCGTCGACGCGCACCGCCGGCAATCAGCGCCGCTACGCCCGACACATGCTGCGCCGGGTCTCGCTCATCACCGTGGCGAAGCGCCTCGGCATCCCGCTGTCGGATGTGCAGGACGCGTTCGCCGACGTCCCGCTCACGCAGACCCCGAGTCACGCCGACTGGCAGCGGGCGTCACGGCGCTGGAAGCGCGAACTCGAGAAGCGCCGCGAGGGCATCGAGCGACTCGAACGAGAGCTGACGGGATGCATCGGCTGCGGATGCCTGTCGATGAAGGCGTGCGGTCTGCTCAACCCCGACGATGCCCTGGGAAGTCAGGGCGCGGGGCCGCAGCGCCTCCGCGACGAGGACGCCTGAGCGCCCTCGTCGCAGACTCATGCCACGGTGAACGCAGCACTCCGCAGGGCTTCTTCGCGTGAGCTCGGACCGACCAGCAGTTCGAACGCGCCGGATTCGACGCGACGGTTGCCGGCCGCATCCACGATCGAGCACTCGGCGACCGGCACCTCGAGCCGCACGCGCGCCGACTCTCCGGGCGCGACGTCGACCTGGCGGTAGGTCTTGAGCTCCTTGTCGGCCCAGCTCACGCTCGTGACGGAGTCGCGGACGTAGACCTGAACCGTCTCGCGCACCGGGCGCGAACCGGTGTTCGTCACCGTCACCTCGGCGACGATCGTGTCGGCGAGACCGAGCCGGTCGGTGTCGAGCGAGAGCTCGCCGTACGAGACCGTCGAGTACGACAGCCCCTCGCCGAACGCCCACGCGGGAGACTGCGTGAGGTCCGCGTAGCGGTCGCCGTGCTGGCCGCGGATCTGGTTGTAGTACGTCGGCTGCTGCCCGACGTGGCGCGCGAACGAGATCGGCAGGCGCCCCGACGGCTCGACCGCACCAGAGATGATCTCGGCGAGCGCGCGGCCGCCCTGCATGCCGGGGTTCGCCGCCCAGATCACGGCGGCGGCCTTCGATGCGGATGCCGGCAGCACGAGCGGCTTCGAGGCCAGGAGCACCACGACGACGGGCTTCCCCGTCGCGATGAGCGCGTCGAGCAGCGCGTTCTGTCCGCCGATCAGCTCGAGCGTCGCCGTCGAGCGGCCCTCGCCCACGAGCTCGATACGGTCGCCGACGACGGCGACCACGACATCGGACGCCTCGGCCGCAGCGACGGCCTCGGCGATCATCGTGTCGTCGGGTGCGCTCGGGACGACGACCGAGGGCCGGGGCTGCCCGTCGGGGAACTTCGTGCCCCGCGGATCGTCGTCGAGCGTGAGGATCTCGGCGCCGCGCGTGTGCGTCACCGACCATCCGTCGGTACCGGCGAGACCGTCGAGCACGGTGGTGATCATCTCGCGCGGCTGTCCGTCGAGCCATCCGGCCTGACCCGATCCGCCGGCCCAGTCGCCGAGCTGCGTCTGGGCGTCGTCGGCGAGGGGCCCGACGACCGCGACCGTCAGCGGCGCCGACGCGTCGAGCGGCAGCACGCCGTCGTTCTCGAGCAGCACGATCGAACGGCGGGCCGTCTCGAGGTTGAGCTCGGCGTGGGCGGCGCTGCCGACCACGGCATCCAGGTCCGCCTGCGGAAGTCGCGGGTCTTCGAACAGCCCCAGCTCGAACTTGAGCGTGAGGATGCGCGCCACGGCGTCATCGAAGGCGTCCTCCGCGAGCAGGCCGTTCGACACCGCCTCGAGAGCTCCGGCGAAGAAGCCCGGAGTGTTCATCACCATGTCGTTGCCCGCGCTCACCGCCGCGGCCGAGGCGTGCGCGTAGTCGGGCTGCACATGCTGCTCCCAGACCATGCGTCCGACGTTGTCCCAGTCGGTGATGAGCGTGCCGGTGTAACCCCACTCGCCGCGCAGCACATCGCTGAGCAGCCAGTCGTTCACCGTGATCGGCACCCCGTCGGTGGTCTGGTAGCCGAGCATGAACGTGCGGCATCCTTCACGGGCCACCCGCTCGAACGGCGGCAGGAACCACGACCGCAGCTTGCGCCGCGAGATGTCGGCCTCGCTGGCGTCGCGCCCGCCCTGCGTCTCGGAGTAGCCGGCGAAGTGCTTCGCCGTCGCGAGGATCGCGGTGGGGTCGTCGAGGCCCTCGCCCTGGTATCCGCGCACCATGGCGGAGGCGAGCTCGCCGATGAGGAACGGGTCTTCGCCGAACGTCTCGTCGATGCGGCCCCAGCGCAGGTCGCGTGCGATGCAGAGCACCGGGGAGAAGGTCCAGTGGATGCCGGTCGCCGCGACCTCGACCGCGGTGGCCCTCGCCACCTTCTCGACCAGCTCGGCGTCCCACGTGGCGGCCATGCCGAGCTGCGTCGGATAGATCGTCGCTCCCGGCCAGAAGGAGTGGCCGTGGATGCAGTCCTCGGCGACGAGCAGCGGGATGCGCAGTCGCGTCTGGGCGGTCAGCTCGTTCGCCCGGATGATGCGCTCCGGCGAGGTGTGCAGGATCGAGCCGACGTGCTTGCCCAGCACGTGATCGTCGAGGTCGTCGCGAGCGTCGAGCTGCAGCATCTGCCCGATCTTCTCCTCGACCGTCATGCGGTCGAGGAGGTCGGCGACGCGCGCGGCGATCGGCAGTTCTGGGTCGAGGTAGGGCAGGGATTCGGTCAGGGTCTGAGAGGTCATCACTCGGCGTTCTGTGTCTTCTTGTCGGTCTTCGTATGGGTCGTCGTCGCTGTCGCCGCGCTCTGCACGGTACCCGAGTCGGTCGTCGGCGCGCTGCGCACCGCCGTCACCGGATCGTTCACGTCGAGCCCCTTCTTCTTCATCGCGCGGGCACGCTCACCGGCCGACCGCAGCCTCGGGTTGACGTACTCGTCGATGCCGAAGTTGATGAGCGACAGGGCGACGCCGATGATCGCGATGCAGAGTCCTGCGGGCACGTACCACCACCACAGCCTCGGGAAGGCGCCGTTCTGCTGCGCCCAGAACAGGATGGTGCCCCAGTTGAGGTTGCTCACCGGGATCACCCCGATGAAGGCGAGGGTCGTCAGACCGAGGATGGCGGCGGTGACGGTGCCGACGAAGCTCGACGCGATCAGCGCCATGAGGTTCGGCAGCATCTCGACGGTGATGATGCGGTGCAGCGGTTCGCCGTTGGCGCGCGCCGCCTGGATGAAGTCGCGGTTGCGCAGTGACATGGTCTGCGCGCGCAGCACGCGCGCGCCCCATGCCCAGCCCGTGAGGCCCAGCACTGCGGCGATCACGATCAGCGGCGGGTTCTCGAACTGCGACGCCACGATGATGATCAGCGGGATGCCGGGGATCACCAGGAACACGTTCGTGAGCGCCGACAGCGACTCGCTCTTCCACCCGCGCACGTATCCGGCGATGACGCCGATCGTGATCGCGATGACGGTGGCGATGATCGCCGACAGGAATCCGACCACGACGACACCGCGCGTGCCGAAGATGAGCTGGCTGAGCACGTCTTCGCCCATGTGGGTGGTGCCGAGCCAGTGGTCGAACGAGGGCGGCTGACGCAGCGCGGTGCGGTCCTTCTGCGTGGCCCCGTAGGGCGCGAGAAGCGGGGCGAAGATCGCGATCAGCACGAACACCCCGAGGATGATCAGGCCGGCGATCGACTTGGGGTTGCGGAACATCGCGAACGATTGTGCGAGCTGCGACCAGAACGTCTTGCGGCTCGGCTGGTCGCCGCGGGCCGTGCGGAACGTGGCAGTCTCCGGCATCCCGGTGGGGATCGTGGTGCCGTCGGGCGCGGTCGTGTCGGTCGAGGTGGGAACGCTCATGTCAGGCCTCCGTCTGGCGCGTGCGCGGGTCGAGGTATGCGTAGACGATGTCCGCCAGGATGTTGGCGACCAGCACCGACAGCGTGATCACGAGGAACACGCCCTGCATGAGGGCGAAGTCCTTCGCGTTCGTGGCGTCGAGCAGCAGCTTGCCGACGCCCGGGTAGCTGAAGACCATCTCCATGACGATCGTGCCGCCGACGATGAACCCGATCGAGAGGGCGAAGCTCTGGATCTGCGGCAGCACCGCGTTGCGAGCGGCATACGCCCACAGCACCCGCCTGTTCGGCATGCCCTTGGCCTGGGCGACGGTGATGTAGTCCTCGTCGAGCACCGTGAGCATCATGTTGCGCATGCCCAGCATCCATCCGCCGAGCGAGGCGATGATGATCGTGACCGCCGGCAGGGTGCCGTGCACGATGACCTGGCCGATGAAGTCGAGGCTCCATTCGGGTGACTGCCCCTTGTCATAGGCGTGCGACGACGGGAACCACTTGAGGGTCGACGAGAAGATCGCGATCGCGATGAGACCGAGCCAGAAGTACGGGATCGTGTTGAAGAACGTCGTGATCGGGATGAGGGCGTCGAGCCTGCTGCCGCGCTTCCAGCCGACGATCGCGCCGCCGACCGTGCCGAGCGCGAACGAGATGATCGTGGCGAGACCGACGAGGCCGAGCGTCCACGGGAGAGCGGATGCCAGCACCTCGCTCACCGGACGCAGGCCGTGCAGTGTCGAGATGCCGAGGTCGCCGCGGAACAGCATCGCCCAGTACTCGATGTACTGCTGCCACATCGACTTGTCGGTGTCGATGCCGAGCAGCGCCCGCAGCGAGTCCGCCGCCTCGGGACTGATGTTGCGGTTGCGCGCGAGGTACGAGCTGACCGCGTCGCCCTTCATGAACCGCGGGAGGAAGAAGTTGATCGTGATGGCCGCCCACAGCGTGAACAGGTAGAAGCCGGCCCGACCGGCGAAGAACCGCCAGGGCACGACGGCTCGCCCCTTCTGCGCGACGGTCGCGGTGGTGCCGACCTCGAGCGCGTCGCGGTTCTCCTGGTCGATCTGACCCAGATCGGGGGATGCGGTGGTCACAGTGCACCTCCGTGCGAGCCTGTCGTCGCGAAGTGCTTGTCGGGGTCGGGCGACGCCGCCCGCAGCTCGCGCGTGTAGGGGTCCTGCGGGGTGAGGATCACGTCGTCGGCGTCGCCGTACTCGACGACCCGACCCTGGTTCAGCACCATGATCTTGTCGCTGAAGTGACGGGCGGTGGCGAGATCGTGGGTGATGTAGAGCACGCCGAGGCCCTCCTCGCGCTGGAGATCGGCGAGCAGGTTCAGCACTCCGAGACGGATCGACACGTCGAGCATCGACACCGGCTCATCGGCGACGAGCAGCGACGGCCGCGAGGCGAGCGCACGGGCGATGGCGACGCGCTGACGTTGGCCGCCCGACAGCTCATGAGGGCGGCGGTCGATCACGGCATCCGCGTCGAGGCGCACACGCTCGAGCAGTCGGCGCACCTCGGCCTCGGTGTCCTTCTTGGGGACGACGTCGTCGAGACGGATCGGGCGCTCGAGGTGATAGCGGATCGAGTGGTACGGGTTGAGCGAGGCGAACGGGTCCTGGAACACCATCCGCAGCTGCTGGCGGTACTTCCGCAGTCCCCTGCCGTGCCGCGGGATGGGTGCGCCGTCGAGCCGCACCTCGCCGGACGTGGGCGTCTCGAGCTGGGTGAGGATCTTCGCGATGGTCGACTTGCCGCTGCCCGACTGGCCGACGAGACCGATGGTCTGGCCGGAGTTCAGGGTGAAGCTGATGTCGTCGAGCGCCTTGAGCTGGCCGGCTCCGCGGACGTTGTAGATCTTGCTGACGTGGGCGAACTCGAGAGTGGTCATCGGGTCAGCACTCCTCTCGCACCGGTGAGTCGGGGGAACGACGACAGCAGGGTCTTCGTGTAGTCGTTCTGCGGGTCGGTCCAGATCTGCTCGGCGGAGGCCAGCTCGACGATCTCGCCCTCGCGCATGATGGCGATGCGGTCGCTGATCTCGAGCAGCAGCGGAAGGTCGTGGGTGATGAAGATCACCGAGAAGCCGAACTCGTGCCGCAGCTGCGAGATCTGCTTGAGGATCTCCCGCTGCACGAGCACGTCGAGCGCCGTGGTCGGCTCGTCCATGACCATCAGCTGCGGGCGCAGCGCCAGGGCCATCGCGATCATGACACGCTGGCGCATGCCGCCGGAGAGCTCGTGCGGGAACGACCGGGTGCGCTGACGCCCGACCTTGACGATCTCGAGCAGTTCCTCGGCCTCGGCCCTGCGCTGCCGTCGCGTCATGTCAGGGCGGTGGATCTCGAACACGTCCTCGAGCTGCGAGCCGATCGTCGCCACCGGGTTCAGTGCGTTCATCGCACCCTGGAACACCATCGAGACCTTGTCCCAGCGGAACTTCTGCATCGCCTCGACGTCGAGCGCGTTGATGTCGACGTCGACACCGGATGCATCGTGGAAGGTCACGCTGCCGCCCGCGATCACCGCAGGGGCCCGGAGCAGACGCTGCACGCCGTAGGCGAGCGTGGTCTTGCCGCATCCGCTCTCCCCGGCGAGACCGAGGATCTCGCCTCTCTGCAGTTCGAGCGTGACGTTCTTCACCGCCTCTACGGGAGGGTCGACGTCGTACACGACCGAGAAGTCGCGCACGCTGAGCAGTGGTTCTGACATGAGGGGTCCTTCGTCGGTCGGGAGGTCGGTGGGAGGGGCGGATGCCGCTGCATCCGCCCCTCCGGGACTGCTTACTCGGCCGGCTTCAGCTTCGTGAGGATCTGCACGATGTTCTGCTGCGTCGGGTCGCCCGAGGCGTACGGGTCGTCCTCCGAGGGCCACCCGACGTAGTTGCGGGTGTTGTACTCGCCGAGAAGCGGGTGCGCGCCCAGCGGGATCGCCGGGACCTGCTCGACGAAGATCTGCTCGAGGGTGGTGATCGCCGCAGTGCGCTCCTCATCGGACGACGCGTTCGCGTAGGTGTTGAGCGCCTCGGTGGCCGTGGGGTCTTCGAAGCGTCCGAAGTTGAACCCGGCGATGCCCTCGGGCGAGATCCAGCGCGGGTCCATCGTCGACGTGTACAGGCCGTAGGCCGTGCCGCTGTCTTCCAGCCAGTGGATGATGGCCGAGAACGAGCCGTCGTCGCGGGGGCCTGCCCAGCCGCCCCAGTCGGGCATGTCGATCTTGACCTCGGCGCCGATGGCCTCGGTGACGTCTTCGGCGATGAGCTCCTGCGCGGTGTTCCAGTCGCTCCAGCCCGAGGGCACCGAGAGCGTGAACGAGACGGGCGTGCCGTCGGGGTCGATCAGCGCGTCGTCCTTCCACGTGTATCCGGCGCTCTCGAGCAGGTCGCGCGCCTTCTCGGCGTCGACCGAGTACTCCTCGCCCTGGAACTCGGGCTGGATCTCGTCCTCGAGGATCGACGACAGACCGGTCACCGACCAGACCGGCTCGCTCGCGCCCTCACGGGCGATGTCGACGTAGGCGTCGCGGTCGATGACCCAGGCGAGCGCCTGGCGGAACGCCACATCGTCGAACGGCTTCTGCTGCAGGTTCATGAACAGCGTCGCCGAACCCGTGGTCGGCGCGACGAAGAACTTGTTGTGCTCGGGGTCGGCGTCGAGGAACTGCTCCTGGATCTGCGGGATGAACGCCTGCGCCCAGTCGGCCTCGCCCTGCGCGAGAGCCGTCGTCAGAGCGGTGTTGTCGCCGTACGAGACGTAGTGCAGCTCGGGAACCGCGAGATCGCCGCCCCAGTAGTCGTCGCGGGCCTCGAGCGTGACCGACTCGGTCGACCAGTTCGACAGGGCGTAGGGGCCGGTGCCGACCAGGTCGTCGCCCTTGACGGGGTCGGTGGCCGGCTCGTCGAGGTTCTCCCAGATGTGCTTCGGCACGATCGGCACGTGCAGGACGCGCGCCTGGTTCACGTACTTCGATTCGCCGAAGTTCAGGGTGACGGCGTCGCCCTCGACGGTCGCCCCCTCGAACTTGAGGCCGGCGGTGTCGAGCTCGGGGGTCGACACGAGCTCGTAGGTGAAGACGATGTCGTCGGCGGTGAACGGCTCGCCGTCGCTCCAGGTGACGTCCTTGCGGGGCACGACGGTGAGGGCCGTGTAGTCGTCGTTCCACTCGATGCTCTCGGCGAGCCAGGGGGTGACCTCGCGGTCGCCGGTCTGGTTGACGAGACCGAGGGTCTCGAAGATGACCTTGCCGTAGCCGTACTTCGACGCCGACGAGTCGCCGACGTAGGGGTTGTTCGACTCGGTGGTGATCGCGCCGTCGGGCTTGGCGATCGTCAGTGCTGCGCCGCCTGATCCGGCGTCACCGTCGTTCGATCCGCCGGCTGCGCAGCCGGCGAGGGCCGAGACGCCGAGGGCGGAGATCGCCGCGACGACGATCATGGACTTTCTGAGCTTCATTGCTTCTCCTTGGGCACGGGTCGTTGTGCTGTGTGGCTGTCGGTGCCCGGGCATCCGACTGCATTCGCTTACTGGCGAGAAAGTAAGCTGGTGCGAGGTTACTCGTTGGTAAGTAGAGTTGGCAAGTACGATCCAGTGCAGGATTCCGTGCAGAAGAGGATGGACCATGTCGAAGGATGCTGTCGCCCACACGTCCGTCCGGCCTGCCACCCGCGAGAAGCGCGAGCAGATCCTCAAAGCCGCCGTCGAGATCTTCGGCAACAAAGGATCGACCAACGGCACCCTCGCCGATGTCGCCGAGCAGGTGGGCATCACCCACGCCGGCGTGCTGCACCATTTCGGGTCGAAGCAGAAGCTGCTGCTCGAGGTGCTCGCCTACCGCGACCAGGCCGACGTCGCCGAGCTCGCCGAGAAGCACATCCCCGGCGGACCCGAGCTCTTCCTGCACCTCGTGCGCACCGCCATCGCCAACGAGCGGCGCCCCGGGATCGTTCAGGCGTACACCGTGCTCTCATCGGAGTCCGTGACCGACAACCACCCCGGCCGCGAGTACTTCGAAGAGCGATACACGACGCTGCGACGCGAGGTGACGGAGGCCTTCCACGCCCTGTGCGCGCAGGAGGGAGTGACCGAGCCCTCGACGATCACGACGGCCGCCGCCAGCATCCTCGCCGTGATGGACGGCCTGCAGCTGCAATGGCTGCTGCATCGCGACGTGTTCGACCTCGGCGAGGCGAGCGAGTTCGCGATCCGGTCGATCGTCAACGGCGTACTGCATCCAGGACCGGCACTGGAGTCGTACCGCCGCGACTAGGCTCGGGCCATGACGATCGACCTCGAAGCGCTCTACACCGACCTGCACCAGCATCCCGAGCTCTCGTTCCAGGAGACGCGCACCGCCGGCATCGCCGCGGGCCACCTGCGGGATCTCGGCCTCGAGGTGCACGAGGGAATCGGCGTCACCGGCGTGGTCGGCATCCTGCGCAACGGCGACGGCCCGGTCGTGTGGGCGCGCGCCGACATGGACGCGCTGCCCGTCGGCGAGGAGACCGGGCTGGCGTACGCGAGCACCGCGACCGGCATCGATCCGGCCGGCAACACCGTGCCCGTCATGCACGCCTGCGGCCACGACATGCACGTCACCGCGATGATCGGCGCCGTCGAGAAGCTCGTCGCCGAGAAGGCCGACTGGTCGGGAACCGTGGTCGTGCTCATTCAGCCCGCCGAGGAGTACGGCGCCGGATCCCGTGCCATGCTCGACGCCGGACTGCGCGATCTCGTGCCGCACCCCGACGTCGTGCTCGGCCAGCACGTCACTCCCCTGCCCGCCGGAACCATCGGCGTGCGCCCCGGCACGCAGATGGCGGCATCCGACGGACTCACCGTCGTGCTGCACGGACGCGGCGGCCACGGCTCACGCCCGCACTCCACGATCGACCCGGTCGTCATGGCCGCGGCGACCGTCATGCGCCTCCAGACCATCGCATCGCGCGAGGTCGACCCGCGCGATGTCGCGGTGGTGACGGTCGGCTCGATCCATGCGGGCCTCAAGAACAACATCATCCCGGCCGAGGCCAAGCTCGAGCTCAGCCTGCGCTATCCGAACGACGAGATGCGCGACAAGGTGCTCGCGAGCGTCGAGCGCATCGTGCGGGCCGAGGCGGCGGCATCCGGAGCCGAGCGCGAGCCCGAGATCCGCACTGACCACACCCTGCCGCCGACGATCAACGACGCCGATGCCACCGCGCGCGTCACCTCCGCCCTGCAGCGCGCGCTCGGCGAGGCGTCGGTCGTCGACCCCGGGATGTTCACCGGCAGCGAGGACGTGTCGTGGTTCGCCCGCGACACCGGCGCGCCGCTGGTCTTCTGGTTCTGGGGCGGCATCGATGCGGCGAAGTTCGCGGCATCCGCCGCCGCCGGCACGCTCGACAAGGACATCCCGACCAACCACTCGCCGTTCTTCGCGCCCGAGATCCACCCGACGATCGAGGTCGGCGTCACCGCACTGTCGGCCGCCGCGCGGGAGTTCCTCGACTGACGCGGCGCTGTCGCCGTTCACAATTCAGCATGAACGGTCGGGATCGGGCCGGATTCAGGCCCTGAGCACGCGGAACGCACGTTCTCTGCTGAATTGTGAACGCGAAGCGGGGCTGACTCAGCCGCCGATGGCGTTCATGCCTCGGGCGGGCTGCAGGAATGACGGGTCGTTGATCGCGTGCCCCGGCAGCTTGCCGTGCACGCAGGAGCGCAGCATGTCGGCGATCCCGCCAGCACGCCGGGCGGAGTCGGATGCTCCGTCGCCACGCAGCACGCCGATCAGGTCGTACTCGGCATTCGAGAAGAGGCAGTTGCGCAGCTGTCCGTCGGCGGTCAGTCGAAGTCGGTCGCACGCGCCACAGAAGGGGGCGGTGACCGAGGCGATGACGCCGACCTCGTGCGGTCCGCCGTCGATGCGCCACTTCTCCGCCGGCGCACCGCCGCGGCCGGGAACCGGTTCCAGATCCCACCGCGCGCTGAGCTTCTCGAGGATCTCCTCGCGCGTGACCATCGAATCGCGATCCCAGGTGTGCCCGGCGTCGAGCGGCATCTGCTCGATGAAGCGCAGCTGCGCACCGACCTCCATCGCGAACGCGACCAGGTCGGGCAACTCGTCGTCGTTCACGCCGCGCATCGCGACCGTGTTGAGTTTGAGCGGGCGCAGTTCGGATGCCGCCGCTGCCGCGATGCCCTCGAACACGTCGTCGATGCGGTCTCGACGCGTGAGGTCGGCGAAGCGCTGACGATCGACCGTGTCGATGCTGATGTTCAGTCGCGTGAGGCCGGCGTCGATCAGGTCGGGCAGGTGCTTCGCGAGCGTGATGCCGTTCGTCGTCATGGCGACCTCGACAGGGCCTTCGTCCCCCTCGATCGCCGAGACACGTCGCACGACGTCGACGATGTCGGCACGCAGCAGCGGCTCACCGCCGGTGAGCCGGAAGGTGCGGATGCCGAGCGATGCGGCGACCTGCGCCACTTCGACGATCTCGTCGGTCGACAGGATGCTGGTGCGCGCGAGCCATTCGTTTCCCTGCTCGGGCATGCAGTAGGTGCAGCGCAGCGAGCAGCGGTCGGTCAGCGAGATGCGCAGGTCGCGGTGCACGCGACCGTGGGTGTCGATGAGGCCCTGCGACGCGGGCGCGGGGTCTGTGGCGACCACGGGATGCGGCGAGCGCACACCGATCACGACCGGCACGGCCGTCATCGCAGTTTCCCTCTCCCCGACATGTTCCGAGACTACCCGCGCCCCGCGTCGCGCGGCCCATGCGGGCGCGACGACCGGCATATTGCCAGGTCCTCTCGGGACGCGCGGCGCTCGCCCAGGCCACCTGGCTGGAGATTCAGCCGGGAGTTCACCAGTCATCGGGCGAGCTCAGCGCACGGCTGCAGCTCACGGAACTGCGACGAACCGCACCAGCGCCGGGTCCACCCGCAACCGAACCCGGTCGCCGACCGCCACGCCTCCGGCAGCATCCAGCGACAGGTCGATCGCGCCTGCATCGGTGTGCACGCGCACGCCACCCAGCGTGGGCTCGATGCGCGCCACCACAGCGGTCCACGACCCCGGGCCTGCCTCGGCGACCCGCGCATCGCCCGGGCGGAAGACCGCGGCGAGCGCAACGCCGTCGGTCGCGGCGAGAGCACGCGACGCAGGCTGGGCGCTGGTCAACCGTGCGTCGCCGCAGCTCCACGATCCCCCGCGTGCGACGCCGACCAGGCGATTGACCCCGGCGATCGACGCGACGAAACCGGATGCCGGGGCGGCGAGCACCTCGCGCACCGGCCCCGACTGTGTGACGCGGCCTGCCTCGACGACGATCAGCCGGTCGGCGAGCGCGACGGCGTCCGCCGCATCGTGCGTGACCGCGACGGTCGTGGTCGAGATGAGCTGGTCGCGCAGCATCCGCCGGATGTCGCCGGCCGTCTCGGGGTCGAGGGCGACGAGCGGTTCATCGAGCAGCACGACGCGAGGGGATGCCGCGAGCGCGCGAGCGACCGCGACCCGTTGCTGCTCACCGCCGGAGAGCTCGTGCGGCATCCGTTCACCGGAGCCGGGGAGTCCGACCCGTGCGAGCCAATCGTCGGCCCCCGCCCGCGCCGCGCGGGCGTCAGTGCCCGCCGCCCGTGGCCCGAACGCCACGTTCTCGCGCGCCGAGAGATGAGGGAACAGCCGCGGTTTCTGCCCGAGCAGCACGACCCCGCGGCGCATCGGCTCGGTCCTCATCCGAGGCTTCGCTAACCGGTCGACGACCCGACCCTCGACGGCGATCTCGCCCCCGCCCAGCGGCTCGAGTCCGGCGAGCGCCTGCAGCAGCGTCGACTTGCCCGCTCCGCTGGGTCCCATCACGGCGACCGTCTCGCCGGTCTCGACCTGCAGCGAGACATCGACGGTGAAGTGCTCTCGCGGCACGACCACGCGGGCGCGCAGCCCGGCGACAGTAGGCGCGCTCATCGAGCGGCACCCGGCCGCCAGCCGCGCACGAGCAGCAGCACGAGGATCGCCGTGACGAGCAGCAGGAGCGCGAGGGCGACCGCGGCCCCCTGGGTGACGCCTGCGCCGTTGAAGGCCGTGTAGATCGCCAGGGGCATGGTCTGCGTGACGCCGGGGCGGTTGCCCGCGAAGAGTGCCGTCGCGCCGAACTCGCCGATGGCCCGGGCGAAGCACAGCACCACGCCCGCGACGATCCCGGGCGCCGCGAGCGGCAGCGTGATGCGGCGCAGGATCGTCCAGCGGCCGGCTCCGAGCGCGGCGGCGGTCCGCTCGTACTCGACGCCGGAGGTGCGCACAGCCCCTTCGACCGCCAGCACGAGGAACGGCAGCGCCACAAAAGTCTGCGCGAGCACGACGGCCGGCGTACTGAAGGAGATCCCGAGACCGCCGAACCACCCCGCCCGCCCGAACAGGTAGAGCAGGGCGACACCGCCGACCATCGGCGGCAGCACGAGCGGCACCGTGACAGCGGCCCGCAGCACGGCGGCCAGGCGGGGCCCGGAGCGGGCGATCGTCAACGCCAGCGGCACACCGATCACGATGCACAGAAGAGTGGCGACGAGCCCGGTGCCGAGCGACAGGAGCAGAGCCGAGCGCGCGGCCTCCGACGTCACGTCGGCGATGAAGGTCGACCACTCGACACGGGCGACGAGCGCCGCGAGCGGGAGGATGAGGAACGCGAGACCGATCAGGGCCGGGATGGCCAGGGCACGCGGCGCGTATCCGTGTGAAGCGGCCGCAGTCACGGCGCTCCGAAGCCGAAGTCGGCCAGGATGCTCTGGCCATCATCCGACAGCACGAACGCGACGAACGCGTCGGCGGCCGCAGAGTTCGATGCCTCCGACAGCGTCGCGATCGGATAGTGGTTGACGACCTCGTCGGCACCGTCGGGCACGATCACCTCGACATCGTCGCGACCGACGACGTCGGTGGCGTAGACGAGGCCCGCATCCGCCTCACCGGCTGCGACCTTGGTGAGCACGGCGGTGACGTTCTGCTCGAGGCTCGCGGCGTCGACCACGACGCCGGCGTTCGAGAGCAGCGTCGCCGAGGCGGCGCCGCACGGCACCTCGGGGGCGCACAGCACGGTGGTGACGTCGGCCAGATCGGCGAGGGTCTCGACGCGAACCGGATTGCCCGAGGGAACGGCGATCACGAGCGTGTTGGAGGCGAACAGGGTCGGGTCGACCGCGGCATCCTCGAGCTTGTCCATGTTCGCCTCGTCGGCCGAGGCGAAGACGTCGGCCGGAGCGCCCTCGCGCAGCTGGGTGACCAGCGTCGACGATCCGTCGTAGACGCCGCTGAACGTCACATCGGGGTTCTCGTCGGTGAAGGCCGCACCGATCTCGTCGAAGGCGCCCGACAGCGACGCGGCGGCGTACACCGTGAGCTCGCCGCTGACGGCACTCTCCGGTGCATCTCCCGAGCTGGCAGGGGCCGGGGCTTCGGCGGTGCACCCTGTGAGGGCGAGAGCGGCGGCGGCCAGGACGACCGCGACGGTGCGACGCAGGGCGCGATTCATGTCAGCCCTTCGGCACTTCGACGACGACGTTGGTCGCCTTGACGGATGCGGTGGCGAGCGAGCCGACCTCCAGGTTCAGCTCGCGGGCGGCCTCGGCCGACATGAGCGAGACGACGCGGTGGGGTCCGGACTGCAGATCTACCTGTGCCATGACTCCGTCGATCTGCACGCGCGTCACGATGCCGACGAAGCGGTTGCGGGCGCTCGAGAGAGCATGATCCGACGCCTGCGCCTCCTCGGCGAGCTCCACAGCGCGGGCGGCGAGAGCGTCACCGGGGATCTCGGCAGGGACGGCATCCGTCGTCGGCAGCAGGCCCTGATCGATCCAGCGCCGCACCGTGTCATCGCTCACTCCGAGCAGCTGTGCTGCGCGGGCGATCCGAAAGCTCTGCATGGGGGCACACTACCGCAGACGCGGATGCTGACACAGTAAATCACCGCATTCGCGGAAGCAACGCGCTCGCGCGGCATCCGTCCGCGGCGAACTCCGGACGAATACCCTCGCGCCCGCCGCAATCGCTCACCCCGGGCATAGCCTGGTGCCATGCAGCCGCTCGTCGCTCCCGCGCCCGCCCTCGACCCGGCCGAACTCGTCCGCACCGCCAGGCACGCGGTACTCACGGGCATCGGAGAGAAGGGGCAGCGCCGTCTCGCCGCGGCCCACGTCACCGTGGTCGGCGCCGGCGGCATCGGCTCCCCCGTGCTCCTCGCACTGGCCGCGGCAGGAATCGGCAGCATCACGGTGATCGACGACGACATCGTGGAGCTGACCAATCTGCAGCGCCAGCTCGCCCACCGTGTCGAGGACATCGGCCGCCCCAAGACCGTTTCGGCGGCGCGCGCGATCAGCGCACTGTCACCGGGGGCGGAGGTCATGACGGCCTCCGAGCGACTCGACTCCGAGAACGCCGAGCGCCTGTTCGCCGGGGCCGACATCGTGGTCGACACGAGCGACTCCTTCGCGACCCGCCGCGACGTCGCCGCTGCGACCGAGACCCTCGGCATCCCGCTCGTGTGGGGTGCCGTGCAGGAGTGGCACGCGCAGGCCACCGTGTTCTGGTCGAATCCCCCCGAAGGCCACACGCCCGTGGTGCTCACCGATCTCTTCCCGCTCGGCACCGAGGGCGAGCCGCCCAGCTGCGCGCAGGTCGGCGTGCTCGGGGCCCTGTGCGTGCAGGTGGGCGGGATGCTGGCGGGCGAGGTCGTGAAGCTCATCACCGGGGCGGGCGAGCCGCTGCTCGGCCGGCTCGCGATGATCGACTCCCTCACCTCGAGACAGCACGAGATCGCCATCCGTTCGGCGGTGTCGGCATGAGCGCCGCGGACGGCGGCCGCCGATCCGTCGAGGATCAGCTCGCGCGGGTGCTGGATGCCGTACGCGCACTGCCCGCCGAGACACGGGCGATCCGGGACGCGGCCCAGCGCACGCTCGCAGAGCCTGCGACGGCGGCGCACGACATCCCGCTCTTCGACAACTCCGCGATGGACGGCTTCGCCGTGCGAGCGGCGGATGTCGCCTCGGCATCCGACGAGAACCCTGTCGTGCTCCGCGTCGTCGCAGATCTGCCCGCCGGGGTGTCGGACGACCCGGCACTCGGAGCCGGCGAGGCGGCACGCATCATGACCGGCTCACCCGCCCCGACGGCGGCGGACGCGATCGTGCCTTTCGAGGACACCGTCGGCGGTCTCGCCGATTCGCTCGGCGAGGTGCGGGTGCTGCGCGCACCGTCGACCGCAGGAGCGTTCATCCGCCGTCGCGGCGCCGACCTGCGCGCCGGTGACGCAGTGGTGCTCGCCGGCGAGCGCCTCGGAGCGTTCCAGCTGTCCGCCGCCGTCGCCGCCGGGGTCGAGAGCGCGACGGTGACACGCGCACCCCGGGTGGCCGTCGTATCGACCGGCAGCGAGCTGCTCGAGCCGGGCGAGCCCGCAGCGCGCGGCCGCATCCCCGATTCCAACGGTCCGCTGCTCGAGCTCCTCGTCGCCGATGCCGACGCCGAGGTCGTGCTCGTCGCCCGCGTCGCGGATGACGCCGATGCCGTGCGCACCGTCACGGCGACCGCCGTAGAACGCGGCGCTGACGTGATCGTGTTCACCGGCGGCGTGAGCGCCGGTGCGTACGAACCCGTGCGCGGCGCGTTCGACGGACAGGGCGAGGTCGAGTTCGCGAGCGTCGCGATGCAGCCGGGCAAGCCGCAGGCGTTCGGCGTGCTCGACGCCGGCACTCTGGTGTTCGGTCTTCCCGGAAACCCCGTGAGCGTGGCGGTGTCGTTCGAGGTGTTCGTGCGCCCCGCGCTGCTGGCGCTGCAGGGTCGCTCCGAGATCCACCGCCCGCGCGCATCCTTCACCGCGGATGCCGCGTGGACCACCCCGCCGGGACGCCGTCAGTACCTGCCCGCCGTCGTCGACCTCGTGAACAGGACCGTGCGCCCGGCGACCTCGGGCGGCTCGGGATCGCACCTGGCCGGCGGACTCGCCCGCGCCCACGCGTTCGCCGTCGTGCCCGCTGAGGTCGAGGCCGTCGCCGTGGGCGATGCGATCGATGTCATGCTGGTCGGATGAGCTTCACGCATCTCGATTCGGCCGGCCACGCCCACATGGTCGATGTGACCGGCAAGCAGCCGACGGTCCGCACCGCCACCGCGCGCGGATTCGTGCGCTGCGGCACCGAAGTCATCGCTGCCCTGCGCGACGGCACCGCACCCAAGGGCGACGTGCTCGCGGTCGCCCGCATCGCCGGCATCCAGGCGGCCAAGTCGACACCCGCTCTGCTGCCCCTCGCCCACGTGATCGGCGTGCACCGCGCGTCGGTCGAGCTCGACATCGTCGACGACGGCGTGCACGTCGAGGCGACCGTGGGCACCGCCGACCGCACCGGCGTCGAGATGGAGGCCCTCACAGCGGTCTCGGTGAGCGCCCTCGCGATCGTCGACATGGTCAAGGGCCTCGACCGCTCGGTCGTGATCGAAGACGTGCGCATCGTCGCGAAGTCGGGCGGGCGCTCGGGCGACTGGGTGCGCGAGGGAGAGACGCAGTGACCACCCGCGTCCGCTATTTCGCTGCGGCCGCCGAGGCCGCGGGCACCGACGCCGAGGACCGCGGCGAGCACTCGCTCGAGCAGCTGCGCGCCGCCGTCGTCGCCGACCATCCGGCGCTCGCCGACATCCTTCCGCGGTGCGCGGTCATGGTCGACGGTGTGCGCAGCGATGACGACCGTCCGCTCGACGACGCCCAGCTGATCGACGTGCTTCCCCCGTTCGCCGGGGGATAGGCCGCGGGCGAAGCGATGCCCGCGGGGCGTGCGCTTCGTGCGGCGATCTGCGCGTCAGAAGGACGCGGATGCCGAAAACGGCCTTCGGAAGCGCGAATGGCCGCGTGAAGCAGCCGCGACTCGGCTCAGCCGCCGATGCCCTTCCACGAGGTCGAGCCGTCCGACTCGACCTGGCGCTTCCACACCGGCAGCGACGTCTTGATGTCCTCGATGACCGCGCGGCACACCTCGAAGGCCTCAGCACGATGCTCTGCCGCGACCGCGATGACCACAGCCGCATCCCCGACGTCGAGGCGACCGATGCGGTGGCTCACGGCGACCACGACCCTGGCGTCGCCGACGGCATCCGCTGCCGCCTCCTCGGCGATGCGTCGCAGCGTCGGCTCCGCATCGGGGTGCGAGCTGTATTCGAGCCCGACCACCGGGGTCGCCGCATCGGGGTCGTTGTCGCGCACGCGCCCGATGAAGGTCGTGACCCCGCCCAGGGCCGGGTCGTCCACCGCAGCGAGATGCGCGTCGACGTCGAGCTTCTCCTCCGAGATCGCTGCGATCCGCACCTCGTTCACGAGTGATCACCGCCCTCGACCTGGTCGACGACGTGTCTGGCGACGGTGAGCACGACGGGAACACCGGATGCCACGGCCCGGGGCGACCCGGGAAGATTCACCACGAGCGATCCGGCCGGGTCGACGATGCCCGCCACGCCACGAGAGAGCACGGACAGCGGGGTGTCGGCGAGGCCGCTGCGGCGCAGTTCCTCGGCGATGCCGGGCACCTCGCGGGTGATCACCCGACGGGTGCCCTCCGGCGTCTCATCGCGCGGACTGACGCCGGTCCCCCCGGTCGTCACGATCAGCCTCACGCCGCGGGCCACCGCTCGGCGCAGCGCATCCGCGACCGAGGTGGCGCCGTCGGCGATGACCTCGGCATCCGGGCAGTGCCACCCGGCATCCCGCAGCAGCCCGACCGCGATCGGCCCTCCCCTGTCTTCGCGTTCACCCGTGAAGGATCGATCCGAGACAGTGATCACGCAGGCGGGGAGCGACGTCATGGCTCCCACACTAGGGCGAGACCCGGGGTCACGCACCGGCATCAGGCGACTCGGATCAGCGACCGCTGCCACCCCGACGAACCGTTCGGCGCGATCGGCGCCCGCTCTTCGATCTGCAGGTCGCCGTTCTTGTTGATGGCTCGCACGGCCACGTAGTGCGTGCCCGGCGTGGCATCCCACTCCATGAACCACTGCACCCAGGTGTCCTCGTTGATCGGTGCCGACAGCGTCGCCGGCATCCAGTCGCCCTCGTCGATGCGCACCTCGACCCGCTCGATGCCGACCGACTGCGCCCACGCGACGCCCGCGATCGGGATGCGGCCGGCCTTGACCGCCTCGCCGACCTTGGGAGTGTCGACGCGCGAGGCGAACTTGATCGGCGCCTCGGCGCTGTATCCACGCGGGGTCCAGTAGGCCTCGTCCTTGTCGAACGTCGTCACCTTGAGCTCGGTCAGCCACTTCGTCGCCGAGACGTAGCCGTAGAGACCGGGAACGACCATGCGCACCGGGAACCCGTGCTCGAGCGGCAGCGGCTCGCCGTTCATGCCCACCGCGAGGATCGCATCGAGGTTGTCGTCGGTCAGCGCCGACAGCGGCGTGCTCGCGGTGTATCCGTCGACGCTCTTCGACAGCACCATGTCGGCTCCGGACTTCACCCCTGCCTTCTTGAGAACATCGCGCAGCGGGACGCCGAGCCACTTCGCATTGCCGACGAGGTCGCCGCCCACCTCGTTCGAGACGCAGGTGAGGGTGATCGCATACTCGTCGAGCCCCATGTCGAGGAGGTCCTGGAAGCTCATCTCGACGCGCTGATCGACCATGCCGTCGATCACGAGACGCCAGGTGCTGGGGTCGATCGTGGGCACGGTCAGCGCGGTGTCGACGCGGTAGAAGTCCTTGTTCGGGGTGAACAGCTTGCTCAGGCCCGGGATGTCGAGCTCGGCGCCCTTCGGCACCGTGACCGTCGACTTCGGCGCCGGGAGCTTCAGCGCCTCCCGGATCGACGCCACGGAGGCGACCGTCATGCTCACCGTGCGCGACGCGATGCCGACGACGACCGCCGAGACGCTCGCGATCCCGGCGAGGATGAAGAACTGCCGACGCCCCAGATCCTTCGGCGGCTGCGCGGCATCCTGGCCCACCGTCCCGGTGCCGGTCGCGGCGAGACCCTCACCCTTGCGGTCGGTCATCACGGCGGGAACCGCCGAGGCCTTCCACGTCTTCAGACGGCGGATCAGGAGCACCATCAGGATCGACCCTGCGATGGTGCCGAGCACGGGTGGCAGGAAGGCGAGGGGCGTGACTCCCGCCCTCGTCACGATCGCCGCGGTGGAGAGCGCGCCCGCGACCACCAGGGCGATCACGCCGAGCGGGGGACGGAGCAGCTGAAGGATTCCGGCGATCGCCGACGCGATCACCACCGCGAGACCGAGACCGACCAGCAGCGCGATCTTGTCGTACTCGCCGAAGGTCGCGATCGCGAATTCCTTGAAGGGCTGCGGCACGATGTCGATCACGAAACCGCCGACCGCGAGGATCGGGCTCGCTGAGCGCGCGAAGATCAGCGCGAACAGCTCTGCGGTGGCGAGGAAGACGGCACCGCTGATCACACCCGAGAGTGCTGCCCAGAGGATGAATCGTCTGCCCTTGCTGCGCTGTGGGTCTTTGCTGCGCTGTGCCATGATCTGCTCCTTCGCACCGCCGACGGTGTGGTCAGCGGTTGTTCGGAGCGAAGGCGCGAACGGATGGTCGCGAGCGCCGGTGCGTCAGAGACGCCGCGCGGTGATGGTGTCGCGGTCCTGCAGCTGGCGCAGAGTGCGCAGGCACCGGGAGCACAGGATCTCGACGCGACGCGGGTGGTTCTCCCCGCAGACGCAGTCGACCGTGACGCGCCACTTGGCCTTGCGTCCGCAGGCGGCATAGGCCTCGTCGTCGCCGTGGTCGCACTCGCACAGCTGGCGTCCGCGGTCGAGACCGGGGAGCTCGACGAGGGTGCGCTCGAGGTCGGCGACCGGGGGCTGCTGCGTCTTCACCACCTGCCCATGCTCCCGGAGCCCGCCGCCGCGCGCAACACCGCGCCGCTCGCGTGCGCCGCGCACCGGAGACGACGAGCGTCGGGTCAGACCTGCACGACGTGCGGCGGGGGCGGCGGCGCGAGCTGGCGCTGCGGCACTCCGTGCGCCTCGCGATGCAGACGCTCCATGCGGCTGTCGAGCTCGGCGGCGGCCTCGGCCGCATCGGTCAGGCTGTCGACGAGGTGCGAGGGCACCTGGTTCGAGAACTTGTAATAGATCTTGTGCTCGAGGCTGGCCCAGAAGTCCATCGCGATGGTCCGGAACTGCACCTCGACCGGCACCGCGAGCGCCCCGGTCGACAGGAACACCGGCACCTCGATGATCGCGTGCAGGCTCTTGTAGCCGTTCTCCTTCGGCGTGGCGATGTAGTCCTTGACGGTGCGCACGGTGACGTCGTCCTGCGCGGTGAGCAGGTCGAACAGGCGGTACACATCGGCGACGAAGCTGCACGTGACTCGCACGCCGGCGATGTCGGTGATCTCGGAGCGGATGCGTTCGAAGTCCGGCTCGACGATGCCCTTGCGGGCGATCTTCTCGACGATGCTGTCGGGGGTCTTCAACCGGCTCTTGACGTGCTCGATCGGGTTGTACGCGTGGTGATGGGTGAACTCGTCACGCAGGATCGAGATCTTCGTCTCCACCTCCCGCATCCCGAACTCGTACTCGCGCAGGAAGCGCTGGAACTCATCGCGGAGCTCCCGAGTCTGCTGGATCGCATCGTCGGTGAGCTGAAGGGACGTCATGCATCCGACGTTACGCGTTCGTGATCGGCGCAGGCTGTGCATCGCCGATGAGAAATTCGGTCCGGCGCGGTCTTGACGATGTCGGAGGCCGGGTCTACAACGGACGACATGGCTACCGCAGGCGAGAAGTGGACAGAGGCGTACGTCGAGGCGTGGCGATCGAACGACCCGCAGCAGATCGCGGCGCTCTTCAGCGAAGACGCGATCTACCTCACGAGCCCCGACGCCGAGCCGCGGGTCGGTCGGGCCGACATCGTCGCCGGCTGGCTCGAGGACCTCGACGATCCGGGCACGTGGTCGTTCGAGTGGTGGATAGTCCGCGAGGATGACGACTTCGTGGCGATCGAGGGGCGCACGCAGTACCCGTCTGAAAGGGACTATCTCAATCTCTGGATCGTCCGACTGGATGCCGAGGGTCGGGCGACCGCGTTCACCGAGTGGTACATGCCGCGCCCTCATTCCGAGTGACCGCCTCGGCCGCGTAAGGATTCCGTTAGGGACACCGGGGCACCCGTAGGGATTCCGTGAGGAACGCGTGAGGAAGCCGTTCGCGGGCGTAATGTCGCCCGACGTGTCAGATGAAACCCGGGACAACCTCGACGCTCCTCCTCGCGTGAAGCGCATCCTCATCGGCGACCCGCTGACGAGCGCACAGGTCGACGATCAGCTGCTCCCGAAGAAGATGGCGTTGCCGATCTTCGCGTCGGACGCCCTGAGCTCGGTCGCCTACGCGCCGCAGGAGCTCGTGATGATCCTCCTCATCGGCGGACTGACGTTCCTGTCGTTCACCCCGCTCGTCGCGGTCGCGGTCGTCGTGCTGCTGATCGTCGTCGTGCTCAGCTACCGGCAGCTCATCAAGGCCTACCCCTCGGGCGGCGGCGACTACGAGGTCGCCTCGAAGAACCTCGGCGAGATCCCCGGCGTCATCGTCGCGGCCGCGCTGCTGGTCGACTACGTGCTGACGGTCGCCGTGTCGGTGGCATCCGGCGTCGACAACATCATCTCGGCGGTGCCGGGCCTCGATCCGCTGCGCGTCGAGCTGGCGGTCGGATTCGTGATCCTCATCATCCTGGTGAACCTGCGAGGAGTGCGCGAGGCCTCGCTCGTCTTCGCGATCCCGACCTACGTGTTCATCGCCTCCGTCGGCTTCATGATCGTGACCGGGCTGTTCCGCACCTTCCTCGGCGATGCGCCGGTCGCCTCGAGCGCCGAGTTCGCCGTGCACTCCGAAGACCTCGGCCAGGCCGCGGTGATCCTTCTGATCCTGCGGGCGTTCTCGAGCGGATGCTCGGCCCTCACCGGCGTCGAGGCGGTGTCGAACGGCGTGCCCGCCTTCCGCACCCCGAAGGTCCGCAACGCCCAGACCACGCTCGTGCTGATGGGTTCCATCGCCGCGTGCCTGTTCGCCGGGCTCACCGCCCTGGCCCTGATCACCGGCGTGCACTACGCCGAGAACCCGTGCGACCTGATCGGCTTCGACTGCTCGAACCCGCAGCCGAGCCTGATGGCGCAGATCGCGTCTGCGACGTTCGGCGGCGGCAGCATCCTGTTCTTCATCATCCAGGCGGCGACCGCCTGCGTGCTGCTGCTGGCGGCCAACACCGCCTTCAACGGATTCCCGCTGCTCGGCTCGGTGCTCGCCCGTGACGGCTACGCCCCCAAGTCGCTGAACACCCGCGGCGACCGCCTCGTGTTCTCGAACGGCATGATCGTGCTGGGGATCGCGGCGATCATCGTGCTCGTGGTGTTCCAGGCGAAGCTCACCACGCTGATCCAGCTCTACATCATCGGCGTCTTCGTGTCGTTCTCGCTCGGGCAGATCGGCATGGTCCGGCACTGGCGCCGCGTGCTGCGCGGGCCGCTCGAGACGACTCCCGGGTCGGGCGTCGACGGCGCCTCGGCATCCGACCGCCGCTCGGCGAAGATCGGGCTGGTCATCAACTCGGTGGGCGCCGCGATGACGGTGGCGGTGCTGCTGATCGTGACGATCACGAAGTTCACGCACGGCGCCTACCTGGTGTTCTTCGCGATCCCGGTACTGGCGTTCCTGATGATGGGCGTGAAGCGGTACTACCGCGACGTCGAGCATGAGATCGCGATCGACGACACGACGAAGTTCGGCGCGACCGGCGACCTGGCGATCGTGCTCGTCAACCGCCTGCAGAAGCCCGTGATCAAGGCCATCGACTACGCGATCGCCGCCAAGCACGGCAAGACTCTGGCGGTGCACGTCGCCGTCGCATCCGACGATGCCGCGCAGCTGCAGAAGGACTGGGCAGACCACCTGGTGCCGATCCCGCTGGTGATCGTCGAGTCGCCCTTCCGGTCGTTCGCACAGCCGGTGACGCAGTTCATCAAGCAGTACCGCGAGAAGCACGGCTCGTCCGTGGTCACGGTCTATCTGCCGCAGTACATCGTGGGGCACTGGTGGGAGACGTTCCTGCACAACCGCCGCTCACGCCGCCTGGCCAACCAGCTGATGCTCGTGCACGGGGTCTCGATCACGCTCGTGCCGTGGCTGCTCGACTCGTCGGAGCTGATCTACGGCCGACGCTCACGCCCGCTGCCGGGGCAGGAGCGCGCAGGGCGACCGGTCGTCGTGAACGGCCGCCGCGCGCACCGCCCCGAGGGTCCGCCCGAGAGCTGACGCCGGTCAGGATGCCGCGAGCACACCGCCGAGGATCTCCGCCGCCTCGGGGAATCGCGTCGGGTCGGCGTTCGCGTAGTTGAGTCGCACATAGGCTCCGGAGGGCTCCGCGGGGAACCATTCGGATCCGGGAGAGATGATGAGGCCGCGGGTCTCGCATCCTCGGACCACGCCGACGACATCGGTGCCCTCCGGAAGCCGCACCCAGAGGTTGAGGCCACCGGCCGGCACCGTCTCGACCGTCGCGGTCGGGGCGTGCTCGGCGAGGCTCGCGAGCAGCAGATCGCGTCGCGCCCTCAAGTGGTCGCGGAAGCCACGCAGGTGGCTCTTCCACGCCGGCTGGGTCACGACGTCGAGCGCGGCAGCCTGCAGCAGCCCGCTCACGTACATCGACTCGGCGGCACGGTCGGCGAGGATGCGCTCGCGCGCCGGGCCCCGCACGATCACCGCGGCGATCCGCAGTGCGGGCGAGACGCTCTTGGTCAGCGAACGGAGATAGACGACATGGCCGTCATCGTCCATCGCCGCGATCGGACGCGGATCGCCGTCGATGGCCAGATCGTGCGCCCAGTCGTCTTCGATGAGGAAGGCACCGTGCCGCCGCACGCTCTCGAGAACGGCGAGGCCGGTCGACGCGGGCCACCTGGCGCCCGTCGGGTTGGCGAATGTGGGCTGCGCGTAGAACGCACGAGCGCCGGTCTCGACGAACGCCCGCTCGACGGCATCCGGATCGGGCCCGTCCGGCCCCGACGGGATCGGCACCAGCACCACCCCGGCCTGCTCGGCGGCGAGAAGAGCGCCCCAGTAGGTGGGCGACTCGATCAGCAGAGGCTGACCGGCCCCGACCACGGCACGGAAGATGGAGCTCAGCCCGCTCTGGCTGCCCGCGATCACGAGCGCATCCCTGGCGGATGCCGGAGTGACGTCTGCGGGGGCGGATGCCGCGAGCTCGGCCGCGAACCAGGCCTGCAGCTCCGGCAGCCCGGCCGCGGGCGAGCGAGTGAGCGCTGACGAGGTGCGTGCCGCACGGGTGATCGCCTGACGGACCAGCCGCTCGGGAAGCAGGTCGACCGCCGGATACCCCGAATGCATGCCGATCGCGTCGGGAGCGACAGTCCGCTGCGTCGAGGTGAGCCCGGCGAGTCGCGCGGGAGGAGCACCGAGCGCAGATGTCTGCCAGCCGTAGTCGGCGGGGCGCGGCGTCTTCTGCGCGCGCACGAACGTCCCCGCGCCTGGTCGAGATTCGATCAGGCCCAGCCGGGCGAGGCGTCCCATCGCCTTCTGCACCGTCACAGGGCTCGCTCCGTACTGCGCGACGAGCGCTCGATTCGAGGGAACCCGAGACCCCGGAGGCGCCGCCTCGATCCACCGACGCAGTTCTCCTACGATCCGGTCACTGCTATCCTGACTCATGAAAGAACAGAGTAGCGTTATCGCCCCTGCTCGCACAGCGCTATCCCGTGCGGGCCTCTGGTGGGGGCTTCTCGGCGTCGCCGCCTTCTCGTTCACCCTCCCCTTCACCCGCATCGCGGTCGGCGGCCTCTCGCCTCTGTTCATCGGATCCGGTCGCGCGGTCATCGCCGCAGCGCTCGCTGCCATCGCTCTGGCGGCCACCCGGCAGCATCCGCCGACCAGGGTGCAATGGTGGCGACTCGCGATCGTCGCCGGCGGCGTGGTCGCGGGGTTCCCCCTCTTGACGTCGTTCGCCATGACCGCCGCACCGGCGAGCCACGGCGCCGTGGTGATCGGCCTGCTCCCCGCAGCGACGGCCGTCATCGTCGTGCTCCGCACGCGCGAACGGCCGGGACGTGCGTTCTGGTGGTTCGCCGCACTCGGCGCCATCACGGCGGTGGTCTTCGCGTCACTGCAGAACGGGGATCTCGGCGCACTCCACTGGGCCGATCTGCTGCTGTTCGCCGCGGTGCTCGCTGCGGCTGTCGGCTATGCGGAGGGCGGCCTGCTGGCTCGGGAGCTCGGAGCTTGGCAGACCGTGTCGTGGGCGCTCGTGCTCGCCGCGCCGCTGATGCTCGTGCTGACCCTGGCCTCGGCGGTCGCCGACCCGCCGACGGCATCGCCGGTGCAGTGGCTCGCCTTCGCCTACCTCGCCGTGGTGAGCATGTTCCTCGGATTCTTCGCCTGGTACCGCGGGCTCGCGATCGGGCCCATGGCCCCGGTGAGCCAGATCCAACTGGTCCAACCCGTGATGAGCATCGCGTGGGCCGCGCTGCTTCTTCATGAGCAGATCGGATGGCCCACCGCGCTCGGCGGCCTGGCCGTCATCGTGTGCGCCGCGCTCGCGGTGCGCACCCGACTGATCCATCCCCGACCCACCACCCGCCCCCTGAACGAGGAGTTCTGATGCGCCACACACCCCGTTACCTGATGACCGACCCGCTCGAGGTGAAGCGCCTGATCCGCGGCAACCCGTGGGCGACCTTCGTGTCCCCCGCGAGCACAGGGCTGGTCGCTTCGCATTACCCCGCGCTGCTGATCGAAGACGAACACGAGATCGTGATCGCGAGCCACTTCGGTCGCCGCGACGAGCAGCTGCATGAACTGGGCGCGCACGAGGTGCTCGTGATCATCCAGGGCCCCCACGACTACGTGTCGCCCAGCCTCTATGCGCCCGGCGACCTCGTGCCCACCTGGAACCACGTGACCGCTCATCTCTACGGCACTCCCGAGATCCTCACCGAGGAGGAGAACTACGCCATGCTCGCGCAGCTGACCGACCACTTCGAGAAGGGAACGCCGCACGGGCGCAGCCTGTCGGAGGACGAGGCCGGCACCCGGCGAGCGGCGAAGGGAACCGTCGGGCTGAGGATGCGTGTCGACCGGTTCGACGCGCGCGCCAAGCTGAGCCAGAACAAGTCTCCCGAGGTGCGAGACACCATCACCGGGCGGTTCGACGAGACGAACGCGGCACTCGCGGCCGAGATGCGTCGAGTGTCCGGCCACGCCCCTCAATAGGCTGGGGCGATGACCGATTCGCCGCACACCGACGTCTGGCCTGTCCGTACCGAGCGGCTGCAGATCCGGCCGATGACGGCACCCGACGTCGACGCCATGTGGGAGTGGCGTCGACGGCCGGAGGTGAACCGGTGGCTCGGACTCGCGCCGGCCACACTCGAGGAGTTCCGCGAGCGGTATCTCGACCCCGGCCGGCTCACGTCGATGTACCTCGTCGAGCTGATCACGGAGAACGACGGGCCCACGCCGATCGGCGACATCATGATCAGGATCGGTGACGGCTGGGCGCAGCTCGAGGTCGCCGATCAGGCGAGGGGCGTCGAGGCGGAGCTCGGCTGGGTGCTCGACCCCGCGCACACCGGTCGCGGCTATGCGACCGAGGCCATCCGCGCCGTGATCGACGTCTGCTTCGGTCCGCTGGGGCTGCGCCGGGTGCATGCCGGATGCTTCGCCGACAACGAGCCCTCGTGGCGTCTGATGGAGCGGCTCGGCATGCGCCGGGAGGAGTTCAGCCGCAAGACCGCTCTGCACCGGTCGGGCGAGTGGCTCGACGGGCTCAACTATGGCATCCTCGCGGAGGAGTGGACACCGACGCGTCAGAGTTCTGTGACCCCGTCGACCACGAACGTGTAGAGGTCTCTCACCAGATCCGTCGCTTCGAGGCGGTCGCGATCGCGCGCTGCGGCGACGAGCGCGTCGACGACCGATCGGAGCATGGCGGGGTTGCGGGGCCGGCTGAGCGAGCGGATGCCGAGCACCAGCGCCGTGCGCTTCGACGCGTGCAGGGCGCTGAGGTGTCGGTTGCGCGAGAACACCGCGAGCAGGTCGAGCAGTTCCCACAGCCCCTCTGCTCCGATGACCTGATCGCTCTCGTCCGACGCCCAGAGTTCGCGGACGGTCGCCGCCCGCTCGGCGAGATCGGCGATCTGCGCCTCGGTCGCCTCCGCGATGCCGAGGTCGGCCGCCGCGATCGACAGGCCGGAGCATTCAGCGGCGATAGCGACGAACCACGCGGGGGTCGGCGTCACGACGACCGATGCCCTGTTCAGACGGTGCTCGATCAGATGCATCGCTTCAAGGGTGCCGAGGGCTGATCGCACGGTCGCCGCGGCGACGGTGAGCCGCTGTGCGAGGGCGGTGACCGATAAGGGATCGCCGGGCGCCAGTTCGCCCGACTCGATCGAGTGCGCGAGCGAGTCGACGACGGCATCCGCGCGGGAGGTGATGACGGGCGGTGGCTGCTCGATCCCTCCCAGCAGTCGCGTGGAGTTCAGCCTGTCGATCCGCCGGTCGGGCATGTCAGTCCCCGGGTAAGAGGACGGCGGGCGTCGAGCCGGCGGAGACGGAGGCGGATGCCGCGGCGAGCGCCGCCGCCGCGCGGAGAGGTTCGATCGTCGATCTCAGGAACAGCGGTTCGATGAGGTCGCGTACCCCGACGCCGTCGCGCCGATCGAGCAGGGCACGCAGCTGATCGAGGGCCGCGCGCATGTAGTCGACGAGTTCGTCGGGCACGCGTTGCGCGGGCACTGTTCGGGTGAGGTGCAGCACCAGCTGACCGTCGAGGATGTCGATCATCGTCTGGTTGTGGGCGTTGAGCACGATCTCGCCCCACAGCGCGTACCAGAGGCTGAGCCCCTCGCGACTCGAGGTTCCTGCGAGCTCGGCGACCAGGAGTCCGTCGATCCTCTCGTGCAGAGAGGCGACCTGCTCGTCGGTGTAGGTCGGCACTGCTCTGACGGCGCAGTATCCGATCATGGCGACGGCGGTCTCGACACGTTCCGCCTGTGCCTCGAGGTCGACCGGCGCAACGCGTGTGAACCGGTTGGTGCTGACCTCGATGAGTCCGAGGTCGGCGAGACGGTTGAGAGCCTCGCGGATGGGCGTGCGGGAGACGCCGTATTCGGCCTGCAAGTCCTGGTCGCGAATCTCTTCGAGGGGTTGCATGCGGCCGGAGATGATCTCTTCGGCGAGCGTGGCGAAGACCTGGTCGCGGATCAGCTGCCGCGGCCGGATCGGCAGAGATGCGCTGATGTCGCCCACGGGCACACTTTATGCCGCTGTCATGCCGACGCACCATACATCAGGCACTGAAGTTTCACCGGATCCGACGGCATGTGCGTAGCGTTGTGGAGTAGGGCAGCGACCCTCACCCGGCACACACTCCCCATGTCGTGCCGCGGACCTCCCCCAGATCCCGTGACGCGAGTCGCTGCCCTTTTCCCTCCCCTGCGGCCGGGATCGGGATGCCGGATCTCAGCCTGCGACCAAGGCGAGCACGAGCGTGGCGACCAGCACCGTCGGCACGGCGACGATCGCTCCCCAGAGCATCAGGCTGCCCCAGCGGATCTCGACACCCAGCGACACCACCCTGTGATGCCAGAGAAGGGTGGCGAGCGATGCCCACGGGGTGATCAGGGGGCCGAGGTTCACGCCGATCAGCAGCGCCATGAGCGCGACCGGATCGCCGGCTGTGGGTTCGAGGATCAGGTAGGCGGGCAGGTTGTTGACCCCGTTCGCGGCGAGCGCGCCCGCCGCAGAGAGACGCAGCAGTTCTGCGGGCGCGTGGCCACTGGTCGCGAGGACCGACAGGAAGTCGAGGATGCCGTTCGCGTGCGCGGTCTCGACCACGACGAACAGGGCCGCCGCCAGGCCGATCGCCTGCCATGGCACGAGCGAGAGTCGCAGCACATGGCGACGCCGGATGCCGAACACGACGATGAGCACGAGCGCTGCGACCGTCGCGGGGATCCACACGTCATGGGTCAGTGCGAGCAGCGGCATCAGGAGCAGCAGGATGGCGGACGCCGCCCAGAAGAGCATCCGGTCGGAAGGGGCACCGCCTGTAGGAGTGCGATACCCGCCGAAGAGCGTGCGCCGGTGTCGCAGCGTGAGGATCACGACGGGCACGAGCACCCCGACGAGTGTCGGCGCCCAGCTCAGCGCGAGGAACGCGAGCGGGTCGTCACCGATCGACCGTGCCGCGAGCAGGTTCGTGAGGTTCGACACGGGCAGGGCGAGGGACGCCGTGTTCGCCAGCCACACGGTGACGAGGGCAAACGGCAGTGGAGGGATGCCGACGCTCTGCGCGAGCACGACCACGACCGGCGTCACGATCACCGCCGTCGTGTCGAGCGACAGGAACACCGTGCTGATGACGGCGAGCACCACGACGGACAACCAGAGCAGGATGACGCGCCCCTGCCCCCACCGAGCCAGACGCTGTGCGACGACGTCGAACACCGCAGCATCCCGGGCCAGCTCGGCGACGATCGTGATCGCGATGACGAACCCGAGCACCGGCGCGATGCGGGCGCCGAGCGCCCCGGCATCCGAAGGCGGGAGGACGCCCGTGATGATGCAGACGAGTGCCACGGCGATGAGCGCCAGGACGATGATCGTCCCCGCTCCCAGCCGCCGTCGCGTCGCACTCACTCGCTGAGTGTAGATCCGGTGGGGGTGTGGCCCTCAGTCCTCGTCCCAGGGGAGTTTCACCACCGGCAGGATATACACCCGCCCCATCACTGCGGTCGGATGCTTCGCCATGAAGCTTGCCGCCTCGTCGATCGACTCGGCGGTCAAGATGTCGTAGCCGGCGAACCATTCCTTGAACTCCGGGAACGGGCCGTCGGTGACGAGCACCTTGCCGTCTCGCACCGCCACCGACTTGGCTTGGTCCGCCCCCGCGACGGGTGCGCCCTCGCCCAGGCTGCCGGCCGCCCTGCCCTCATCCGCCCAGTCTTCGAGAAGGCGCTGATCCGCAGGGTCAGGGCAACGCGCGCTTCGAGCGACAGCGCCGGGTGGCAGCAGGTGAACAGCAGACGGAGGCGATCGTCGTCGATGACGCCCGTCGGCTCCGGTGGTTCGGGATCGTGCAGCATGAGAGCCTCCCGCTGCTTGGCGTCGCGGAACGACTCCCGGCGGAGCCGATCGATGGCCTTGCGGTAGGCCGTGGTGGTGATCCAGCCAGCAGGGTTGGGCGGCACTCCCTCGTCCGGCCACCGCTCAGCGGCCGAGGCGAACGCCTCAGCAGCCATCTCCTCGGCGAGGTCGAGATCACCGCACCGTCGGGTGAGTCCTCCCACGATGCGCGCCCACTCGTCGCGATAGACCTGCGTGACGTGCGCACCGGCGTCGGCGTTCACCGAGGCTCCTCGATTCGATTCCGGCGCTGCATCACTCAGACTCTCTCCGTCCGCTCGATCGAGCAGGTTCCGCTCCGATCCTGCCGTCAGGACGATCATCCCGGTTCCCCGCTTCCGCCGGAAGAGATGCGCGCCCAGAGGCGGCGAGCGCGCACACGGAGGGAAGGGCGCCGGATCAGACCAGGATGCTCGAGCGCCGTCCGACGTCGCACGATCTGCTCCTCGGCGTGCTCAGCCTCGAGCCGGTAGACGAGGTTCGCCACCATCGGGTCGTTGTACACAGTCACCACCGCACCTCTCGCGTCTGAGGCCCCCCGATCGGGGACCTCCTACCCGAACCACGAACGACGAACGACGGATGCGACAACGCGTCGCGAGAAAGTCGGATCGACCCCGAGATGTGAGCAAGTCGCATGCATCCCGCACGGCCCCGTAGGCAAAGCGTGAGGATCGCCATATGCCGGTCCGCACGGGAGTTGTATCGAGTCTCGTGCTCGACATCATCTACATCGCGCTGACTCTCGCGCTGTTCGCCCTCGTCTCTCTTGTCGCGAAGGGGGTGGAACGACTGTGATCGTCTTCGAGATCATCGCCGCCGCCCTCGCCGTGGCCGCCGTCGTCTACCTCGTGGTGGCTCTCGTCGCCCCGGAGAAGTTCTGATGGGCGCGGGTGCCGACATCTGGTTCGGCGTCCTGCAGGCCGCCGTCCTCATCATCGCCCTCGTGCTGCTGTACCGCCCGGTGGGCGACTACATGGCCCACGTCTTCAGCACCCCGCGCGACCTGAAGGCCGAGCGCGGCCTGTACCGACTGATGGGCGTCGACCCGGCATCCGAGCAGACCTGGCGGGCCTATGCCCGCAGCGTGCTCGCGTTCTCGGTCGTCGGCCTGCTGCTCGTCTACGGGCTGCAGAGACTGCAGAGCTTCCTGCCCCAGTCGCTCGGACTCCCGGCCGTGCCCGAAGGGCTCGCGTTCAACACCGCGGCGTCATTCGTCGCGAACACCAACTGGCAGTCGTACTCGCCCGAGCAGACCATGGGCTACACCGTGCAGCTCGCCGGCCTCACGGTGCAGAACTTCGTCTCGGCCGCCGTCGGTCTGGCCGTCGCGGTCGCGCTGATCCGCGGCCTCGCGCGCCGCGGCTCGACCACGATCGGCAACTTCTGGGTCGACCTGATCCGCGGGCTCGGACGCATCCTGCTGCCGATCGCTCTGATCGCCGCCATCGCCCTGATCGCGGGCGGCGTGGTGCAGAACTTCGCCGGCTTCACCGATGTGACCACGGTCTCGGGCGGCACGCAGACCATTCCCGGCGGACCCGTCGCCTCACAGGAGGCCATCAAGCTGCTCGGCACGAACGGCGGCGGCTTCTTCAACGCCAACTCGGCGCATCCGTTCGAGAACCCGACCGGCTGGACCAGTCTGCTGCAGATCCTGCTGATCCTCGTGATCCCGTTCTCACTCCCCCGCACGTTCGGTCGCATGATCGGCGACAACCGCCAGGGCTACGCGATCGCCGCCGTGATGGGAACGATCTTCCTGATCTCGACCTTCGCGCTCTCGGCCCTCGAGCTGGCCGGCCGCGGCAGCGCTCCGGAACTCGCGGGTGCGGCGATGGAGGGCAAGGAGGTGCGCTTCGGCATCCTCGGCTCGACCCTGTTCGGCAGCGCCAGCACCCTGACGTCGACCGGCGCCGTCAACTCGATGCACGACTCGTACACGGCACTCGGCGGCATGATGCCGATGCTCAACATGATGCTCGGCGAGGTCGCCCCCGGCGGCGTCGGCTCCGGTCTCTACGGCATGCTCGTGCTCGCGATCATCGCGGTGTTCGTCGGCGGACTGCTCGTCGGCCGCACCCCCGAGTACCTCGGCAAGCGCATCGGCCCGAAGGAGATCAAGCTCGCGAGCCTCTACATCCTCGTGACGCCCACCCTCGTTCTTGTCGGCACGGCCCTGAGCTTCGCGATCCCCGGCATCCGCGCCGACGTCGAGGCGACCAGCATCCTCAACCCCGGCGTGCACGGCATGAGCGAGGTGCTCTACGCCTTCACCTCGGCGTCGAACAACAACGGCTCCGCCTTCGCCGGCCTCACCGCGAACACCCCGTGGTTCAACACCGCACTGGGCATCGCGATGCTGCTCGGCCGGTTCCTTCCGATCGTCCTCGTGCTGGCCCTGGCCGGATCCTTCGCCGCACAGCAGCGCGTGCCGGAGAACACCGGAACCCTGCCCACGCACCGACCGCAGTTCGTCGGCCTCCTCACCGCCGTCACGGTCATCATCACGGCACTCACCTACTTCCCCGTGCTCGCACTGGGACCCCTCGCTGAAGGACTCGTCTGACATGACCCTCACCACCACGCCCTCGGAACAGCAGGATGCTCCGGCATCCGCCCCGACCGCACCGCCCCGCTCATTCGGCTGGGCACAGCTGACGCAGGCCCTGCCCGGCGCCCTGCGCAAGCTCAACCCCGCGTCGCTCGTGCGCAACCCCGTGATGCTCCTCGTCTGGGTCGGTGCCGCATTCACGACCGTGCTCGCGATCGCCGAGCCGTTCCTCGGCGGCCCGGCCGACTCCGGCGGAACACCCGTGCCCGCACCCTTCACCTGGGGCATCGCGATCTGGCTGTGGCTGACCGTGCTGTTCGCCAACGTCGCCGAGTCCGTGGCCGAGGGCCGCGGCAAGGCCCAGGCCGCGAGTCTGCGCAAGACCCGCACCAGCACGATGGCCCGCAAGGTCGTCCGCTATGACTCGGCGACGGATGCCACGGCCGAGCGCACCGAGGCGGTCGACGTCTCATCGGCCGAGCTGCAGCGCGACGACATCGTGATCGTCACGGCGGGCGAGCTGATCCCCGGTGACGGCGACATCGTCGCGGGAATCGCGACCGTCGACGAGTCGGCGATCACGGGCGAGAGCGCACCGGTCATCCGCGAGTCCGGTGGCGACCGCAGCGCCGTCACCGGTGGCACGCGCGTGCTGTCGGACCGCATCGTCGTGCGCATCACCTCGAAGCCCGGCGAGACGTTCGTCGACCGCATGATCGCGCTCGTCGAGGGCGCCAGCCGTCAGCGCACACCCAACGAGATCGCGCTCAACATCCTGCTCGCGAGCCTGTCGATCGTGTTCGTCGTAGTGGTTCTCGCGCTCAACCCGATCGCCTCGTATGCGGCCTCGCCCGTCAGCATCCCGGTGCTGATCGCCCTGCTCGTGTGCCTGATCCCGACCACGATCGGCGCCCTGCTCTCGGCCATCGGCATCGCCGGCATGGACCGTCTCGTGCAGCGCAACGTGCTCGCGATGTCGGGCCGCGCCGTCGAGGCCGCAGGCGACGTCACGACGCTGCTGCTCGACAAGACCGGCACCATCACCTACGGCAACCGCCGCGCCCACGAGGTGCTTCGCCTCGGCGGCGTCGACCCCGACGAGCTGCTTCGTGTCGCTGCCCTCTCATCCCTCGCCGACCCCACGCCCGAGGGCGCCTCGATCGTCGAGCTGGCGCTGAGCCGCGGCATCCGGGTCGACGAGCCGGCGGATGCCGTGGTCGTGCCGTTCACCGCGCAGACCCGCATGTCGGGACTTGACCTCGCCGACGGGACGCAGATCCGCAAGGGCGCAGGGTCGGCGATCGACGCCTGGCTCGGGCTCGACACGGATGCCGAACTCGCCGGCCTCGTCGACGGCGTGGCCTCGAGCGGCGGCACCCCGCTGGTGGTCGCCGTGAAGCGTCCGGCGGGATCCGGCGAGGTGCTCGGCGTCGTGCACCTCAAGGACATCGTGAAAGACGGCCTGCGCGAGCGGTTCGAGGAGCTGCGCAGCATGGGCATCCGCACGGTCATGATCACGGGCGACAACCCGCTGACCGCCGCCGCGATCGCGAAGGAGGCGGGCGTCGACGACTTCCTCGCCGAGGCGACACCCGAGCAGAAGCTCGAGCTGATCAAGCGTGAGCAGGAGGGCGGGCGACTCGTCGCCATGACGGGCGACGGCACGAACGACGCCCCCGCTCTCGCCCAGGCCGACGTCGGCGTCGCGATGAACACGGGCACGTCGGCCGCGAAGGAGGCCGGCAACATGGTCGACCTCGACTCGGACCCGACCAAGCTCATCGACATCGTGCGCATCGGCAAGCAGCTGCTCATCACTCGCGGCGCGCTCACGACCTTCTCGCTCGCGAACGACATCGCCAAGTACTTCGCCATCATCCCGGCGATGTTCATGGGGGTGTTCCCGGGCCTCGCGGCGCTCAACATCATGCAGCTGCACTCGCCGGCGTCCGCGGTCACCAGCGCGATCATCTTCAACGCGATCGTGATCGTCTTCCTCATCCCGCTCGCGCTGCGCGGAGTGAAGTACCGGCCGGCGAGCGCCTCGCAGATCCTGCAGCGCAACCTGCTCGTCTACGGCCTCGGCGGAGTGATCGCACCGTTCATCGGCATCAAGCTGATCGACCTCGTCATCACCCTCATCCCCGGCTTCTGACCGGCGTCCGTCTTCGTCCTTCTCGCATCGAAAGGCACTCCATGTCCTCCTCCCGCACCGTCGCCCGCACCACCGGCGTCGCCATCCGCGCGATGCTCGTGCTCACCCTCGTGCTCGGCGTCGGCTACACGCTCGTCGTCACCGGCATCGGTCAGCTGCTCCTGCCGTTCCAGGCGAACGGCTCGCCGCTGGGCGACGACAAGGGCAGCTCGCTGATCGGTCAGTCCTTCACGGATGCCGACGGCGACGCGCTGCCCGAGTACTTCCAGTCGCGTCCGTCGGCCGCCGGTGACGGCTACGACGGGGCCGCGTCCAGCGGCAGCAACCTGGGCCCCGAGAACCCCGACCTCGTCGCGGCGATCGACGAGCGCCAGGCGGCCATCGCCGAGCGCGAGGGCGTGAGCACGGATGCCGTGCCGGCCGACGCTGTGACGGCATCCGGATCCGGCCTCGACCCGCACATCAGCGTCGCGTACGCGCTGCTGCAGGTGCCGCGGGTGGCGGCGGAGCGCGACCTGCCCGCGCAGCAGGTGCGCGACCTCGTGGAGTCTAGGATTCAAGGGCGGGATCTGGGATTCCTCGGCGAAGAACGCATCAACGTCGCCGAACTCAATCTCGCGCTCGATGAGCAGGAGGGCTGATGACGGCAGAGCGGATGCCGCGGCGCGGCCGACTCCGCGTGCTGCTCGGCGCAGCCCCCGGTGTCGGCAAGACCTTCGAGATGCTGGTCGAAGGGCGCCGGCTGCTCGACGAGGGCCGCGACGTCGTGATCGCGATCGTCGAGACGCATGAGCGCGCGGCGACCGCCGCGCAGACCATCGGCATCCCCGAGGTCCCCCGTCGCACCGATCTGCACCGGGGCGTGCCGCTCAGCGAGATGGACCTGGATGCGGTGCTCGCACGTCGACCCGAGATCGCGCTGGTCGACGAACTCGCGCACACCAACACCCCCGGCTCGCAGAACCCGAAGCGCTGGCAGGACGTCGGTGCGCTGCTCGACGCGGGCATCGACGTCGTCACGACGGTGAACGTGCAGCACATCGAGTCGCTGAACGCGGTGGTCGAGAAGATCACCGGCATCGCGCAGCAGGAGACGATCCCGGATGCCGTGGTGCGCGCCGCCGACGAGATCGAGGTCGTCGACCTGGCGCCGCAGTCGCTGCGCGACCGTCTCTCCGCCGGACTCGTCTACCCGGCGGAGCGGATCGACGCGGCCCTGTCCAACTACTTCCGTCTGGGCAACCTCACGGCTCTGCGTGAACTCGCGCTGCTGTGGCTCGCCGACGAGGTCGACAGCGCGCTGCGCAGCTACCGGGCCGACCACGGCATCGAGGGCACCTGGCAGGCGCGCGAGCGCGTGGTCGTCGCCCTCACCGGCGGACCCGAGGGCGAGACGCTGCTGCGCCGAGGGGCCCGCATCGCCGCACGCTCGGCCGGCGGCGAACTGCTCGCCGTACATGTGGCTGCGCAGGACGGGCTGCGCGATGAGACCCCCGGCGCCCTCGCCGCGCAGCGGTCGCTCGTCGAATCTCTCGGCGGCAGCTTCCACCAGATCATCGGCGACGACATCCCCGGCACGCTCGTCGAGTTCGCCCACGGGGCGGATGCCACTCAGCTCGTGATCGGTGTCAGCCGGCGTGGGCGTCTCGCGGCGGCGCTGACGGGACCGGGCATCGGCTCGGAGGTCATCCGCCGCTCCGGCGACATCGACGTGCACATCGTCACCCACGCCGCCGCGGGCGGCCGCGTCGCACTCCCCCGCATCACCGGCGGCGCCCTCGGCTGGCGACGTCAAGCGCTCGGGTTCGCACTGGCGCTCGTCGTCGGCCCGCTGCTCTCGTGGGCGATGTTCGCGTTCCGCAGCCCCGAGTCGATCACGGTCGAAGTGCTCGCCTTCCAGCTGCTCGTCGTGATCGTGGCCCTGGTGGGAGGCGTGCGGCCTGCCGTCTTCGCGGCGGTGCTGTCGGGCATCACCCTCGACTTCCTGTTCGTCGCCCCGCTCTTCACCATCACGATCGCGCACCCGCTGCACGTGCTCGCCCTCGCGCTGTATGTGACCATCGCCATCCTCGTCAGCATCATCGTCGACCAGGCCGCCCGGCGAGCCCGCACTGCCCAGCGCGCCGCCGCGGAAGCAGAGCTGCTCGCGGCCGTGGCCGGCAACGTGCTGCGCGGCGACAACGCGGTGCTCGCCCTCGTCAGCCGCACGCGCGAGGCGTTCGGACTCACCGGCGTCCGCCTGCTCACCGCCGACGGCGAGGTGCTCGCCAGCGACGGCGAACCCGTGCCCGACGGACGCGCCACGACCATCCCGGTCGGTGCCGGAGGATCGGCACCCGCCGTGCTCGAGCTGCACGGCGAACCCCTCGACACCCCCGCCCGACGCCTGCTCGACGCGATCGTCGCGCAGCTGGCGGCGGCCATCGAGCACACCGACCTGCGTGCCACGGCGCGCGAGGTCGCTGCCCTCGCCGAGACCGACCAGGTGCGCAGCGCCCTGCTCTCGGCGGTCAGCCACGACCTGCGCCGCCCTCTGGCCTCGGCCGTCGCCGCGATCGGCGGACTCCGCGGGGCGCACGCGCTGTCGGCATCCGATCGGGAAGAGCTGCTCGCGACCGCCGACGAGAGCCTCGCGACCCTGTCGTCGCTCGTGACCGACCTGCTCGACGTCAGCCGGGTGCAGGCCGGAGTGCTCGCCGTCTCGACCATGCGGCTCGATGTCGCCGGCCCCGTGCTCGCGGCCGTCGACGAGCTCGGCCTCGGGCCGTCGGATGTCGAGCTCGCGCTCGATGCCCGGCTGCCCGCCGTGTCGGCCGACCCGGTGCTGCTGCAGCGAGTGCTCGTCAACGTCATCGCGAACGCCCACCGTCACGCGCCCGCCGAAAGCCGGGTGATCGTCTCGACGAGCACGATCGGCGACCACGCCGAGATCCGCATCATCGACCGCGGTGCCGGCGTTCCCGCCGAGAAGCGCGACGAGATCTTCCAGCCGTTCCAGCGCCTCGGCGACACCGACAACACCACCGGCCTCGGCCTCGGCCTCGCCCTCTCGCGCGGATTCGCCGAGGGCATGGGCGGTACCCTGACACCCGAGGACACCCCCGGCGGTGGACTCACCATGGTCATCTCGCTGCCCCTCGCAGCAGAGCCCGACATCATGCAGGAGGAGACGGAGTGAAGCTCCTCATCGCCGACGACGACCCGCAGATGGTGCGCGCACTGCGCATCACCCTCGCCGCCCACGGGTACGAGGTGGTGGTCGCCCCCGACGGCGCGGCCGCCGTGGCCGTCGCCGCACAGACTCACCCCGACCTCATCATGCTCGACCTCGGCATGCCGCGGCTCGACGGCATCGAGGTGATCCAGGCGCTGCGCGGCTGGACGACCGTGCCGATCATCGTCGTGTCGGGTCGCACCGGGTCCGCCGACAAGGTCGAGGCCCTGGATGCCGGAGCCGACGACTTCGTCACCAAGCCCTTCCAGGTCGACGAGCTGCTCGCGCGGCTGCGGGCGCTGTCTCGTCGGGCGGTGCCCGCGGGCGGGGAATCCACCGTCGGATTCGGCGATGTGGTGGTCGACCTCGCGACGAAGACGGTCACCCGGGCGGGTGCGCGCGTGCACCTGACACCGACCGAATGGCGCATGCTCGAGCACCTCGCCCGGCATCCCGGAGCCCTGGTCACCCGGCAGGATCTGCTCAAGGAGATCTGGGGCAGCGAACAGGTGTCCGACTCGGGCTACCTGCGGCTGTACATGTCGCAGTTGCGCAAGAAGCTCGAGGCCGAGCCGAGCGCACCGGTGCACCTGCTCACCGAGTCGGGCATGGGCTACCGGCTCGTCCTCTGAGCCACCTCTGCCATTCTCGTCATTCTCGGTTCACAACTCAGCATGAGCTGCTGTCAACCGACGGAATCGGCGGGTTCACCTCGTCGCACGCACGATCTGTGCTGAGTTGTGAACGCCGACCGAGCGCAGAGTCAGAGGGCGATGTCGGCGCGAGGGCGGCGCAGCACTCCCCAGACACCCGCGGCGACGAGGGCGACCGCGACGATGATCGCGGCGATCGCGGTCACGGTGCTCTCGGGTTCGCCGGTCAGACGACCGACGGCGAGCCATCCGAGACCCCATGCGGTCGCGAGGGCAGGGGCGATGCGCTTGGTGACGAGGGCGCTGGCAACCCCGAGTACGAGCACGACGGCGAGCACGGCGACCGCCCAGATCTCGGCCTGATCAGCCCAGCTCTCGGGTGCGATCTGCGTGAGCCAGGCCGTGGTGTTCGCGACGGTCGCGATGGTGACCCAGCCGAAGTGCAGGCCGTTCGCGCCGTCGACGACGATGCGCTCGGGCCAGGTGCGGGCACGGCTGCGGCCGAGGATCACGATGACGCGGGCGAGGGTCGCGAGCAGCAGGGCGATCACGATGACCGTCAGCGGCAGCGACAGGAACTGCGCCGTCACGAGCCAGAGCCCGTTGAGGATCATCGACGCGGCGATCCATCCGCCGACAGCTCGCTGGCGCTCATCCGCCCTCTGCGCCGGAAGCGCCTGCCACACCGTGTAGGCGATGAGGCCGATGTAGATCAGCGACCAGATCGAGAAGGCGGGGCCGGCCGGCGCGAGGTATGAGCCCTGCGCCGAGAGCGCTCCATCCTGCAGCTCGCTGACCGAGGTGCCACCGAAGGCACCGGATCCGACGGCCGCTGCGATGAGCATGAAGGTGGCCGAGGCGATGATGATCGTCTGGCGGGCGATGTCCTGCGTCCGGGAGTCCATGATCGCAACATACGCGCGCGAGGGCGCAAACGCACCAGCCTTGACACCGGGATTCATAAACGCTAGCCAAGCTAGCTAAACTGCTCTCCCGTTGCGGTCAGGCGGCGACGGCGGCGTCGATCAGCACTTCGGCGGCGTTGCGCGCCTGCACGGCGACCTGCGGGTCGGCGGCGATCGCCGCGGTGCTCTGCGCACCCTCGGCGAGGATCGACAGCTGCGCGGCGAGGGATGCCGGTGCTCCGGCCGCCACGACGAGGTCGGCCATGTACGCCTGGAACGACGCCTTGTGATCGTGCACGATCTCGGCCACCTCGGGGTTCGTGCCACCGAGCTCGCCGAACGCGTTGATGAACGCGCAGCCGCGGAAGTCGTCAGTGCAGAACCAGTCCTCGAGGTACCCGTAGACGGCGAGCAGGCGTTCGCGGGGGTCTGCCCCGGCATCCGCCACGGCTCCCGTGAGTCCCGACTCCCACTCCCGATGCTTGCGCGCGAGGACGGCCGTGACGATGTCGGTCTTGGATGGGAACAGGGCATAGAGGCGACGCAGCGACACGCCGGCCGCAGCCCGCAGCTCATCCATGCCGACGGCCGCGTATCCCTTGCGGTAGTAGAGCTCGTCGGCCGCCGCGAGGATCTGTTCACGCACTGTGTCGTCGGTCATCACCCCAGTGTACTTGACATGAGAACGAGCGTTCTCTACAGTGAAGACATCAGCGAGAACGACCGTTCTCACCGGACCGAAAAGGATCAGGACCATGGGCTACATCACCGTCGGAAACGAGAACAGCACCCCGATCGAGCTCTACTACGAAGACCAGGGATCGGGTCAGCCCGTCGTCCTGATCCACGGGTACCCGCTGAACGGCCACAGCTGGGAGCGCCAGACCCGTGAGCTGCTCGCTCAGGGCTACCGCGTCATCACCTACGACCGCCGCGGTTTCGGCCAGTCCTCGAAGGTCGGCACCGGATACGACTACGACACCTTCGCCGCAGACCTCAACACCGTGCTCGAGACCCTCGACCTGCGCGACGTCGTGCTCGTCGGCTTCTCGATGGGCACCGGAGAGCTCGCCCGCTATGTCGGCACCTACGGTCACGAGCGGGTCGCCAAGCTCGCCTTCCTCGCCTCGCTCGAGCCGTTCCTCGTGCAGCGCGATGACAACCCCGAGGGCGTGCCGCAGGAGGTCTTCGACGGCATCGAGGCTGCAGCCAAGGGCGACCGCTACGCGTGGTTCACCGACTTCTACAACAACTTCTACAACCTCGACGAGAACCTCGGCAGCCGCATCAGCCAGCAGGTCGTCGACGCCAACTGGAACCTCTCGGTCACCAGCGCCCCGGTCGCGGCCTACGCGGTCGTCCCGAGCTGGATCGAGGACTTCCGCGGCGACGTCGACGCCGTGCGCGACGCCGGCAAGCCCACCCTGATCCTGCACGGCACGAAGGACAACATCCTTCCGATCGACGCCACCGCCCGCCGGTTCCACCAGGCCGTGCCCGCCGCGACCTACGTCGAGGTCGAGGGCGCACCCCACGGTCTGCTCTGGACCCACGCCGACGAGGTCAACGCCGCGCTGAAGGACTTCCTCAGCAAGTAGTCCGCGAACGGTTCGAGAGCCCGGCATCCGCCTCAGGATGTCGGGCTCTCGGGCGTGTTGACGTCAGCGCTTGACCGCCACCGTGAGCGTCTTGCTCCGGGTGCTCCCGGCGGCGTTCACGAACTCGACGCGGTAGGTGTGCTTCCCCACCGCGCGATCAACGACCGGCACCGTCACCCGTTGCGCGGCGGGGCTGTTCGCGACCATGTCGCCCTCGGAGATCAGCATGCCGTCCTCATACAGGCGATACGAGGTCGCATTGGTGCCCCACCACATGTCGGCGGTGAGAGTGTATGAGCCGTCGCCGTCCCAGTTGTCGGCCGAGAGCACGGGCGTGCCGGGCGCGGCATCCGTCACCGTCACCGTCACGGGCTTCACCGCCGTCACGCCGCGCGAATTGACCAGTTCGCCACTGTAGACGTACGAGCCATTCGCCTTGCCGGTCACGGCGATCTGCGCGCTCTGCGCGGAGGTTCCCCCGAAGGTGAGCGGCACGGTCTTGACCAGCACACCGTTCTCGAACACCCGCAGCTTCGTGGCGTTCTGCCCCCACCACAGGTTCATGGTGAGCGTGAAGTCGCCGTCGAGCAGCCCCGTATCGTGACCGTTGTCGTGCGACAGCACTCCGCGAGAGGGCGCGGCGGTCGCCGCATCCTGAAGCAGGAGCGCGTCGACTGCGGCAGCCAGTGCGTCCAGCGCCCCCGTGACCGCTGACGCACTCGGACTCGCGGCAGCCAGCACGATGTCGGCGCGAGCGATCGCTCCGGGCAGCGCGACCGTCGACGACGCGACATAGGCATCGAGGTCGAGAGCCGCGGCCGCATCGCGCCGCTCTCGCAGCTGCGAGGTGTCGGCACCGGGCACCGGTGCGCGCACGAGTTCGAGATCGTCGATCGTCCCCCACGCCCCCGCCGGAAGCGCCGCGGAGACCCGCACGACAGCCGTGCCGTCAGCGCCCACCTGCAGCGCTTCGGTCGTCGGCGTCGACCACACGCGCCAGCCGTCGAAGCCGAACGCCGCAGCGGCGCCGGCGACCGACGCAGACGACAGCGACAGCGACGCACGCCCGTCGGCACCCTCCCCGTCGCCCTGCAGCGATGCCCGTGCGACATACGACCCCGCGGGCAGTCCGGAGACCGTCTGCGAGAGGTCGAACGAGTACCCGGTACCCGCATAGAAGTGCGCCGAGTGCGTGCCGCTCCGAGGGTCGTCCCACGCGCGCAGCGTGAGTCCCGATCCGGTGACGCTCCACATGCTCGTGTCCGCGTCCTCGAATCCGGGGTTGCGCAGGTAGTTGCGCGCCGAGACGGTGACGGTGGCCGACGCCGCGAGGCCGGCATCCGTCGCGCCCGAGATCACGTACTCGCCGGCGCCCTCGATGAATCCGGCCGCCGATGACCAGGTGACGGGCTGCTGCTCCGACGACCCGTCGTTGTAGAGCACCGTGACCTCGTCGGGCAGCTCGACGGCATCGCCCTCGGTCACCTGCAGCGCGACCGCCTGCACCGACTCGACGGCCCGCGGGGCCTGGGCGCCGGTGCGCACGTACGAGAAGATGTTCAGCGCATCGGATGCCGTGCCGTCGAAGCCGAACAGCGCCTGGTTGTCCCACGCGGATCCGCCGAACCAGTGCCCCGCGTCCTCGGGCTCGTACTCGCCGGCGAAGCTCGACGCCCAGCCCGATCCGTCGCGCTCCCACAGCGTTCTGTTCTGCTCGAGCTGTGCGGGCGGACCCACCGGCAGCCATGCGGGCTCCCAGTAGTAGACGCCGAGTCCCGCCTCACCCACGTCGGCGACGGCCTGCACGACCGCGCGCACGGCATCGGCCTGACCCTGCACGCTCACCGGGTACTGCGTCGCCTCGGACGCCAGGTCGACGACGTTGCCGTGACCGTCTCCGTCGTCGAGCGTGAACGCCCACGAGGTCTCGGCGACCATGACCTTCTTGCCGTAGGTCTCGGCGACGTGCGAGAGCACGGCCGTGAGGTTCTCGGGAGTCCCGTGCCAGAACGGGTAGTACGACGACGCGAACACGTCGTAGTCGACGTCGCGGCGATCGAGCTGCGCGGCGACGTCGGCGTAGAACCCGGCGCGCTCGGGGTTGGTGAAGTGCAGGGCGACGAGCGTGTCCGGCGCCTCGGCCCGCACGGCGGCGGAACCGGCCGAGAACACCTTCGCCATGTCATCCCAGCCGCGCACTCCGGCGACTCCGCCGTTCGTCTCATTGCCGACCTGCACCATGCGGAGGTCGACACCCGCATCGACCAGGCGACGCACCGCATCGCGCGTGAAGGCACCCACCTCGGTCGCCACCTGGTCGGCGGTCATCCCCTCCCACGCCTTGGGCGCCTGCTGCTTCGCGGGGTCGGCCCAGAAGTCGGAGTAGTGGAAGTCGACGAGCACGCCGAGGCCGGCATCCGTCGCTCGCTGCGAGATCTCGATCGCCCGATCGACGTCGACATCGCCCCCGCCGTAGCCGTTGCCGTTCGCGTCGAACGGGTCGTTCCAGACGCGCACGCGGACGTCGGTGACCCCGGCGTCCGCGAGGATCTCGAACAGGTCGCCCGGCGCGCCCTGGGCGTCGCGGAACACCACGCCCGACTCCTCGAGCGACAGCACCGACGAGACGTCGACGCCGCCGATGAAGTCGTCCGGCAGGTTCTCGACCCGGGGGACGGTGATGGCGGCATCCACCGGCCCGTCGACCGAGACAGCCGCAGGAGCGAGAGCGGATGCCGCCGGCGAGGCGGCCGACGCCGGCAGCGCGACGCCGATCAGGGCGACGGCGGCGACCGTGGCCAGGGCGGTGGAGAGAAGGGAACGCGTGCGACGGTGCATGACGGCCTTTCGAGCGGTGGAGGTGCGGATCAGCCCTTGACGGATCCCTGGGTGAGCCCGCCCACGATGTACTTCTGCAGCGAGAAGAACAGCGCGAGCACGGGCACGGCGGCGACCACGACGCCGGCGGCGAAGAGCCCCCAGCGTGAGGTCAGCTGGTTCGAGACCCACTGGTACATGCCGACGGCGAGGGTCCAGTTGTCCTCGGACGTGAGGATGATCTTCGACAGGATGAAGTCGCCGAACGCCGCGAGGAACGCGAGCAGGGCGACGACCGCGAGGATCGGCACGACCAGCGGCATGATGAGCCGCCAGAAGATCTGCGCGTGGCTGGCCCCGTCGATCTTCGCCGACTCGTCGATCTCGACGGGGATCGTGTTGAAGAACCCGTACATCAGGAAGGTGTTCGCGCCGAGCGCGCCACCGAGGTACACGCAGATCAGGGCGATCTTCGAGTTGATGCCGAGCGCCGGCACGACGTCGCCGATCGTCTGCAGCATCAGGAAGATCGCGATGAACGCGAGCGCCTGCGGGAACATCTGCAGCACGAGCAGGGTGGTGAGGCTGGCGCGTCGTCCGCTGAACCGGAACCGGGAGAACGCGTACGCCCCGCAGGCGCCCATGAGCACCGAGCCGACTGCGGTGACACCGCCGATCAGCAGGGTGTTGCCGAACCAGACCCAGTAGCGGGATTCACCCAGAGCGATGTAGTTCGCCGGGTCGAACGCGCTGAACAGCGCACTGGATGCCGCAAGGCTGCCGTTCGGGTTGAGCGAGGCCGAGAGGACGTAGACGAGCGGGAACGCGGCGAAGAACAGCACGCCGGCGGCGAGGATGTACTTCCAGCCGACCTCGCCCCACCAGCGACGCCGACGTGCACCCGCGCGCGCGGCCTCGGCCTTCGATGAACCGGTCACGATGACTCTGGTCTCACTCATCACTGGTACTCCTCGAGCTTGCGGGTCTGTCGGAAGCTCAGCGCTGAGATGAGACCGACCACGATGAAGGCGATGATCGACAGCGCACTCGCGAGGCCGTAGTCGGCCGCACCACCCGAGACGCCTGAGACGTCGTAGATGGCCGAGACGAGGATGTCGGTCGAACCCAGTGCGTAGGGCGCTCCGGCGATCGCCGGCCCGCCGTTGTTGAAGGTGTAGATCACGGTGAAGTTGTTGAACGCCACCGCGAACGAGGCGATCAGCAGCGGAGCGGTCGAGACGAGCAGCAGCGGCAGCACGATGGCGCGGAAGCGCTGCAGCTTGTTTGCCCCGTCGATCTCGGCGGCCTCGAGCGTCTCACCGGGGAGCGACTGCAGGGCTCCGGTGCAGACGAGGAACCAGTAGGGGTAGCTCAGCCAGACGTTGACGAAGATCACCGCCGCCCGGGTCAGCCACGGGTCGCCGAGCCAGTTGATCTGCGACCCGAAGAAGAACAGGTCGTTGATGACGCCGAACTCGGCGTTGAACATGCCGCGGAACAGCAACGCGGCCATGAACGCGGGGAACGCGTAGGGCAGGATGAACAGCGCTCGCAGGAACCGGCGACCCTTGACCCGCGGGTCGTTGTAGACGATCGCGAGGCCGAGCCCCACGGCGAAGCTGAGGACGACCGACAGGATCGCGAACGCGAAGGTCCAGACGGTCACGCTCAGCAGAGTGCCCGCGAGATTCGCGTCGGTGAAGAGCTTCAGGAAGTTGGCGAAGCCGACGTTGACCGACCAGCCCGTCGGCAGCGCCGTGCCGTCCTCGGCCACGAACGCGCCGAGTTCTGTGGCGGTGTAGACCGTGCCCGACTGCGTGTCCGTGATGGTCTGCGCCTCGGCATCCCACACCAGCGTCGGTTCGTACACCGAGCCGGTCGAGCCCTCCCGTGTGCGGATGGAGCCGTCGTTCGGGTCGTCCGACACGGGCACCCTGAGGTCCTTGATGGTCGCGCCGAGTGCCGGATCGGTCAGCACGGTCGCCCTCGGGACGACCTCCCACCCGGGCACCTCGCTGGGGGCGCCGGTCGCGCCGATCTCGGCACCGGATGCGGTGGTCAGCGGCTCGGTGGCCGAGCCGACCTGCACGTCGCCGTCGTCATCGACGATCGCGAAGCCGAGCTCTGCGCCGCGCTGCACGATCGACAGCGGGTAGTCGGACGAGCCCTCGATGCGGCGCTCGCCCTGGATCAGTGCGGCCTCGACCGCCTGCTCCTGGGTGCCGACGTGACCGGTGCCGTAGTTCGTGAAGGCGATGTAGGCCGTGTAGCCGAAGATGAAGATCTGGAAGACGAGCAGGAAGATCAGCCCGGGCAGCAGGTACTTCAACGGCAGCGCCCTGCGGGTGAAGTACACCCAGTCGGCGATGATCACCAGCAGCACGACGACGCCGAGCACGATCCACGACTCGGCGCTCCAGGCCGAGATGGCCGTCATGATGCCGAAGGCGTTGACCAGCGCCATGAGCGCGAGCTTGATGAGGAAGCCCCAGCCGAGGCCGCGGAAGCGGCGGGCATGGGACTCGCGCGAGGGCTTCACCACGGGAGTGGGCGCCTCGGCGGGCGGTGCCTGGATCGTCATGTGTGCGTCCTGTCTGAGGATCGCAGGACGGGGAGGGGTTCGGGCTCCTCCCCGTCCGGCGGGGTCAGCCGGCGAGGGTCGTCTCGAGGTCGGCGACCATGGTGTTCCACGTCGACACCGGGTCGGCGCCGTTGATGATCTGCGCCTGCGCGGCGTTCCACAGGTCCCAGACGGAGCCCATCTCGGGGATCGACGGCATCGGGACGCCGGTCTGCGCCGAGGCCACGAATCCGGCCGTGATCGGGTCGGACGACACCTCTTCGGCGAGCGTGGTCCACGCCGGGATGCGCGGGTCGGCCTCGTACAGCGCGCGCTGCGCGTCTTCGGTGCCGAGGTAGTTCACGAGGAACTCCTGCGCGAGCAGCGCGTTCTTGCTCTTGCTCGAGAGGTAGAAGCCCTGCACGCCGACGAACGGCGCAGCGGTCTCGCCACCCGCAGACGGGATCGGGTTCACGGCGACGTTGACGCCCTCGAACGCGCTGATGGCCCACGGGCCCTGGATCGTGTACGGGGCCTTGCCCGACGCGAACAGCTCGTTGTTGATGTCGTAGTCGACCGTGGTCGAGATGTAGCCGGTGCCGTTCGAGCCGTTGGCTCCGAGCCACGTGGCGAACGCCTCGCCGGGCGCGCCGCCCATGCCGACCTCACTCGTGTACGAGCCGGTGTCGTCCTGCACGAAGACGGGGGCGCCGAACGAGGTCTGCAGTCCGTACATCGTGTATCCGTCGCCGGTCTCGCCACCCGTGTTGATGACGAACGGGCGCTCGGTGCCGGCGGCGACGCCCTTGGCGATCATGTCGTCCCAGCTGGCGGGAGCCTCCGCGCCGACCAGGTCGACGTTCTGCACGAGGGCGATGGTCTCGAGCGAGTACGGCATCGCATACAGCTGACCGTCGTACGTCATGGCGTCGAGCGCGACCTGCTCGAACTCCGACGCCTTGTCGCCCAGGTCGATCGTGTCGACGACACCGGCCGCGACGAGCGCGCCGAGCCAGTCGTGGGCGCCGACCGTGATGTCGGGGCCCTCGCCGGTCGGGACCTGTGCGATGAAGTCGTTGCGGAGGTCCTCGAAGTTCTTCTGCACGAGGGTGACCTTCGCGCCGGTCTCCTCCTCGAACGCCTCTGCGGCGGCGGTGATCGCGGCTTCGCGCTCGGCGTCCGTCCAGATGACGAGTTCCGCGCCGTCGCCGGATGCGGCGTCGTCGCCGCCTTCGGGTGCGCCGGCGGAGCAGCCCGCGAGGACCACGGCCGCGGCCAGAGCGAGTGCGCCGACTCCGATGTGCTTGCGCATGCGTTTTCCTATCTGTCGTGGCCGACGATGCGCTGCGCGTCATCGCGACCGGTGAGTGGGTGGTGCTGGGTGAAGCGGGTGGTGCGGGGTGAAGCGGTTCGTGCGGTTCGTGCGGTTCGTGCGGTCAGTGGGAGGTGCGGATGACGGCGACGCCGCCCGCCGCGATCGCCAGGGCGCCCGAGATCTCGGCGCCGCTGAGGAGCTCGACGCCTGTGGCCTCGAGTTCGACGTCGTCGTCACGGTGGTTCACCGCGATGCGGTAGACCGCGTCGGCGCTGTGACGGGTGATGACCTCGAGGCCGTCGGCGACGCCCGACGGCGTGACGTCGGCATCCGCGTAGACCTCGTGCAGGAGTGCGCGCATCCCCGCCGCGTCCAGTCGGGTTCCGACGTACCAGCCGGTGCCCGCTCCGTGGCGGTGACGCGTGATCGCCGGCTCGCCCTCGCCGGGTCCGCCCGAGAAGTTCGCGACGACCTCGGCGCCTTCGAGCGCGATGTCCTCCTGCCAGACGTCGGCGACGATGCCCTCGTGGTCGACCCAGTCGAGGCCGTGGCTCTCGCCCTCGCGCAGCGGCAGGAACTCCTCGACCGTGAGGCCGAGCGCCTCGCGCAACGGCGCGACGAAGCCACCGGCGTGCACGGCGTCGTTCTCGTCGACGATCGCCGAGAAGAACGACACGAGCAGGGTGCCGCCGTCGTTGACGTAGGCGGTGAGGTTGGCGGCATCCGCCGTGCTCAGCAGGTACTGCGCCGGAGCGACGACCAGGCGGTAGCCCGAGAGGTCCTGGCCGGGCAGGGCGAAGTCGACCGTGATGCCGTCACGCCAGAGCTGCTCGTAGAAGCGGCGCACCTGGGCGGCGTGCGTGACGTCTTCGGACGGGCGCCACTCGAGGTCCTGCGCCCAGAACGATTCGAAGTCCCAGAGGATCGCGACGTCGGCCTTCACGACGCTGCCCTGCACCTCGTCGAGGCGGCCGAGTGCTGCACCCAGATCGACGACCTCGCGGAAGACCCGCGACTCGGTGCCGGCGTGCGGCAGCATCGCCGAGTGGAACTTCTCCGCGCCGGAGCGCCCGGCGCGCCACTGGAAGAACAGGATGCCGTCGGCCCCGCGACCGAGGTGCGTGAGCGAGTTGCGCTTCATCTCTCCCCGGCGCTTCGCGATGTTGCGCGGCTGCCAGTTCACGGCCGAGGTCGAGTGCTCCATGAGGATCCACGGCTTGCCGCCGCCCACCGAGCGGCTGAGGTCGGCGGCGATCGCCAGGCCGATGTGAGCGTCTTCATCGGCGGCCCACAGGTAGTGGTCGTCCGAGACGATGTCGACCTCGCGGCCCCACGCCCAGAGGTCCGTGGTCCAGCTCTGGTTCGCCATGAAGTTGGTCGTGATCGGCTGGTCGGCGTGCGCGCGGATCGCGTCGCGCTCGGCGATGAAGCACGCGCGCAGCTGGTGATCGGTGAAGCGCGCGAAGTCCAGGCGCTGGGCGGGGTTCACGACGCTCGGGGCGATGGCCGGGGCGCCGACGTGCTCCCATGCCGAGTAGTGCTGGCCCCAGAAGGCGGTGCCCCACGCGCTGTTCAGTGCGTCGAGCGAGCCGTACTTCTCCTGGAGCCAGAGCCGGAAGGCGGCGACCGCGTTGGGCGAATAGTCCTCGCCGACGGGAACGCCGTACTCGTTGTGCACGTGCCACAGCACGACGGAAGGATGCTGTGCGTAACGCGCCGCGAGAGCATCCGCGATCCGCACGATCGCCTCGCGGTAGGCCGGCGACGAGTGCGAGGCCATGCCGCGCGAGCCGAAGCCCATCGTGCGGCCCTCGCGGTCGATGACGTGCGCGTCGGGGTTGTGCGCGAAGAACCAGGCGGGCGGCGAGGCCGTCGGGGTGCCGAGGTCGACCCTGATGTCGTTCTCGTGCAGGAGGTCGAGCAGCTCGTCGAGCCAGGCGAAGTCGAACTCGCCCTCGGAGACCTCGATGAGCGCCCACGAGAAGATGCCGACACTGACCAGGTTCACCCCGGCCTCGCGCATCAGGATGACGTCTTCGCGCCACGTCTCAGGCGACCACTGCTCGGGGTTGTAGTCGCCGCCGTAGGCGATTCCGCGCAGGTCGGGCCAGGCGTGGGGCGAGGTCATCGGCACTCCATCGGGTCGGTGTGGTCGTGGTGCGGGTCCCGACGTGCTGTCGCTCATTCGACTGGGACCGGTCTCAGGTTGTCACGGGGACATGACTGGGACCGGTCTCAGTTCTACCCCAGGTTCGGCGCCGACCACAACCGCTGTTACCGAACTGAGACCGGTCCCAGGTTGGACTACCGCTGGACGGGATGCTGTGGGTAGAGTCACAGGCGATGAGTGATGTCAGCGCGAAGCGCAAGCCGACGATCCGCCAGATCGCGGCGCAGGCGGGGGTGTCCCGCAGCACGGTCTCGCGAGTGATCAACGGCGGGCACTGGGTGTCCCCCGATGCCAGGCAGGCCGTCGAAGAGGCGATCCTCGCCACCGGCTACACCGCCAACCACCATGCCCGCAGCCTCGCCACCGGCCGCGCCGGATCGCTCGCCTTCCTCCTGACCGAGCCGCAGCAGCTGCTGTTCGACGATCCGACCTTCGCGCTGCTGCTGCGCGGGGCCGCCGAAGCACTCGCCCAGCGGGCCATGACCCTCGTGCTGCTCGTCGCCGGGACCCCCGCCGAGCGCGAGAGCGTCGCCCAGTTCCTCAGCGCGGGACACGTCGACGGCGTCATGCTGATCTCGTCGCACGAGTCCGACCCGCTGCTCGATCAGCTGATCGAGGTCGGCATCCCGACTGTGTGCTGCGGCGTGCCGCTCGGGCACGAACGCGAGCTCTCGACGATCTCCGTCGACGAGATCGCCTCCGCCCGCACCATGGCCGCGCACCTCGTGACCCAGGGACACCGCCGCATCGGCATGATCGCCGGCCCCGACGACACCCCCGGTGGTCGCTATCGCCTGGTCGGCTTCCGCGAAGAGCTCGGCGACCTCTACGACGAATCGCTGGTCGAGCGCGGCGACTACTCGTACGAGTCAGGACTCGCCGCCATGACGCGGATGCTCGAGCACGACGTCGACGCGGTGTTCGCGGCATCCGACCGGATGGCGGCCGGAGCCATCGCCGCCGCCCGCCGCGCAGGGCGCCGCGTGCCCGAGGACATCGCGATCGCCGGCTTCGACGACTCAGGCCTCGCCGCCACCCATGAGCCCCCCATCACGACCATGCGCCAGCCGTGGGATCAGATCAGCGCGAAGATGGTCGCCGTGCTGCTCGAGGTCATCGCCGGGGCATCCCCCCGCTCGGTCATCCTCGATACCGAACTCGTGGTGCGCGCGACCGCGTAGGCGGCATTCGCTCCGCTCCCGCTACCGCTCCCGCTCCCGCTCCCGCTACCGCTCCCGCTCCCGCTCGCGCTCCCGCTGCCGCCCCCGCTCGTGCGCGCGCTGCGAAGGTGATCTCCCGCAGCGAAGGGCCGAAGGCCGCGTGAGGCCCTTCGCAGCGCGAGATCTCCTTCGGTGCGTGCGACGGCTGACGACAGGACGCGTCGACGAGGTCTCGCTCGCCGCCTACGGCCGGTCGAGCACCTCGCGGAGCGTGGCGGCGAAGGCCTCGGGCTGCCCGGCATAGCCGAACTCGCCACCCATGAAGCCGCCGTGGTGACTGGGGAAGACCGTCGCCTGCTGTCCGAGCTTCTCGGCCAGGGCGAGCGCGGTGCGGCCGGTGTAGCCCTTCAGCGACTCCTCCCCGACAGCGACGACGATCCGAGTCGGGGATGCCTTCAGCGCTTCGAGATCCGGCTCGTAGAGCGGCACCGCCCACGAGAGTTCGGACAGCAGTGGATCATTCCGCGAGCCGTCGTCCTCCGTCGGCATCCCGAATGCCGCGGGGTCGGGGGCCGGCTGGGCGAGGAACTCCTCGGTGACCTCTCCCTCCCACGACGTCATCGCGACGAACGCCGCCATTCCGGCACCCCATCCTCGCTCCTGATATGCCCGGGTATAAGCGATTCGCGCTCGATGCACCGCTTCGGCATCAGGCAGCACGCTGTCGATCGGCGGCTCGTGGGCGACCAGAGTCACCACGTCCTGAGGGTGCGCAGTGACCAGAGCGAGTGCGCTCACGGCTCCACCGCTGCTCGCGAACATGTCGACAGGGCCTGCACCGAGCGCCTCGATGATCGCGTGGACATCCTCGGCCTGGACATCGGGCTCGTTCGTGACTCCGCCGTCCTTGCGCACGCTGCGGCCCAACCCTCGTGGGTCGTAGGTCACGACGGTGCGATCGCCGAACAGCTTCACCTGCGCCTGGAAGCCGCTCGCATCCATCGGCTGGCCGATCATCATCAACGGAGGGCGGCCATCCTTCGTCGGGAGTGGCCCATGCACGTCGTAGACGAGGTCGACGTCCGGGAGCTCGAGGGTGTGCTGCGTCATCGGGTGGCCTCCTCGGCGTCGAACGATTCCACTGGGATGCTACGGCGCGGCATCCGCTGGCGCCAGCGCTTCGACACTTCTTCGTGACAGCCGACCGCACCCCGTCTCAGCCGACCGCATCCCGTCTCAGCCGACCGCCTCCCGTGTCAGCCGACCGCATCCCGTGAAGGAGATCTCGCTCGGCGAAGGATCGGATGCCGGATCCGCTCCTTCGTTGCGTGAGATCTCCTGCGATGCGCGAACGCGAGCGCCAACGCGAGCGCGAACGAGAGCGAGAGCGGCCCCCCGAACCGACCGGCGTCAGCCGCGCATGGCGACGCCGCGTCGCCAATAGCCCATGAAGGCGACCTGCGAGCGGTCGATGCCGAGATCCTTGACCAGGTGGCGGCGCAGTGTCGTGACGACGCCGCTTTCGCCGGCGATCCAGAAGTAGCGCTCCGCGGGAGCATCCGCCTCCGCGATCTCCTCGCCGAGACCCGAGTAGTCGGGGGTCTCCCAGAGCAGGGCCTCCGTGTCGATGTCCTTCACGTCGATCTCGTCGGCGGCATCCGCATCTCCGAGGTACTCGAGCACGGCGGGAATCAGCCGCACACCGTGGGGCTCACCCGCATCGCGAGGCAGCCAGTGCACCTCGACCCCGGCAGGCGCGTCGATGCGCAGGACGTCGGCCGGCGACGGCACCTCGATGAACGCGCAGCCTCGAAGGTCGCTGGGGGCGTCTTCGAGGATGCGAGCGATCGCGGGAGCCGCCGTCTCGTCACCGGCGAGGACGACCGACGTCGCGGTGCCCGGCTCGTACTCGGCACCGCCGTGCGCGGCCGCGGCGACGCCTCGACGTGGTCCGACGATGAAGAGCTCCTTGCCGACCGCGGCCGCATCGGCCCAGCGCGACGCCGGGCCCGTGAGTCCGGGCGCCAGGTGCAGCACGAAATCGACATCGAGCTCGGTGCCCGCATCTGTCACCCGCAGGTCACGCACCGAGTAGGTGCGCATGGATCCGCGGTCCTCCTCGGGGACGGCGAGGAAGGAACCCCACCAGTCGTCGGTCTCACGATCGAGATCGGGGAGGATGCCGGATGCCGGCGGGAACACGATCTTGATCCGGGAGTCGAAGACGTCACCCGGCGTTGCGAACTCGAGAAGATCGTCGCCGCCGAACGTGATCCGCACGAAGTTCGGCGACACCCGTTCGACCCCGCGCACCTCGGCGCGAGCGAGCACGTAGGTGGGGCGTTCGGTCGTGGTCTCAGCGGACATGATGCCTTCCGATCGGGGTGACCATCGGCTTCCCGGAGACCGGGTCGATGGTGATCTGGTTCGCGAGGTCGAAGACCTCTTCGACGAGCTGGGCGGTCACGACATCCTGCGGAGCGCCGGTGGCGTGCACCCTGCCCTCCTTGATCGCGACGAGCTCGTCGGAATACCTCGCGGCGAGGTTGAGGTCATGCAGCACCATCACGATCGTGGTGCCGCGCGAGACGCTGAGGTCGGTGAGCAGATCGAGGACCTCGACCTGGTGAGCGACGTCGAGGAACGTGGTCGGCTCATCGAGCAGCAGGATGTCGGTCTCCTGCGCGAGCGCCATGGCGATCCACACGCGCTGACGCTGGCCGCCCGAGAGCTCGTCGACGCTGCGGTCGGCGAGCTCGGTGGTGCCGGTGGCGGCCAGAGCATCCGCGACGACCTCGTAGTCGTGGGCGCTCCAGCGAGCCAGCATCTTCTGATGCGGATGCCGACCGCGGCCGACGAGATCCGCGACGGCGATGCCCTCGGGAGCGACGGGCGACTGCGGCAGCAGGCCGAGGATGCGCGCGACCTCCTTGGTGGGGCGCGCGTGCACCGACTTGCCGTCGAGCACGACCTGACCCGCCGTCGGCGAGAGCAGACGCGCGAGCGAACGCAGCAGGGTCGACTTGCCGCATCCGTTCGCGCCGACGATCGTGGTGATCTTGCCCGGCGCGATCGCGAGGTCGAGGCCGTCGATGATCGTCCGGTCGCCGTAGGCGAGAGTGACGGACTCTGCCGTCAGAGTGTGCGCCTCGGTCACAGGGAGCCTCCCGAGCGGTTCGTGCGGATGAGCAGGTAGATGAGGTACGGAGCGCCGAGCACGCCGGTGATCACGCCGACCGGGTAGCGCTCGCCGAACGCGAACTGACCGATCAGGTCGCCTCCGAGCACGAGCACAGCGCCGATGAATGCGCTGGGGACGAGCAGGTTCGCTCCGGGCCCCGTGATGCGGGCCGCGATCGGACCCGCCATGAACGCCACGAACGCGATGGGGCCGGTCGCGGCGGTGGCGAACGCCAGCAGTGCGACTGCGCCGAGGATGAAGAGCAGACGAGTCGTGTTGACCCGCACCCCGAGACCGGATGCCGAATCGTCGCCGAGCTGCATCGCCCCGAGCGCCCTGCCCTGCAGGAGCATCAGCGGCACGATGATGACGGCGGCGATCGCGAGCGGCATCACGCGTTCCCACGAGGCGTTGTTCAGGCTTCCGGTGAGCCACTGCATCGCGGTCTGGATGTCCCAGTTCGCCGCCCTCGACAGCATGTACGAGATGATGCTCTGCAGCATCGCCGCGACACCGATGCCGATCAGGATCAGTCGAGTGCCCGCGAAGCCGTTCTTGATCGACAGCAGGTAGATGACTCCTGCCGTGACGATCGCACCGCCGAGCGCGAGCAGCGAGACGATCGGCCCGTTGAGCGACAGCACGATGATGCCGAACACCGCTGCGGCGCCGGCGCCGTTCGAGATGCCGATGATGTCGGGCGAGGCGAGCGGGTTGCGCAGCAGCGTCTGGAACGAGACGCCGGCGATGCCGAACGCGAAACCCGCGAGGATCGCGAGCACCGCGCGGGGCAGGCGCAGCTCGCCGACGGTGAACGACGCCCCCGGCACGGTCTCGCCGAGGATCACGCGGATCACCTCGTCGAGCGGATAGAACGTGTTGCCGATCATGAGCGCCACGGCGAACAGCACGAGCAGCAGCGCACCGAGCACGATCGTGGCCGTGGCGTGGCGGCGGTGGCGCGAACGGCGGCCCGCGACGAGCGCGGCGACCTCGTCGCGGGTGCGGTCGGATGCTGCGGGAGTGTGGGCGGCAGCGCGGTCGATGGTGCTCACAGTTCACGCACCTTCTGACGACGGACGATCCAGATGAAGAACGGGGCGCCGATGATGGCGGTGATGATGCCGACCTGGATCTCCTCCGAGGTCGGCGCGATGACACGGCCGACGATGTCACTCGCGAGCAGCAGGGCGGCGCCGGCCATGGCCGAGAACGGCAGCAGCCAGCGGTGGTCGGTGCCGATCAGCATCCGGCAGACATGCGGGATCACGAGACCGACGAATCCGATGGGCCCGGCGATCGCGGTGGCTGCTCCGGCGAGGATCACGGCGCCGACCGCCGACATGAGGCGCGTGCGGAAGACGTGCTCGCCGAGTCCCTTCGCCATGTCGTCGCCGAGAGCGAGGGAGTTCATGCCCCGGGCGCTGGCGAAGCAGATCAGTGCGCCGAGCGCGAGCACCGGGGCGGTGATCGCGATGCGCGGCCACTCGGCACCGCCCACTCCGCCGATCTGCCACGACTGGAACGCCTGCAGCAGGTCGACGCGCGGCAGCATGACGGCGCTGATGAGCGAGGCGAAGGCGGCCGAGGTGGCGGCACCGGCGAGCGCGAGCTTGAGGGGCGTGGCACCGCCGCGTCCGAGCGAGCCGACGGTGTAGACGAACGCCGCGGCCAGGGCGGCGCCGATGATCGCGAGCGCCATCTGGCTGTAAGCGTCGGTGAGACCGAGGAAGGCGAGACCGAACACGACGGCGAGCGAAGCGCCGTTCGAGACGCCGAGGATGCCAGGGTCGGCGATCGGGTTGCGGGTGACCGCCTGCATCGTCGCGCCGGAGAGTGCGAGCGCTGCACCGACGAGGATCGCGAGCACCGTGCGCGGAAGGCGCTTGATGATCGCCGCCTGGGCGAGGGTGTCATCCTGCCCGGCGAGGGCGGCGAAGATGTCGTCGATGCTCACGGAGCGCACGCCGAAGCAGATCGACAGGATGCAGAGCACGAACAGCACTCCCAGGCCGACGAGCAGCCAGAGCGTGCGCGCCCATGCCGGGCGTCGCAGATCTGCGACGCCCGGCAGGGGAACGGTGACAGCGGTCACGGGAATTCAGTGTGCGAAGGTGACGCCGACGGTCACTTCGCGGCGAGCGGTGCTGCCAGCAGGCCGAGGTAGTCGGACAGGCCCCACTGGATCGACAGCGGCGACGGGTTCGCCGAGGCCGCGATCGGGGTGGAGTCGGGCAGGATCACGATGTTGCCGGCGGCGATCGCGGGGATCTTCGACAGCAGCGGGTCGGCCTGCATGGTGGCGATGAGCGAGTCGTCGCCGTAGGTCACGAAGACATCGACGTCGTCGAAGGTGTCAGCCTCTTCGGAGCTCACCGAGAGGTAGAACTCCTTGCTGTCCGCGTTCTCCTCGACGATCGACGGAAGCGGAAGACCCAGGTCGTCGTGCAGGTAGCCGGGGCGCGTGTCGATCGCGGTGTAGTAGCCGACCTGGCTCAGGTCGCTCGGGTCGACGTACGCGAACAGCACCTTCTTGTCCTTGAGGGCGCTGTTCTCCTCGAGGGCGGCCTCGGCGTCGGCGTGTAGCTCTTCGATGAGGGCGTCGCCCTCCTCCTCGAGGCCGAGCGCCTTCGAGTTCATCTCGATCATGTCGTCGACCGGGGTGCCCCAGGCGACCTCGGGGTAGGCGACGACCGGTGCGATCTTCGAGAGCTGGTCGTACTCCTCCTGCGTCAGACCCGAGTACGCCGCGAGGATGACGTCGGGCTGGGTGTCGGCGACGGCCTCGTAGTCGATGCCGTCGGACTCGTCGAACAGCACGGGCTCTTCGCCGCCGAGCTCGTCGAGCTTGTCCTCGACCCAGGGCAGGATGCCGTTGTCGTCGTCGTCGCCCCACGTGGCCTTGCTCATGCCGACCGGGACGATGCCGAGAGCGAGGGGAACCTCGTGGTTCGCCCAGGCGATCGTCGCGACGCGCTCGGGCTTCTCCTCGATCGTGGTCTCGCCGAACACGTGCTCGATCGTGACGGGGAAGGCACCGTCATCGGCGGGGTTGCCGCCGGCGGAGTCGGAGTTCGAGTCGGTCGATGACGTCGCGCAGGCCGTGAGGCCGACGGCCAGAGCCGCGGCGACACCGGCGGCGATGAGACGAGAGGTGCGCACAGGCGTTCCCTTCGGGTTGGGATGAGGGGGTGCGGCGCGGAGGGGCGCCAAGGCTTTGGTAAGCCTGGCCTAATCTAACAGAAAGTTAGGCAAGCCTCATCTTGGGTCCCTAGCCCGGGCGGCATCCTCGCCTCTCGTGCGGGGTCGACATCGCACCGCATCCGCCCGATGTGGAGGGGCACGGGCACGGGCACGGGCACGGGCACGGGCACGGGCACGGGCACGGGCAGAAAGTACCCGGACATGCAGAAAGCCGGCCGGATCCGTGAGGATCCGACCGGCTTCAGGAAGCCTATGCGCGCTCAGAGAGCGCGGATGTTCGCAGCCTGCATGCCCTTGGGGCCACGCTCAGCGTCGAATTCGACCTTCTGGTTCTCACGAAGCTCCTTGAAACCGGAGCCGGTGATTGCCGAGTAGTGGGCGAAGAGGTCGTCCGTGCCGTCATCGGGAGCGATGAAGCCGAAGCCCTTTTCCGCGTTGAACCATTTCACAGTGCCAGTGGCCATGTGTTTTCTACTTTCTGTTTTCAAACGGCCGCTTGCGCGGCCCGCGCCGTGACGGAACGTCCGACATACGCGCCTGCTCAACGTACCACGGCAGGCTGACCGGTGTCCCGGAAGTTCGGATTCTTCTGAAGAACAGCCGCCTCGGTGCGGGTGCTCACCCCGAGTTTGCGCAGCACGGCCGACACGTGGACGCTCACCGTCTTGACGCTGATGAAGAGCCGCTCCCCGATCTGGCGGTTGCTCAGACCCTCGGCGATCAGCTCGAGCACCTGCCGCTCGCGGGCGGTGAGCGGGTCGACATCCGGTTCGACGCCGGCGGTGCCGGATGCCGCAGTGCCGGATGCGGTGCCGGATGCTGCGGCGAGGCCAGCCGCCGCTTGGAAACCACCGACGATCCGCCCCAGGGGAACGTGGCCGAGGCGCTCCGCCTGGCGCATCGCGGCCGAGAGCACGGCGCTCGCCTCCCCTCGGTCTCCTGCGTCGACGAGTGCGCGAGCGAGAGCGAGACGCGTGGTCACCGCGAACGTCACGGGCACATCGCGGTCGTCTGCGTGCTCGACCGCCTGGCGCAGGGCTGCGACGGACGGGAAGAGGAATGCCTCGAGGATCGTCTCCCACCTGTCGCCTCGCAGCTGCGAAGGTTGGGCGCGCCACGCGTCGCGCACGTCTGCGACCGCCGCCTCTACCTCGACGCCGGATGCCCGCAGCTCGGCGATGAACCATGCCGCCTCGAGCAGCAGTCGACGCTGATGCAGGGACACCGGCCCCTGATCGGCGAGCATCGCCCTGACCTCACCGAGAGCACCCGCGAGGTCGCCCCGCCCCTCGGCGACGGCCACGCGCATCATGACCTCGTCGTACCAGATCTGACGTTCGACCCGACCGGTCTCCTCGAACGCGGGGTGCCACTCGCGAAGGATCTCGGCCGCCTCCTCGTGTCTGCCTCGCCAGGAGAGCACCCGCACGCGCGTCATCGTGGAGTACATGTGCGAGATGCGCAGGGTCCGCTGAGCGAGCTCGCGCGCCAGCATCCCCTCGACCCGTTCGATCTCGCCCATCTCGAGCAGTGGCACGGCCATGTTCTGCGTCATCAGCGCGCCCGTGGTGCGCTCGACGCCGAAAGCGCGCGCGGGCGCGAGCCCCTCTTCGGCGACCCTGACGGCATCGCGATAGCGCCCCAGCAGGCCGAGCAGATCCGAGTAGTTGACCCGGTATCTCATCTCGGCGTTCGTGCCTTTGGCGAGCTGCAGGGCGAGCGCGTACTCGCGGTGCCCCGCGTCGAGGTCGCCGAGGTGCGCGCGGGCTCCGCCCCGGACGTTCGCGGCGATCGATGCCTCGTCGTCCGACCCGGCGCGCGCGGCCCGCTCGCCCGCCTCCGCGGCCAACGCGATCGCCTCGTCGAGTCGCCCCGAGATCATGTAGCGACTGGCGAGCTGGTTCAGCACCGAGGCGCGCAGCCGGTCGTCATCGACGCCCGCCTCGAGGATCTCGAGCGCCTGCTGCAGCAGCGGGACCGCGCCGGCGCGGCCGAGATTCATCGTGTAGTACGCCTTGTCGCGCAGCAGCCGGGCGTGCATGCGGGGGTCGACCGTCGTCGGATCGACCTCGGCGAGCGCGAGGTCGACCACGGCGAGCGCCCGTTCTCCGTCTCCCGCGTTGCGCAGCACGGAACCGAGAGTGCGCAGCACCTCGAGGCGCGCCACACCCACGACGGCCTCGGCATCCGGCACCTGGATCCACAGGTCGAGGGCGAGCTCGCCGAAGCGGGCAGCGCTCGCGAAGGCGAACCGCGACTTGGCGTCGGCCATCGCGGTGACGGCCGCGGCGAGCGCTCGCCGGTCGTCTTGCGCGAGCTGCCAGTGATAGGCGAGCGCGGCGGAGTCGGCGGTTTCGGCCCCTGAGCAGTTCTCCTCGAGCACCTCGGCATACGCCCGATGCAGCCGCGCTCTCTCGCCCGGGAGCAGATCGTCGTGCACGGCTTCGCGCAGCAGCGCATGCCGGAACCGGTAGTCGTCGTCGACCACGACGAGGATGCCGCTGAGCGTCGCCTCGCGGATCGCCTCGTCGAGGCGGGCTTCGGGCAGACCCGCGAGGCGGGTGACGAGCGGGTGGGTCAGCGGACGCTCGGCTCCCGAGACGACCTGCACCACCCGCCGGGCGTCATCGCTGAGACGGTCGAATCGGGCGAGCAGCAGGTCGCGCAGACTGCCGGGCAGGGGACCGGTCGAGCACCCGGCGAGCTCTTCGACGAAGAAGGGCACGCCCTCGGCTCGATCGTGGATGCGATCGAGCGCCGCGTCTGTCACGGGCTGCCCGGTGAGCGATTCGACGAGCGCACGGACAGCCGAGGTGTCGAGCCGATCGATCGCGACCCTCTCGAGCAGACGCGCGCGGGTGGACTCGCCGATGAAGCGGCTCACGGCATCGCCGCGTCGCACGTCGTCGGAGCGGCAGGTCAGGATCAGGAGGATGCGGCCGTGCGCGAGGGTGCGCAGCAGGAAGGAGAGCAGCGCCAGGGTCGACTCGTCAGCCCAGTGCAGGTCTTCGACGACGAGCACCTGCGGCGCGTGTTCGGCGGCCGCCTCGATGAGCGCCGCGATCGCATCGCGCAGGCGGTCAGGGCTGGTCTGCGATCGCTCGGTGGGGTTGAGCTCGGGCAGCAGCATGCCGAGCGCCTCGACGCCGACGCCGATCTCCTCCCGCACCCGGTCGGCGCCCATGCTCGCGACGATCGACCGGAGGATGCCGGCGAGCGGTCCGAAGGGCGTGCGCGACGCCCCGAGATCGAGGCACCAACCGACATGCACGTCTGCGCGGTTCGCCACCTGGGCGCTGAACTCGCGCAGCAGTCGCGACTTGCCGATGCCCGCCTCGCCCGCGATGAGCGCGGCCACCGGGACCCCGTCGACCGCTCGCCGGAACAGCTCGCGGATGGTCGCGAGCTCGGTCTCTCGGCCGACCATCGCGGCGCTGGGGGCGGACGGGGGCATGAATTCATCGTGCCACTCCCCTCCGACATCCGGCGTCGCGCTGCCGTCTGCCCGCAGCGGAGCGACGATCACCGGGCGGGTGCCGGTTCGCGGCCCGCGGATGCGCGGCGCTCGGGCTGCCGTGCAGCATCCGTCGCCGCGTCGCGCGATGCGTCGGTCGTGTGCAGCAGCCGGCCGGCCAGACGCCGGACCGGGCCGGGCTGTCTGCGGACCAGCTGATCGCTGCGCTCCTCGATGACGCGACGGCGTTCTGCCGCGCGAGCGAGCTGCTCCTGGTCGAACTCGGTCGATCTGTAGGCGAGATACGGGTGCTCGAACATGACATCTCCTCGGTGTGCGATGTCCTCAGAATCCGCTCTGAGTCACCCCGACGACATCGGGAGGATGCCCTATCTTCCGTTCGTGAGTTCCCTAGTCGACGCCGGGCGTGCCGTCCTCCGGGCAGCGAAAGAGGTCCGAGCGGTGATGGGGGCACCACCGCTCGGACCTCAGCTCAGGGGTCGATCAGGCGTCGACGTCGCCGCGCCACGCACCGGTCTCGGTGCCGCGCTTCTCCATGAACTCCTTGAAGTTCTGGAGATCCTTCTTCACCGCGTGCGAGCCCGCGCCCACGAGCGAGCCGACCTTCTCGAGAAGCCCCTCGGGCTCCCAGTCGATCTGCACGGTCACGCGGGTCGTGAGGTCTTCGAGCTTGTGGAACGTCACGACGCCCGCATGCTCGGTCTCACCGCCGATGCTGTTCCACGCGACTCGCTCGTCGGGGTGCTGCTCGGTGATCTCCGCGTCGAACTCGCGCGTCGCGCCGCCCACGTTCACCTTCCAGCGGGTGTGCGTGTCGTCCAGCTGGACGATCGACTCCACCTCGTCGAGGAACTGCGGGAAGCTCTCGAACTGCGTCCACTGGTTGTACGCCACGTCGATGGGAACGTGTACGTCGATGGTCTCGATGATCTGCACCATGTGATGATCCTCACTGTTCGTCGGTCGTGTCATCCCATTCAGCGGCGTTCGACGACTCTTGGCGACGGGGTTGACATCTCCCCTGACGGCACTCGCTAGCCGAGTAGCGTTGCAGGCATGCGCATCCACGCCGCGATCCGCGCCTCGAAGCGCTCACCCCTGCTGCAGGTGGTGAAGTCCGCCGCGGCGACGATCGCCGCATGGATGCTCGCGGGATGGGTGGTTCCGGGACAGCTCCCCGTCTTCGCCGCGATCGCCGCTCTGCTCGTCGTGCAGCCCAGCGTCAACCAGTCGCTGTCGAAGGCGCTCGAACGCAGCATCGGCGTGATCGTCGGCGTGGTGATCGCGGTCGCCCTGGGCCTTCTCCTGGGGTCACCGAGCTGGATCGTGCTGCTCGCCATCGTGGTGGCCATGCTCGTCGCGTGGGCCTTCCGGGCGACGCCCGGCACCGGCAACCAGGTGGCCATCTCGGCGATGCTCGTGCTCGCGCTGGGCTCGACTCCCGACTATGCGATCGCGCGCATCTTCGAGACCCTGATCGGCGTGGTCATCGGCATCGTCGTGAACGCCCTGATCGTGCCGCCCGTGCTGGTCGCCCCGGCCCGACGCGATCTCGGGCTGCTGGGCAGCGAGCTCGCCTCGAGCCTCGACCGACTCGCCGATGCTCTACCCGAACCCCAGACTCCCGCCACGCTGCATCAGCTCATGCTCGAAGCCAGACTGCTGCGCCCGATGAAGGACGCGGCGGAGGCATCCATCGCTGCGGGTGAGGAATCCCTCACTCTGAACCCGCGCCGGTCGACGCACCGTGAAGAGCTCGTCGAGATGCGCGCACTGCTCGAACGGCTGACGCCCATCGTGACGCAGACCATCGGGATGACGCGCGCCTACTTCGACCACTACGACGACTCCATCGGCGAGGAGCCGGCCGTCACGGCCATCGCGGAGCAGCTGCGGCGTGCAGGACACGATGTGCGACTGGCTGTGCAGATCGCCGACGTGTCCCCGGAGCCCGAGGCCCTGACCTCGGCGATCCCGGCACTGACCGCACCTCTCGTCATCCGGCCACCCTCGTCGACGCACTGGATCCTCATCGGGTCGCTGATGGAGGACCTCAGGCGCATCCGCGCGGAGCTCGTCGACGAGGAATGACAGGGCGACGCGGCGGCGCCGGTCAGTCCTGCTCGGGGTCGTCGGCGAGCACGTCGCCGTCGTCGTCGTCGCTCTCGTCGCCCGAGCCGGAGGGGACGACCGTCGGCGGCTCTCCCTTGTTGTCCTCGGCGCCGAGGTTGTCGTTCTCCTCGGGGCCGGGCGACGGCTCCGTGCTGATGTCGTTGCGGTCGGTGCTGATGTCGTCGCTGTCGCGAGTCATGGCATTTTCCCTTCGTCGGAGTTCGATCTCCTGCGAGGTTAGGGCCGCATGCCCGCAGAAAGCCCGGGCCTTGACAAGCGCTCCGGGCCTACCCTGGTGACATGTCCGACATGACCGTTCCCGAGGCTCTGGCCGAGCTCGCCGCCCTCGAGGATCCGAGGATGCGCGCCGCGAACGAGAAGCGCGGCGACGACCACGGCATCAATCTCAGCCGCATGCGCACCCTCGCGAAGCGCATCAAGACAGACCAGCCCCTGGCGAAAGACCTGTGGGCGACAGGGGACACCGCCGCCCGGCTGCTGGCGCTGCTGATCTGCACGCCGCGCGCGTTCACCGCCGACGAGCTCGACGCGATGCTGCGACAGACTCAGGCCCCCAAGGTCAACGACTGGTTCGTGAACTACGTCGCGAAGAAGACCCCCCTCGCGGAGGAGCTGCGGCTGCGCTGGTTCGACGACTCCGACCCGACCGTCGCCGCGGCCGCATGGTCGCTCACGACGGTGCGCGTCGCGAAGGATGCCGAGGGCCTCGACCTCGATCACCTGCTCGATCTGATCGAGCGCGATCTGCAGAACGCGCCCTCGCGGTTGCAGTGGGCGATGAACGAGACGCTCGCCAACATCGGCATCTTCCACCCGGAGCTGCGGTCCAGGGCGCTCGAGATCGGTGAGCGCCTGCAGGTGCTCGCCGACTACCCCACCGCGCCCGGCTGCACCTCGCCGTTCGCGCCGATCTGGATCGGCGAGATCGTGCGGCGGCGCGAGGGCTGAGACCCGACGCGAGGGCTGATCCCCGCATCCGGCGACTCAGCCCTGCGTCCCGCGACTCAGCCCTGCGTCCGTCAGCGAGCGCTGCCGACTGCGGCCCGCGGTGCCGTCAGCATCGCTTCGGCGTCGGTGAACTCCTTCTCGATGTCGTCGTTGCGCGTGTAGGTGACGAGGCTCACCACGACGGCCGCGACGAACGCGAACACGAACGCGGGGAGCAGCTCGTACAGGTCGGTGTCGAGGGCCTTCCAGACGAACACCGTGACCGCTCCGACGAACATGCCCGCGAGAGCACCCCAGTTCGTGAGCTTGCGCCAGAACAGGCTGAGCAGGATGATCGGGCCGAACGCGGCACCGAATCCTGCCCAGGCGAACGACACGAGCCCGAGGATCGAGTCGTTCGGCGTGATCGCGAGGATGATCGCGATGATCGCGACGACGAGCACCGCCAGGCGGCCCAGCAGCACCAGCCGCTTGTCGGACGGCGGGGTCTTGCGCACCACCTTGTAGAGGTCCTCGACCAGCGCAGACGAGCACACGACCAGCTGGCTCGACACGGTGCTCATGATCGCCGCGAGCACGGCCGCCAGCACGAGTCCGGCGACGAACGGATGCAGCAGCGTCTGCGACATCAGCAGCACCACGGTCTCGGGGTTGTCGAGGGTGATGCCCTGCTGCGCCATGTAGGCGATGCCGACGAGGCCCGAGATGATCGCGCCGAACATCGAGACGACCATCCAGGAGATGCCGATGCGACGCGCGCTCTTCGCCTCCTGCGGCGAGCGCAGCGCCATGAAGCGCACGATGATGTGCGGCTGCCCGAAGTACCCGAGGCCCCACGCCAGGGCCGAGGCGATGGCGAGGAAGGTGCCGCCGGTGACGGCCCCTCCGCCGAGCAGCGACAGGAATCCCTCTCCGGCGTTCTCGGTGATGAGCGTCGACGTCTCCTCGAGTCCGCCGATCGCGATGACGGCGGCGACCGGCACGACGATCAGCGCGATCACCATCATCAGCCCCTGCACGACGTCGGTGAGGGAGGCCCCGAGGAATCCGCCGAAGAGCGTGTACAGCAGCGTGATGCCGCCGACCAGCAGCATCCCGAACAGGTAGTCGCCGTTGAACGAGCTCTCGAAGAAGACGCCGGCGGCGACCATGCCCGACGAGATGTACAGCGTGAAGAACACCAGGATGATGAGCCCCGAGACGATGCGCAGCGACCGGCTGGTGTCGCGGAGCCGGTTCTCGAAGAAGCTCGGGATCGTGATCGAGTTGCGCGACACCTCGGTGTAGGCGCGAAGCCGTGGGGCCACCAGCAGCCAGTTGAGGTAAGCGCCGATCGTCAGCCCGATCGCGATCCAGGCCTCGATCAGTCCAGCGGCGTAGATCGCGCCGGGAAGACCCATCACGAGCCAGCCCGACATGTCGGCCGCACCGGCGCTGATCGCGGCGACCCACGACGGCAGGTTGCGTCCGCCGAGCATGTAGTCCTCGTGGTCGGAGGTGCGCTTGTAGGCGAAGTATCCGATGAGCAGCATGCCGGCGAAGTACAGCCCGAGTGCCCCGTACAAGAAGATCTGATCGGACATCGTCGTCCCTTTTCCGCGGTGCCGATCACCGCTCGGTACCGATGATCCCAAGGCGGACGCTGTGGTCCGGGCGCGCCACGCAGAGACCGCTGGTTACGCTGAAGCCATGAGCACGCACATCGCCGCACAGCCCGGTCAGATCGCCCCCGTCGTCCTGTTCCCCGGCGATCCGCTGCGGGCGAAGTGGATCGCCGAGACCTTCCTCGACGACGCCGAGCTGTACTCCGAGACCCGCGGGATGCTGGGCTTCACCGGCACCTGGGAGGGCCACCGCGTCTCGGTGCAGGGTTCGGGCATGGGTCAGCCCTCGATGGCCATCTATGCGACCGAGCTGTTCGAGGAGTACGACGTGCAGACGATCGTGCGCGTCGGCTCGTGCGGGGCGCTGACCGAGAAGCTGCAGGTGCGGGACATCATCATCGCGAACGGCGCCTGCACCGATTCGGGCATCAACAGGGTGCGCTTCCACGGACTCGACTACGCACCTGTCGCGGACTTCGGACTGCTGCGCGCGGCGGTCGAGGCGAGCGAGGCCGAGCCCCTGGACTCGGCCGTCCACGTCGGTCTGCTGTTCTCGAGCGACCAGTTCTACAGCACCCGACCCGAGCTGACCGAGCCGTTCGTGCAGCACGGCGCCCTCGGAGTGGAGATGGAGGCCGCGGGGCTGTACACCCTCGCCGCGTACCACGGGCGTCGCGCTCTGGCCATCTGCACGGTGTCGGATCACATCGTCACCGGCGAGCAGACCACCGCTCAGGAGCGCGAGCAGACCTTCGGCGACATGATCCGCATCGCGCTGCGCGCCGCGACGTCCGTCTGAGTCGTTGCGGGCCGGCCGGCGCGCTCGCTCGCTCGCTGGCTCCCTCGCAGGCTCCCTTGCAGGCTCGCTCGCTTGCAGGCTCGCTCGCTCCCTTGCAGCGAAGGAGATCTCACGCTGCGAAGGACCGCATCCAGCATCCGCTCCTGCACAGCATGTGTTCCCCTTCGCAGGAGGTGCCCCGCCGGAGGTGGGATGATCGACAGACCATGCCTGCGATCCTCGACCACACGACGCTGACCGACGGATCCGATGCGGATGCCGTCTACACGGCGTTCGTCGAATGGGCCGAGTCGACCGGCATCAGCCTCTACCCCGCCCAGGACGAGGCGGTCATCGAGATCGTCTCCGGCAACAACCTGATCCTGTCGACGCCCACCGGCACCGGCAAGTCGCTCGTCGCGGTCGGCGCGCATTTCGCCGCGCTGGTCGAGGGGCGCCGCTCGTTCTACACCGCCCCGATCAAGGCGCTCGTGAGCGAGAAGTTCTTCTCCCTCGTCGACGTCTTCGGCGCCTCGAACGTCGGCATGATCACGGGCGACTCCTCGGTCAACCCGGATGCCCCGATCATCTGCTGCACGGCCGAGATCCTCGCGAACCTCGCACTGCGCCAGGGCACGGATGCCGCGGTGCATCAGGTCGTCATGGACGAGTTCCATTTCTATGCCGACCCCGACCGCGGATGGGCCTGGCAGGTGCCGCTGCTCGAGCTGCCGCAGGCGCAGTTCATCCTCATGTCGGCCACCCTGGGCGACGTGTCGCAGCTGTCGAGCGACCTCACCCGCAGGACGGGCCGTGACACGGCATCCGTCACCGGCGTCGAGCGCCCGGTTCCGCTGCACTACTTCTATGAGACGACGCCGATCCACGAGACGATCGACGACCTGCTGGGCACGGGCCAGGCGCCGATCTACGTCGTGCACTTCTCGCAGGCCGCTGCGATGGAGCGGGCCCAGGCGCTGTCGAGCACGAAGGTCGCCACGCGTGAGCAGCGCGACGAGATCGCGGCCCTGATCGGCGGTTTCCGCTTCACGACCGCCTTCGGCAAGACCCTCTCCCGGTTCCTCCGCGCCGGCATCGGCGTGCACCATGCCGGGATGCTCCCGAAGTACCGACGCCTGGTCGAGCAGCTCGCCCAGCGAGGTCTGCTGCGCGTGATCTGCGGCACCGACACGCTCGGCGTCGGCATAAACGTCCCGATCCGCACGGTGCTGCTGACCGCTCTGACCAAGTTCGACGGCACCCGGATGCGGCAGCTCAGCGCCCGCGAGTTCCACCAGATCGCCGGGCGGGCGGGCCGCGCGGGCTTCGACACGGCCGGCACCGTCGTCGCCCAGGCTCCGGAGCACGAGAGCGAGAACGTCGCCGCGATCAAGAAGGCCGGCGACGACCCGAAGAAGAAGCGCAAGATCGTGCGCAAGAAGGCTCCCGATGGCTTCGTCTCGTGGGGCGAGCCGTCGTTCCGCAAGCTGATCGACGCCGAGCCCGAGACCCTCACCTCGCACATGCAGATCACGAGCGCCATGATGCTCAACGTGATCGGGCGCGGCGGCGACGTCTTCGGCAACATGCGTGCACTCGTCTACGACAACCACGAACCTCGCAAACGACAGCGCGAACTCGCTCTGCGCGCCATCGGCATCTACCGCACGCTGCTCGAATCGGGCGTCGTCGAGCAGACGGCCGACGGCGAGATCCGCCTGACCGTCGATCTGCAGCCGAACTTCGCCCTGAACCAGCCGCTGTCTCCGTTCGCTCTCGCCGCCTTCGAACTGCTCGACCGCGACCCGGCTGCCGGCACCGGAACCGGGTCGTACGCCCTGGACATGATCTCGATCGTCGAGTCGACGCTCGATGATCCGCGGGCGATCCTCGGACAGCAGGAGTTCCTGGCACGGGGCGAGGCCGTCGCCGTCATGAAGCGCGAGGGCATCGAGTACGACGAGCGCATGGAGCTGCTCGAGGAGATCACATATCCGAAGCCTCTCGACGAGCTGCTGACCGCCGCGTTCGAGACGTTCAGCGCCGCGCAGCCGTGGATCCGCGACTTCGAGCTGCATCCGAAATCCGTCGTCCGCGACATGTACGAGCGAGCCATGTCGTTCGGGGAATATGTCGCGTACTACAAGATCGCGCGGTCGGAGGGCGTCGTGCTGCGCTACCTCTCCGACGCCTATCGGGCGGCCTCGCAGACCATCCCCGAAGAGGAGAAGGACGAGGATCTCCGCGACCTGATCGAGTGGTTGGGCGAGCTGGTGCGCCAGGTGGACTCGAGCCTGCTCGACGAGTGGGAGGAGCTGGTCAACGGCGTGCTCCACGGCCCGGACGACGAGCCGATCGTTCCGCCGGCGCCGAAGAGACTGACATCGAACGTCCGCGCCTTCCGCACTCTCGTGCGCAACGAGCTGTTCCGTCGGGTGCAGCTGGCCGCCCGCGAGGACGTCGCCGCCCTCGCCGAACTCGACCCGACCTTCGGTGCCGACGCCTGGTCGGATGCGCTCGACGGATACTTCGCCGATCACGACGAGATCCTCACGGGTGCGAACGCCCGCAGTTCTCAGCTGCTGCTCCTGACCGAGGGTGCGACGGAGTGGACCGTCCGTCAGATCCTCGACGACCCGGCAGGCGACCACGACTGGGGCATCTCGGCCACCGTCGACCTCGCAGCCTCCGACGAAGAGGGCGCGGCCGTGGTCACGGTGACGGGCGTCGACCGCCTCTAGGCGACCCGCTCGAGGCCGGCGCTCCGGCGCGCACCGTCACCGCCTGGCACCTCAGCGGCTCGCACGAGGCGCGACACGAGGTCGACGTACGACACATCGGCCGCCGCGAACATGCGCGGCGCCTGCGAGGCCGCGGTGAGCCCCGGCATCGTGTTGACCTCGTTCAGCACCGGGCCCTCGGCGGAGAGGAAGAAGTCCATCCTGGCGACCCCGGCGCATCCGAGGGCGTCGAACATGGTCAGTGCCGCACGCGTGAGCGAGGTCGTCTCGGCCGTCGACAGCTGCGCGGGCACGGTGAATCGCGCGCTGCCGTCGTACTTCGTGGCGGTGTCGAAGAGGCCGGCGGCGTGGATCTCGAGCGGCGGCGCCGCCCAGCGCACGCCACCGGCTTCGCGCAGGACGGCGACATCGATCTCCCTCCCCTGCACGACCTCTTCGATGAGGATGCGGCGGTCGAACCGCGCCGCCTCGCGGAGCGCCGGCCCCAGTTCATGCTCTCCTCGCACGAGCGAGACGCCGTAGCTCGAACCGGCCGACAACGGCTTCACCACCACGGGCCCCTCGAACTCGGCATCGCCGCAGTCCGCCGCATCGACGACGCGTCCCCGTGCCGTGCGCAGCCCTGCCGCTTCGGCGACGAGCTTGGTGGCCCACTTGTCCATGCAGATGGCGCCGGCCCGCGGACCCGATCCGACCACGCGCACCCCTGCGAGACCGCACAGTGCCGCGAGTGCTCCGTCCTCCCCCAGGGGTCCATGCACGGCGGGGAATACGACGTCGCAGTCGGCGAGGAGCGGCATCGCGAGAGCGAGGGATCCGGCGGCGGTGGCACCCTCCGAGACGCCCGCCACCTCCCACACGCCCTGCCGCGAGATCGTCACCGTGCTCACGTCGTATCCCCCGAGCCGCAGGGCCTCTGCGACCGCTGCCGCTGAGGCGAGCGACACCTCGTGCTCGGCGTTCTGCCCTCCCCCGATCACCAGCACTCTCATGCGATGGCCCTCTCGACGCGGGAGCCGATGCCCGTCACGACGGTGTGCGGGATGCTCCCCGCCCACCGCGCCCACTCCTGCATACTCGGCACCGCGCCCCCCTCGGGTCCGAAGACCACGGCCGTGGTGCCCCTCGGCATCGAGAGGTCACCCGTGTCGATCACGATCTGATCCATCGACACGCGACCGACGATCGGGCACCGGATGCCGTCGACCGCCACCCCTGCGCCCGCACCGAGCTCGCGCGGGATGCCGTCGGCATACCCGACCCCGATCACGCTCAGATGGGAGGTGCGCGTCGTCACGTATGCGCCGCCGTAGCCGATCGCGGTGCCCGCCGGCACGACACTGCTGTGCACGACCGATGCCGTCAACCGCGCCGCCCCCTGCAGCGGCACAGTCTCCGACGGATCGATGCCGACCAGCCCGGCGCCGACCCTGACCATGCCGAAGTGCGTGGCGGCATCCGTCAGCGTCCCGGACGTCGCCGCGAGATGCACGAGCAGAGGACCGAATCCGGCACGCAGCACGGCATCCCTCGCCTGTCGCATCCGGAGCACGGCGGGCGCGTTCTTCGCCGGGTCGGCGGCGTCGGCGTCTGGCAGGTGCCCCATCACCCCGACGACGTCGATGCGTGCACGACCCCAGTCGCGGCCCGTGCGAGCCACCCGCAGCAGCTCGGCCCAGTCCTCGAGCGGTACGCCGCCCCGCGACATGCCCGTGTCCATGTGCAGATGCACGCGAACGCACCCGTTCGGCAGTGCCGACGCATCCGCGATCAGCTGCCGCAGCTCCTCGACCGAGCCGACAGCCAGATCGACGCGATCCGCGACGACCTGCGCGACGTCGACCCCGGCGGGGTTGAGCCAGGCGAGGATCGGCACCTCGATCCCCGCGGCACGCAGCGGGGCGGCATCCTCGGCATCCGTGATCCCGAGCCACTCGGCTCCGGCCCCGATCGCCGCGAGAGCGACGGTCACGGCGCCGAGGCCGTAGCCGTCGGCCTTGACGACCGCCATGATGCGGGCATCCGTGGCCGATCGGATCCGCTCGACGTTCGCTCCGATCGCGTCAGGGATCGTGTGCAATGTCGGCGGGTGAACGCGCGAGAGGGTGAGGCGTGGAGTGGTGAGCGCCGTGGTCATCGCTGCGTCCTGGGATCGGTGGTCGGGTCGTCGTACATCAGCGGGCACCCGTTCGCCGGGGCCGCCGGCCGCAGCTCGAAGTGCCAGCGCTCATTCGCGTAGATCTGGCAGAGGCCGAAGTCCGCGCCGTGGCGTGCCAGCCAGTCCTGAGCGGCGAGAGGGCCGAGGTCGACCGCGTCTCCCGATACATGCTCGGAGTTCTCGGGGGTGGCGACCCAGCGCGCGGCCTCCTCTTCGGAGCCGTACTCGACGACCGCATCCTGACGCAGCACCTGCTGGTAGTCGGCCGACCGCCAGCCGCTGTTCACATGCATCCGCACGCCGTCGTGCTCGGCAGCGGATGCGGCAGCGCGCACGGCGGCGAGCAGGTCGGAGTCGAGATTCGTCACGGCGGGCGTGTCGTCGAACACCGAGACGGCGCCCTCCTCGCGGATCATCCCGTCCGCCTCGCTGAGGGACGACGGCGCGACGGTCGGCACGACGGATGCCGACGCCAGAGACTGCTGACCGATCAGCACGACCGAGACCGTGAGAGCGACGGCGAGCAGGGCGGCACCGACGATCGCGGTGAGGCGTCGCCGTGAGGAGGTGGAGCGAGTGTTCATGTCCTCAGTCAAGAAGGAGGCGTGTTGCGACGACGTATGCGATTTCTCATATGCTCCCGATATGTCCGGGTGCGTAAGCTCTGAGCACATGGGAGCTGTGTCGTGCGTGTGCTGATCGTCGAGGACGAGCCCTATCTCGCGGAGGCTGTGCGAGACGGCCTGAGGCTCGAGGCGATCGCGGCGGACATCGCCGGCGACGGCGACACGGCCCTCGAGCTGCTCAGCATCAACTCCTACGATCTCGCGGTACTCGACCGCGACATCCCCGGTCCGTCGGGAGACGATGTGGCGAGGTCGATCGTGGCCTCGGGCAGCGGCATCCCGATCCTCATGCTCACCGCGGCCGATCGCCTCGACGACAAGGAGTCGGGTTTCGAGATCGGCGCCGACGACTATCTCACCAAGCCCTTCGAGCTGCGCGAGCTCGTGCTGCGCCTGCGGGCGCTCGACCGTCGTCGCCACCGCGCCAGGCCGCCCGTGCTCGAAGTCGCAGGGCTGCGTCTCGACCCGTTCCGCCGCGAGGTCTTCCGCGACGGCAAGTACGTGGCCCTGACGCGCAAGCAGTTCGCGGTGCTCGAGGTGCTCGTCGATGCGGGCGGCGGAGTCGTGAGCGCCGAGCAGCTGCTCGAGCGCGCGTGGGATGAGAACGCCGACCCGTTCACGAACGCCGTGCGCATCACGGTCTCGTCGCTGCGCAAGCGACTGGGCGAGCCGTGGCTGATCCTCACCGTCCCCGGCGTCGGCTACCGCATCGGAACGGATGCCGATGGCTGATCCCGTTCGGCCCGTGAGGCGCCGAGGCATGAGCGCCCGCTGGAAGCTCACGCTGAGCTATGCGGGCGTCGTGGTCGTGTCAGGCATCGGTCTGCTCGCGGCCGTCGCCGTATACCTGCTGCGGTATGTACCGGATGCCGCGATCATCGCCGACCGCTTCGTGCCGAACCGCTCGGACCTGATCCGCGCATTCATTCCGGCTGCGATCGTGATGATGCTCGTGCTGCTCGCGATCGGAATCGGCGGCGGATGGATCATCGCCGGACGGATGCTGGCCCCCCTCGACCGCATCGGACGGGCAGCGCAGCTCGCCGCGCAGGGGTCGCTGTCGCACCGGGTCGCCCTCGAGGGACCGCGCGACGAGTTCCGTGATCTGGCCGATGTCTTCGACTCGATGCTCGAGCAGCTCGAGGCGCACATGGGCGAGCAGCAGCGGTTCGCCGCCAACGCCTCGCACGAGCTGCGTACCCCGCTCGCGATCTCGCAGGCGATGCTGGAGGTCGCCCGCAACGACCCCGACCGCGACGTCGACGCGCTGATCGACCGACTGCACGAGGTCAATGCGCGCGCGATCGAGCTGACCGAGGCCCTGCTGATGCTGAGCCGTGCCGAGCGCCGCGCGTTCACCCGCGAGCCGGTCGACCTGTCACTGCTCGCCGAGGAGTCGACCGAGACGCTTCTGCCGTCGGCCGAGCGACGTGGTGTGTCCATCGACGTCGGCGGTGACACCGCGAACGTGCTCGGATCCCCCGCCCTGCTCCAGCAGCTGATCACGAACCTGGTGCACAACGCGATCGTTCACAACCTGCCCGCAGGCGGCACGGTCATCGTGCGGACGCATGTTCTGCCGCAGGCGGTGGCGTTGGTGGTCGAGAACACGGGCGACGTGCTGCCCGCCCATCTCGTCGCCACGCTCGCGGAACCGTTCCAGAGAGGTGCCGACCGCACGCGCGGCGAGGATCACGGCGGTGTCGGCCTGGGCCTCGCCATCGTGCAGCGCATCGCCCAGGCGCATGACGGATCCCTCGTGCTCACCGCTCGGCACGGCGGGGGTCTGAACGTGACGGTGTGGCTGCCGCATCCGTTCCCCCGGCCGCTCGCCTGAGGCGGCGGTCGGTCGTCCGGAGGTCCGGGGCCTGCCCGGAGGTCCGGGTCCTTGTGTCGTCTGCAGGACCGAGGCACGGATGCAGGACCAGAAACCGTGTTCTGACCCCGCATCCGTGCCCTGATCCTGCAGACGGGATGCCTGGAGGGGCGGGACCAGACGGGATGCCTGGAGGGGCGGGACCGCTCAGGATGCCGGGTCAGGCGACCTGGTCGCCCCGCAGTGCGGCGAGCTCGCGGCCGTACGTGCGCGCCGACTCCTCGGCGTTCTCCTTGAGCTCGCGGGCGGTGTCTGCGAAGGCGTCGAGAGCGGGGTTCACGCCGACCAGGGTGAACGGACGCTCGACGATGCGCAGGTCGAGGCCCCAGACGTCCTCGAGCACGCGGCGCAGCCATCCGGTGGAGTGGTCCCAGCCCTCCTTGGGCGTTCCGGGGGCGTAGTTGCCGCCGAGCACGGTGACGAGGGTCGCCGGCTTGCCGCGCAATGCGGTGCCCTGCGGGTCGATGCGCGGGTCGGTGTAGGCCAGGTCGAACCAGGTCTTGAAGTGCTGCGAGACGCCGTAGTTGTAGAGCGGCACGGCGAAGAGCAGCGCGTCGGCGCCGATCAGCTCGTCGGCGAAGGTGGTGGCGAGGGCGCGCGCTGCGCGCTGAGCGTCGGTGCGCTCGGCGTCGTCGACGAATCCGCCGGTCACGGCATCCGCCCACGCCGTCGCGGGCACGGGGTCGGCGGCGAGGTCGCGGCGGGTGACCGTGGAGTCCGGGTGCGAGGCGGTCCACTCGGCTTCGACGAGGTCGGCGAGCGAACGGCTGGCGGACGACGCGGGCAGGATGCTGGCATCCAGGCGGAACAGGGACATGAGAGGTGCCTTTCGTTTTTCGTAGTCACTCTGTTTTTCTTAGCGACTCGCGTTAACGTAGCACAGGTATGATGGGCGCATGGCCGAGATCAACGAAGAGCGTCACGTCTGCGACGCCGCCGTCACACTGGCCTTCAGCGTGCTCGGCAAGCGCTGGAACGGCATGATCGTCTCGTCGCTCGGCGGCGGTCCGTCGACGTTCGTCGCGCTGCGCCGCGGGGTGTCAGGCATCAGCGACACCGTGCTCTCCGACCGGCTGGCAGAGCTCGCCGAGGCCGGGCTCGTGGCCCGCGCGGTCGACGCCGGTCCGCCTGTCACGGTCTCGTACTCACTGACCGACAGCGGACGTGGGCTGCTGCCCATCCTCGATCAGCTCGGCACCTGGGCGTCCGAGAACCTCGAGATCCGCGCGCACTGACCGTCGCGCGCGGCCCAGGGTGGCGACCAGCACACCGTTCGCAGGACCGAAGCCCGGACGCAGGACCAGATTCCCCGTCCCCTCCTGCAGACGGGATCTCACCCTGCAGACGGCACAGGTCCGGCGGTGCAGTCACGGCAGCCCGCAGCTCAGAGGCCGCCGACTCACCAGGGGCTGGGCTCGTAGTCCTTCAGGAACACGCCGTGGATGTCTTCGCCGGCCTCGCCGCGCACGATCGGGTCGTACACGCGGGCCGCTCCGTCGACGAGGTCGAGCGGGGCGTGGAAGCCCTCCTCGGCCAGGCGCACCTTGGTGAAGTGGGGACGCTCGTCGGTGATCCAACCGGTGTCGACGGCGGTCATGAGGATGCCGTCGGTCTCGAGCATCTCGCCGGCGCTCGTGCGCGTCAGCATGTTCAGCGCCGCCTTGGCCATGTTCGTGTGCGGGTGACCGGGACCCTTGTACCGGCGCGAGAACTGCCCCTCCATCGCCGAGACGTTGACCACGTACTTGCGGTTCGCCGACGAGGCCGCCATCGAGGCGCGCAGGCGACTGATCAACAGGAACGGCGCCGTCGTGTTGGCCAGCTGCACCTCGAGCATCTCGAGCGGATCGACCTGGTCGATCGACTGCACCCAGCTGTTCGTGCGGTTGACGTCGGGCACGAGTCCGCCGGCGTCGATGGCGGTGCCGTCGGCGTGCTTCTCGAGCGACGACGAACCGGGGGCCATCGCGAGGCGTGCGAGGTCTTCGGCCGTCAGCGCCTGGCCGCCCTGCTCGGCGACCGTGCCCCCGAGCGCCGCGACGGACAGCAGCGGATGCGCATCGACCGAAGCCTGCAGCGCCTGCGGATGCGGATCGGCGGTGTGCCCGAACGTCTCCATCTCGGGCAGCGGTCCGTCGGGAAGCGGCTGCAGCTCGGCATCCGCCAGGAGAGAGTATGACCCCGGTGAGCGGCGCACGGTCTGCGCGGCGTTGTTGATCAGGATGTCGAGCGGTCCCTGAGCCGCGACCGAGTCGGCGAGCCCGATGACCTGAGCGGGGTCGCGCAGGTCGATGCCGACCACGCGCAGGCGGTGCAGCCAGTCGGCCGAGTCGGGCAGCGCCGAGAACCGACGAACCGCATCGCGGGGGAATCGTGTGGTGATCGTCGTGTGCGCGCCGTCGCGCAGCAGTCGCAGGGCGATGTGCATGCCGATCTTCGCGCGGCCGCCGGTGAGAAGCGCGCGCTTGCCGGTCAGATCGGTGCGGGCGTTTCGCTTGCCGTGACTGAAGCGGGCGCAGTCCGGGCAGAGCTGGTGATAGAACGCGTCGACCACCGTGTAGGGCTGCTTGCAGATGTAGCAGTTGCGCGGCTTGAGCAGCTCGCCGGCGATCGGGGCGTCGACGACGCTGGTCGCGAGGTCGTGCCCGCGGGTCTCGTCGTCGATGCGGTCGGGAGCGCCGGTCGCCGTGCGGGCGACGACCGCCTTGTCGGCGTCGGCGATCGCGTCGCGGATCTCCTTGCGACGCACGCGCTTGACCGCCTTGAACATCGCCGCCGTCGCATGACGCACGGCCACGAAGTCGGGGTGCTCGTTGTCGATCTGGTGCAGTTCCGACAGGACTCGCAGGGTGGTGGCGAGATCCTCGGGGTCGATACCGGCACCCAGGTCGGAGGCGGCGTCGGGTGCATCGGTCATTGTGCCGATTTTACGCGACTTCTCGGGGTGTCTTCCTGGGAGCGCGGGCGGGGCGCCGGGGCTCGACCTCCACAACTCCGGAGACGCGCGCACCACCGGGGTCGCGCTCCCCGGAACGGCGCACAACGGGGAACGAGAGCCACGTGGATCTCCGGAGTTGTGGAGCGGTACCTCGCGCCGGTCAGTGGCCGGCGGCGCCGACCACGACGAACTCGCCGGGCACGACGTCGAGCGTCGCCTCGGCCGCGACCTCGCCGGTGTGCAGATCGACGGCGACGATGCGGTTCTCTGCCGGCTCGGTCACGTAGGCGACGTCGCCGACCACGCGGAGTCCCGGGTGCGGCTGCTGCCATTCGTCGGGGCTCTCCCACGGCTCGATGACATCCCACGAGTCGACCACCGCGCCGGTCTCGTCGAGCACGTTCAGGGTGCCGTCGGATGCGAGCACGATGATGTTGTCGTGCCCGTCGCGGCCGACTCCGCGCCACGTGTACTCGACGCCCTCCGGGAGGTCGACCACCGACAGGCTCTGCGCGTCGGTGTCGACGAGCGCGAGCTGCGACAGCAGGTAGCCCTCCTGATCGGGGTCGGACTTGTAGTCCAGGGCGGCGATCGCACTCGTCTCGGTCACGTACGCGTTGCCCGAGCGACCGAAGTCGTCAGGCGCCTCGAGCTTGGTGAACGCTCCGTCGGCGAACACCAGCACGCCGTCTTCGCAGCCGAACACGATGGTCTCGCCCTTGAGCGCGCCTTCGCCGTGCACCCCGGGGCACTGCTCGTTGCGGGCGAGCTCGCCGCCGTCCTCCGCGAGCAGGCGGGCGCCGCTGCGCGACTCCGACGTGCCGATGGTCGACAGCAGCGTGCCGTCAGACAGCTCGATCGCGACTCCGTGATGAGCGGCCTCCGATGCGACCGTCCGCGAGTCCGGCAGGGTGCCGGTGCCGACGGCATCCGTGTCGAAGAGCGTCACGTCTCCGGTGCCGTCGTCGAACAGAGCGGTGCGCCCGGCATGCGGGGTGGCGTGGCCCGGGGTGACGGCGTCGAAGATCTCGCCGGTGAACTCCACGGTGTCCGAGGCGAGGCCGGTGTCGAGCACGTGGAATCCGTCGGCCGCGGTGACGAAGAGATGTCCGTCGTGGTCGCCGGCCGGGTTGACGCGCAGGAAGCCGTCCAGCTCGGCGGAGTCGACGGTCTCGAGGGTCTCGCCGTCGAGCACGGTGATGCCGCCGTCATAGGCGATCGCGACTCTGGTGTCGCCTTCGTGGTCCGACGACGACTCGGGCTCTCCGGATGCCGAGGGCGCGGCGGTCGCGCATCCGGCGAGCGCGACCACGGCGAGCGTGGCGATCGCGCCGGCCGCGAGGCGGCTGCGGGCGGGTCGATGCATGGGTGTCTCCTTCTTCTGGGGGGGTGCGCGGGTGCGCGTGACGACGGATGCCGCCGATGAGTCCGGTGTCAGCCGACGAGCTGGAGGTACTGCGGATCGAGGCCGTCGAAAGTGCGGGTGAGGGTGCCGTCGCCGTGGTCGATCTCGTGCACCGCGCCTGTGGCCGGGTCGGAGACGTACGCGTGATCGGCGTCGATGACGAGGTGCACGAGTTCGCGCAGGGCAGGGTCCGCGACGGATGCGGCGAGCAGGGCGCTCGTGCGCACGAGTTCCGAGCCGTCGGCGGCCAGCACCCGCACGGTGCCGTCCGCCGCGATCACGACGGTGCGGCTGTCGTCGTCGCCGATGGCCGCGGCGCGCAGGAGCGGGGTGTCCGTGGCGAGCAGCATCCATTCGCGGGCCCGGGAGTCGAGCAGCCAGGCACCTCTGTCGCCGTCGACGCCTGCGAGATCCGGTCGGTCCGCGCGTCCGGCGAGAACCGGTGCCGCGACGGCGCCCGCGGGGTAGGGGATGGACTCGGCGACGAGCGCACCGCCGACTTGGCGGGTCACGAGCACGGCACCGGCGTCGCACGCGAAGACGGCGCCGACACGGGTGAGGTCGACGTCGGTCGCGTTCGTGCAGGGCACGGTGATGCCGGTCGCGGTGCCTTCCGCGTCGAGGATCTCGATCGTCTCGTCGGTGGCGGCGAGGAGGTGCCCGGAGAACGGGATGACGGGTCCGGCCGGGTCGACGGGGAGTGTGAGGTGAGGCGCGTCGTCGAGATCGGCGAGCTTCTCGTGGTCGATGAGGGCGACGTCGCTGCCGAAGCGGATGGCGGTCGCACTGTCACCGACTCGGATGTCTGCCTCGCCGCTTCCCTCGACCGTGGCGAGCAGCCCGGGTTCTCCGAGGAAGGAGTGCGAGTGGTCGCCGTGGGGAACCGTCCAGCGGCCGGAGTCGATCACGTCGACGACCGTGCGGTCTCCCTCGACATGGGTCACGTGGGCGAAGCGGCCGACGCCGAGCACGGCATCCGCATCCGCGCCCCCCTCTACGAGGGTCGACCGTTCTTCGGTCTCGAGGTCGAGCAGGGTCAGCTCGCCGTCCGCGTCGGCGACGACGAGCGCGAGAGCCGGCGATGCGACCTCGGCCGCTCCCCCGCCGTCGACCCCGTCGTTCGGCGGAATGCTCGCGCTCGATGCAGGAGCCGGGGCATCGGATGCTGCGCACGAGGTCACCGTCAGGGTGGCCGCGAGCAATGACACGAACAGGAGAGTGCGGCCGACGCGGGGAGAGGAGGTCACAGGAGCCCACTTTATTGATAACGATTCTCAGTATCAAGTCGGGCCCATTTCCGGTCATCGTCGTGTCGTTCCGACATCGTTCGTGTGCGCCGGCTCGGCGGCACATGCTTTCCTCGGCCAGAGGCCCGGAATCCGGCCGATGCAGGCGCATCCGGCCGACCGAGGCGCACGTGCGGCGACTCCGCACGGCCCCGCCAGCCCTCGCCCGAACGTCGGACCCCCGGCGTAGGGTCTGAACATGAGCAGCCACACCGAGATCCCCGGAGTCGTCCCGTCCTACCTGCTCGCGCGCCTGGCCGAGTCGGGCCGCTATCCCCGTGCGGCCGCCGCCGCACGGCAGACGCTGACGGCGGGCAGACCGCCGTTCCGTGCGCGCATCGATCTGTCGATCGACGAGAACGGAGACCTGGTCGCCGAGCTGTCGGACGCGCCGAACCGCACGATCAGCGACGCCGGCAACACCCAGAACCTCCCCGGGGCGATCGTCCGCTCCGAAGACGACGAGCCGGTGGCCGACCCGTCGGTCAACGAGGCGTTCGACGGACTCGGGGCGACGTTCGAGATGCTGCTCTCCGCCTTCGGGCGCAACTCGCTCAACGTCGCCGGCGCCCCTCTCGACGCCACCGTGCACTACGGCATCGACTACGACAACGCCTTCTGGGACGGCGAGCGCATGGTGTTCGGCGACGGCGACGGCGAGGTGTTCGTCGGCTTCACCTCATCGACCACGGTGATCGGCCACGAACTCGCGCACGGTGTGGTGCAGTACACCGCGAACCTCGAGTACCAGGGTCAGCCCGGCGCGCTGAACGAGTCGATCGCCGATGTCTTCGGCGCGCTCACCGAGCAGTACCTCCTCGGGCAGACCGCCGCAGATGCCACCTGGCTCATCGGGGCGGAGATCTTCACGGACGCCGTGCAGGGCAGTGCACTGCGGTCGATGATCGCCCCGGGCACGGCCTACGACGACGACGAGCTCGGCAAAGACCCGCAGCCCGATCACATGAGCGGATTCGTACGCACGACAGAAGACAACGGCGGCGTGCACATCAACTCGGGCATCCCCAACCGGGCCTTCGCCCTCTTCGCGATCGACCTCGGCGGCAACGCCTGGGAGACCGCCGGAACGGTCTGGTACCGCGCGCTCACCGGCGGCCTGTCGAGCACCGCGAGTTTCACGGAGTTCGCCGACGCGACCCTCGCCGCGGCATCCGCCATCGACGACGCGACCGCCGCAGCCGCTCGACGTGCGTGGGCGACCGTGGGAGTCTATGAGGATGAGCGAGTCCCCAGAGTCGAGTGACGCGCCGGTCGTCATCGCGGTGGTGCGGACGGGCGGCATCGCCGGCATCCGTCGCAAGTGGCGGGTGGAACCAGACCCGACCGAGACGCACCACTGGATCGCGATGATCGACAGCTGCCCGTGGGATGCCGACAGCGATGCCGATCCTGGCGCAGACCGCTTCGTGTGGCTGATCCGCGTGCGCACACCGTCGGAGGAACGCGAACGCGAGCTCCCCGACTCCGCACTCGACGGGCCGTGGCGAGAACTCGTCGATGCGGTGCGCGAGGCCGCGGCCTGACCGAACGATCCACAGACGACGAGAGGCACAACCCCGTGACGACCGAAGAGGCCGCCCGACTGCTGCAGCTGGCCCGAGACGCCTACGACCGCGGTGACGCGCTGCTGCACCTCAACGTCGAGGTCAGCCGACTCACCGGCGAGGCCTCGACCTGGGGATCTGCGCAGAACGGATTCATGAGCGATGACAGCATCGGCTATTTCCTGAGCGAGGTCGAACGCGTGGGCTGGCGGCTCGATCACACGGGGTACACGTTCGTCGAGTCCGGGGCGACCACCTCGGCGCGCATGCTCAGCACCGGCACCGGCGTCGTCAATCACGGCGCTGTCGAGGGGTACTTCACTTTCCGCCGCCGCCAGCCGGCTGAGGCCTGACCCGATCAATCCGGTGTGAATCCGACCGCCCCTTCGCGAGGCGGGTCGAGAATGGGACCCATGGGACTTTTCCAGCAGCGCGCCGATGACGAAGAGAATCAGTGGACTCTGCCCTCCGAGCCGCTCGAGCGGTCGGAGACCGAGGTGCTCGACGCCGCGCCGGCGGTCGACCCGCTGGCCATCGGACTCGGTCTCGGTGCCGGCGCATCGATCAGCTCCGTCGCCTTCCCCGTCGCCCCGCCCGCTCCCGCGGCGTTCTCGATCGAAGATCGCGAGCCCGAAGACCGCGAGCCCGAAGGCTGACCCGCCTTCTCAGTCCGCGAGCTGCGGGGCACCCAGGTCGACTCGCGTCCGGGGAAGTGCCTCGGGATGCTCACGCTGCAGCCAGCCGATCATCTTCTCCCGTACCTCGCAGCGCAGTGTCCACTGATCGCCCGAGTCCTTGGCCGACATCACCAGGCGCACCGTGACGTAACCGCCCTGTGCCTCCGTCACCGCGGAGTCGTAGGAACGGCCGTCCCAGGCGGGTGACGCCTCGACGATGCGCTGGAACTCCTGGCGCAGCTCATCCATCGGCACTCGCCAGTCGAGATCGAGGTAGACCGTGCCGAGGATCTTGTCGGAACGTCGCGTCCAGGTCTCGATCGGTGTCGTCGTGAAGTAGCTGCACGGAATGACCAGGCGGCGCTCGTCCCAGATGTAGACGACCACGTAGGACAGGTTGATCTCGCCGACCCGCCCCCATTCGCCTTCGACGACGACCACGTCGCCGACTCGGATCGCATCGGTGAAAGCGACCTGCACCCCTGCGATGAGGTTGCCGAGGATCGACTGCGCAGCGAGTCCGGCGATGATGCTGACGATGCCGGCCGAGGCCAGCAGGCTGGTGCCGACGGCCCTCATCTCGGGGAAGCTGAAGAGCACGGCCCCCAGAGACAGCACGGCGATCGTGACCAGAACGAGCCGGTGGATGACGAGCAGCTGCGTGCGACGGCGGCGGGCTTCCGGACCGACGAGCAGCGTCTCCTCTCTGGCCATCAATCGCTCGAAGCCGAATGAGATCGATGCGCCGAGCAACCACGAGCCGGTGAGGATCGTGGCGATCAGGAACAGCCGGGACACCACCGGCCACCATTCCTGTGTCGCCGGCTCTGAGATCGCACCCGCGATCCAGATCGCGACCACAGCGGTCGTCGCGATCATCGCGTTGCGCACGCGTCTGGCGAGATCGCGCACCCATGGCACGCGACGGCTGATCAGCGAGGCGGCGAGCGCCAGCACCGCGAGTGCGGCGGCAGAGATCACCGTGAGGATGGCGATCGACGCGGCGGTGCCGACCCAGGAATCCCAGGAGAAGTCGGTAGGCATCGATCCACACTATGTCCCGCGGCGGGCGGAGGCGAACGCACGTAGCCGCGCAAGGAGTGTCGCCGCGCGCGGCTACGGTTGAGGAATGACGATCACCGCCGCCGCAGACGGCTCCGCCCTGGGCAACCCCGGCCCGAACGGCTGGGCCTGGTACATCGACGACGCCAACTGGGCCGCGGGCGGCTCCCCGCACGGCACGAACAACCAGGGTGAGCTGCGGGCCGTGCTCGAACTGCTGCAGGCGACGGCCGGCATCTCCGAGAAGCTGATGATCGAGTGCGACAGCCGCTACGTGATCGATTCGGTGACCAAGTGGATGCCGGGATGGAAGCGCAAGGGCTGGCGCAAGTCGGACGGCGGGCCCGTGCTCAACCGCGACCTGCTCGAGGGCATCGACGAGGCGATCCGCGGGCGCGACGTCGAGTTCTCGTGGGTCAAGGGCCACGCCGGCCACCCCCTGAACGAGGCGGCCGACGAGCGCGCGAACGCCGCGGCGAAGGCCTACCAGGCACAGCAGGAGCCGCGCCGCGGGCCCGGGTTCACCATGGCGACGGATGCCGGGGCCGCTGCCGCAGCATCCGCCCCGATCGCCGCCGCAGCGACACGCGGCGAGCAGGATGCTGCGGCATCCCCGGCCGTCGCGACGTCTCTCGCCGAACCCCTGTGGGCCGAGCCATCCGACCTGCTCGACAGCCTCTATGCCCCCGTCGACGATCCGATCGAGGTGCGACTCGCGCTGTCGAGCGACGAGCACGCCCGCCTGCGCGATCGCGCCGAGGCACAGGGCGTCACGCTCGAAGAGGCGCTCCGCCGCCTGATCTGACGGCCCTCACCCCTGAGGGCCACGCGTACACTCGCACCATGGCGAAGAATGTCGCACGCACCATCGGCCGGGTCTTCCTGGGTTCCTCGCTCGTCTTCGCGGGCGTCTCGCATCTGACGTTCGCGCGCGAGGAGTTCCAGGCGCAGGTGCCGGAGTGGGTGCCCATCGACCCGGACGTGACCGTGCTCGCCTCCGGTGTCGTCGAGATCGGACTCGGCACCGCGCTGCTCGTCGCGCGCAAGCACCGCGGACTGGTCGGCGTGATCACCGCACTGTTCTTCGTCGCGGTCTTCCCCGGCAACATCGCGCAGTGGACGCATCACCGCGACGGCTTCGGCCTCGACACCGACATGAAGCGATTCGTGCGCCTGTTCTTCCAGCCCGTGCTGATCGCCCTGGCCATCTGGTCTACGCGCCGCCCGCGCCGCGACGCGGCCGGCTCCGCTCCCGCCGCTCCATAACTCCGAAGCTCTGCACCGGAACGGCGGAAGACCGGCCGTTCCCCGCGGGATGCGACCGGCCTTCCGGAGTCGTGGAGCTCAGACCGCGAGCAGCTCCCGCTCGAGGCGGGCGTACGAGGTCTCCATGCCGTCGGCCATGCCGGTGGCGAGGATCATGTCGCGCGTCTCCTTGTCGGGGTACTCGATGTAGAGCGTGATGAGCGTCGCCCCGTCCTCTTCGTAGAGGTTCAGGTCGTTCAGCGTCTCGACCGGCATCCCGATCATCCGCTCGGTCTGCACCGACCGCCGCGGTGCGTCGATCAGCAGCGCCTCGCCCTCGAATCCGAACGGCTGCCCCTCGGTGTCGCCCACGGGCGCCCACGAGTTGCGATAGGTCTGACCGACCTCGGTGGCAACCACGCACTCGGTCATCTCCCACCCGTCGGGTCCGAGCAGCCACTGCTTCATGAGCTCGGGGTCGTTGTGCGCACGCCAGACCAGTTCGCGCGGTCCCTCGACGAGACGCGTGATGCGCACGTGGGTGTCGTCGAGCAGCTCGACCTGCGTGCCCTTGCCCTGCGCGTAGTCGCGCAGATCCTGCAGCACGGCGTCGAGCTGGCTCATCGCCAGCTTCAGACCCTCGATCTGGCCCATCTCGACGACCTGCTCGATCGCCTCGACCGAGTCGAAGTGACTGGTCGTGACCATGCGGGTGCCGCCTGGGGTGGACTCGAAGGCGAACGACATCCGCTGCGCGGGGAAGCCGTCGAGAGGGTTGCCCTCATCGTCGACGAACGAGTCGAGCACCTCGAAGCTGTGCGGGGCATCGATCGAGAGGAACTCCCACGACCCCGACGACTTCTCGCCGCGCGGCCCGCTCATCGAGTACTGCGCACGTCCGCCGACCGTGTGGTCCCAGGCGGTGAAGGTGGCCGGCCATCCGGGAGGGCCCCAGAAGCGCTCGAGCTGGCGCGGGTCGCTGTATGCGGCCCAGACCCGCTCGATCGGCGCCGCGAAATCGGCGACGACGGTCATGGTGAGGTTGTCGGCATCGGTGGTGACATCCGTGACGGGCATGTCAGTCTCCTTCTTCGGTTCGTGGAACATCGGTGGTGTCTGTCGTATCGGTGCGGGATGCCGGCGTCTCGGCCAGCAGCTCGTCGAGCCGGGCGATGCGCGAACGCCACAGCTCTTCGTATCGGGCGAGGAGCGCCCGGGCGCGGGCGATCATCTCGGGGTTCGCGCGGACGAGCCGCTCGCGTCCCTCGGCGCGCTTGACGATGAGATTCGCCGCTTCGAGCACGGCCACGTGCTTCTGCACCGCGGCGAACGACATCTCGTATTCGGAGGCGAGGGTCGAGACGGACTGCTCCCGCTCGATCGTCCGACGCAGGATGTCGCGTCGGGTCGACGTCGCCAATGCGTGGAACACACGGTCGACCTCCGCTTCGCTCAGTTCTCTTTGTGCAACCATTTGGTTGTACGTTAGACCCGAGAGAGAGCGGATGTCAAGGGTTCTGCCGCAACAGCCACCGCTCACGCCTCGAGCGGATACTGGAAGAGACGGCCTCGAGCGCCCACGCCTCCGCACCGCGCGGCAGACCGCTCGGGCGCCAGGAAGAAGAAGCACATGAAAGCTCTCCGTTACGTCGAGATCGGCAAGCCCCCTGTCGTCGTCGACATCCCGATTCCTCAGCCCGGCCCCGGTCAGGTTCTGCTCAAGATCACTGCGGGCGGCGTCTGCCATTCCGACGACTACGTCATGGGCCTTCCTGAGAAGGACTACCTCGAGCAGAGCTATCCGCTGCCCCTGACGCTCGGCCATGAGGGCGCAGGCATCGTGCACGAGATCGGAGAGGGCGTCGACTCGACGCTGAAGGTCGGCGACGCCGTGGCGGTCTACGGTCCGTGGGGCTGTGGCCGCTGCCACAACTGCTCACAGGGCATGGAGAACTACTGCACCAACGCCGCGGCTGAGGGCATCCGCCCTCCCGGCCTCGGCAGCCAGGGTTCGATGGCCGAGTACATGATCGTCGATGATGCCCGCCACCTCGTGCCGCTCGGCGACCTCGACCCCGTGCAGAACGTCTCGCTGACCGACGCCGGCCTCACCCCGTACCACGCGATCAAGCGCTCACTCCCCAAGCTCGGCGCCGGCACCTTCGCCGTCGTCATCGGCACCGGCGGGCTCGGCCATGTCGGCATCCAGATCCTGAAGGCGATCTCTGGCGCCACCGTCATCGCCCTCGACGTGAACGACACGAAGCTCGAGCTCGCCACCGAAGTGGGCGCAGACCACGTCCTGATCAGCGATGCATCCGCCGCCGACAAGATCCGCGAGATCACCGGCGGTCTGGGCGCCAACGCCGTGTTCGACTTCGTGGGCGCGAACCCGACGATGGCCCTGGCGCAGAGTGTCGCCGCACTCGATTCCGACGTGACGATCGTCGGCATCGGCGGCGGAACCATGTCGCTCGGCTTCGGCGCGATCGCCTACGACGCCGCCGTGCGAATCCCCTACTGGGGATCGCGCTCGGAACTGATCGAGGTGCTCGATCTCGCGCGCGTGGGAAAGATCCACGTGCAGACCGAGACGTACTCGCTCGACGACGGCCCGAAGGCGTACGAGGATCTCGCCTCGAACAGCATCCGCGGCCGCGCAGTCATCGTCCCGTAGACGGCGCTTTCGCACAGCGGCCGCTCCGTCTCACAGGCGGGGCGGCCGCTGCTGTCTGCACCGCCGATCGAGCACCGTCACCGCGCTGAAGCGCCGGTGAGATCTCGGTGTTCGCGGGATCACCGAGGCGATCCCGCGTCAGGCCCGCTCGAGCACACCCCGCACACTGGCCTCGGGCGACAGGTCGATGCGCCGGAGCAGCTGCGCATTGAGCGCGACGACGATCGTCGAGAGCGACATCAGCACCGCTCCGACCGACATCGGCAGGACGAATCCCACGGGTGCCAGGATGCCGGCGGCGAGCGGCACCGACAGCAGGTTGTATCCGGCCGCCCACCACAGGTTCTGCCGCATCTTGCGGTATGCGGCGCGGGAGAGCTCGATGACCGAGATCACCGACCGCGGGTCGGAGCTCGCGAGGATCACCCCGGCCGAGGCGATGGCGACATCGGTCCCGGCGCCGATCGCGATGCCGACGTCGGCCTGAGCGAGGGCGGGGGCGTCGTTGACGCCGTCGCCGACCATCGCGACCTTCTTGCCCTCTGCCTGCAGCTCCTTCACCTTGGCTGACTTGTCTTCGGGACGCACCCCGGCGAACACCCGGTCGATGCCGAGCCGGGCTGCGACGGAATCGGCCACGGCCTGGGCGTCGCCGGTGATCATGACGACCTCGACGCCGAGGCGGTGGAGCGCGTCGACCGCCTGCTGAGACTCCGGTCGCACCTCGTCGGCGAGCTTCAGACCGCCGGCCACCTGTCCATCGACGGTCACGTGCAGGATGATGGCACCCTCGTCTCGCCACCCGTCTGCGGCGGAGATCTCTCGGCCGCCCACCTCGTCGAGGAGCTTCGGCCCGCCCACGCGCACCTCTCTGCCGTCGACCGTGGCGGTCACGCCCACGGCAGGCGACGACGTGAACCCGGAGGCCTTCGAGAGCGTCAGCCCTCTCTCCTCCGCCGCGCGCACGATCGCGCGAGCGAGCGGATGCTCACTGTCGGCCTCAGCCGAGGCGGCGAGCGCCAGCAGACGATCGGCGTCGATCTCACCGGTCGGCTCGACGGCGGTCACGGTCGGCGCGCCCTTCGTCAGCGTGCCCGTCTTGTCGAACAGCACGGCGTCGACGGTGCGCATGCTCTCGAGCGCGAGGCGATCCTTGACGAGCACCCCGCCCCGGGCTGCGCGCTCGGTCGCGATCGACACGACCAGCGGGATCGCGAGGCCGAGCGCGTGCGGGCAGGCGATGACGAGCACGGTGATGCTGCGCACGACCGCGGCATCCGGATCCCCGACGAGAGTCCACACCAGCGCGGTCAGAGCGGCCGAGAGCAGCGCGAACCAGAACAGCAGGGCGGCTGCGCGGTCGGCGATGCGCTGCGCCCGCGACGAGGAGTTCTGTGCATCGGTCACCAGCCGCTGGATGCCGGCGAGCGCGGTGTCATCCCCGGTGGCGGTGATCTCGACCCGCAGACCTGAGTCGGTCGCGACCGTGCCCGCGGTCACCGTGTCACCGGTCGCACGGGTGACCGGGCGGGACTCGCCTGTCACCATGGACTCGTCCATGGCGGCTGTGCCGTCGATGATGCGACCATCGGCCGGAATGCTCGCCCCGGGACGGATGACGACCACGTCGCCGACGACGAGATCGGCGGGTGCGACCGTGACGATCTCGTCGCCCTCGACCCGTTCGGCCTCGTCGGGCAACAGCGCCGCGAGGGAGTCGAGCGCCGACGTCGTCTGCGCGAGGGACCTCATCTCGATCCAGTGGCCCAGCAGCATGATGACGATGAGCAGTGCGAGCTCCCACCAGAACTCGAGCTCGTGATGGAGGATGCCGAGCGTCGCGCCCCATGAGGCGAAGAACGCGACCGTGATCGCGAGGGCGATCAGCAGCATCATCCCGGGCTTGCGGGCCTTCAGCTCGCTGATCGCCCCGGTGAGGAACGGCCATCCGCCCCAGACATACATGACGGTGCCGAGCACGGGCGAGATGAACCGGGCACCTCCGGCGACGTCGTAGCCGAAGATCATCGCGAACATCGGCGAGAACGCCACCACCGGCACGGCGAGCAGGAGATTGACCCAGAACAGGCGACGGAACTGACCGACGTGGTCACCGTGCCCACCATGCCCGCCGCGCCCACCATGTCCACCGTGCCCGCCGTGGTCCGCGTGCTCGCTGTGAGCCGCGTCCGCGTCCCGAGCGTGATCGTCGTGCGAGACCTGGTGGCCTCCCCCGGGGGTTCCGTGCGCGTCGTGTGCAGTCATGGGTCCCGTCCTCCCGTACCGGGTGTCGTTCTCAGTGTGTCTCGGCGGTCGCCGAGAGCCTAGGGGTCACCGCGTCGCGATGCTGCGGAACCCGCGCAGACGCAGGCTGTTGCCCACGACGAAGACGCTCGACAGCGCCATCGCCGCACCGGCCAGCATCGGGTTGAGCATTCCCAGCGCCGCGACCGGGATGGCCGCCACGTTGTAGGCGAAGGCCCAGAACAGGTTGGTCTTGATGGTCGAGAGCGTCGCCCGCGAGAGCCGGATCGCGTCGACCGCGCTGCGCAGATCACCGCGCACCAGGGTGATGTCGGACGCCTCGATCGCGACATCCGCTCCGGTGCCCATGGCCAGGCCGAGGTCGGCCTGGGCGAGGGCGGGTGCGTCGTTGACGCCGTCGCCGATCATCGCGACCGTCTTCCCCTCACCCTGCAGGCGGGTGATGACCGCGACCTTGTCTGCCGGGAGGACTTCGGCGATGACCTCGTCGATGCCGACCTCCGCGGCGATCCGCCGGGCGACGGCCTCGTTGTCTCCGGTGAGCAGGATGGGCGTCAGCCCGATCGCCCTGAACCGGGCGATCGCCTCGGCACTGCTCGGCTTCACGGTGTCGGCGACGACCAGGATGCCGCGAGCCAGGCCGTCCCATCCGACCGCGACGACCGTCTTGCCCTCGCCCTCGGCGCGGGCCTTCGTGGCGGCGAGCTCGGGGCTCAGCGCCTGCGCCCACTCGGCGAGGAGCGAATCCCGGCCGACGATGACGGTGTGGCCGTCGACGACGCCCTGCACGCCCTTGCCCTCGATGTTCGCGAAGTCCTCTGGTGCGGGCAGTGCGCCTATCTCCTGGGTCGCGCCCTTGGCGATCGCCTGCGCGATCGGGTGCTCGGAGGCATCCTCCAGCGCACCGGCCAGCCGCAGGAGATCCGAACGGTCGGTGCCCGGCTCGACGAACACGTCGACGAGCGTCATCCTGCCGGTGGTGACGGTTCCCGTCTTGTCGAGCACCACGGTGTCGACCGTGCGAGTGGACTCCAGGACCTCCGGCCCCTTGATGAGCACTCCCATCTGCGCTCCGCGGCCCGTGCCGACGAGCAGCGCGGTGGGCGTCGCGAGGCCGAGCGCGCAGGGGCACGCGATCACGAGCACGGCGACCGCCGCGGTGAACGCCGCCGTCATGGGGAACCCGGCGCCGAGCCAGCCACCCAGCGTGACGACGGCGATCACGATCACGATCGGCACGAAGACACCCGAGATGCGGTCGGCGAGGCGCTGCACCTCCGCCTTCCCCGTCTGGGCGTCCTCGACGAGCTGGGCCATCTGCGCCAATTGCGTGTCGGAACCGATCCGGGTGGCGCGAACCACGAGCCGCCCACCGACGTTCGCCGTGGCGCCCGTGACGGCGTCGCCCTCGGCGACCTCGACCGGCACGGCCTCGCCCGTGAGCATCGACGCGTCGACGGCCGACGTGCCCGACACCACGATGCCGTCGGTCGCGATCTTCTCACCGGGCCGCACGACGAATTCGTCTCCCACCTGCAGGTCCTCGACCGGGATCTTGGCCTCGACCCCACCGCGCAGCACGGCGACGTCCTTCGCGCCGAGCTCGAGCAGCGCACGCAGCGCCGCGCCGGCCTGCTTCTTCGACCGCTTCTCGAAATAGCGCCCGGCGAGGATGAACATCGTGACACCGGCACCCACCTCGAGGTAGATGTTCGCCGCTCCATCGGACGGAGCGAGCGCGAACTCGAAGGGATGGGTCATGCCCGGCGTGCCGGCCGAGCCGAAGAACAGCGCGTACAACGACCAGAGGAAGGCGGCCGATGTGCCCAGGGAGATGAGCGTGTCCATCGTCGCAGTGCCGTGGCGGAGGTTCATCCAGGCCGCCCGGTGGAACGGCCAGGCCGCCCAGAGGATCACGGGAGCGGCCAGTGCGAGCGACGCCCACTGCCAGTACGTGAACTGCAGCGCGGGGATCATCGCCATGGCGATCACCGGCACGGTCAGCACGACCGCACCGATCAGGCGAGTGCGCAGCGAGCGAAGCTCCGGGTCCTCGGCGTCGAGATCTCCGGCGTCACGCACCACCCCCTTCGGGGCAGGCAGCGACGCCGAGTAGCCGGTCTTCTCGACCTCGGCGATCAGCGCGGCCGGGTCGTACCCCTCGGGAACGGTGACCTTCGCCTTCTCGGTCGCGTAGTTGACGGTCGCCACGACGCCCTCGAGCCTGTTCAGCTTCTTCTCGATCCGCATCGCGCAGGACGCGCAGGTCATCCCGCCGATCTCCAGCTCGAGACCTGTCCCCGTGGTCGGGGGTGCTGACGTGGTCATGTTCGTTCCTTCTGTGCGATGTCGTTGTGGGTCGCAGCGGGCAGCCGCGGTGGGGGCGATGAGCGACGGTCAGTGCGCGTCGTCGTGCGAGTCGCCGTCGGATTCGGGCGCGCCGTCAGCCGGAGCGGCATCGAGCACGAACGCGGCGGTGTGCACGGCGCCGTCGACCTGGAAGTCCAGGTACAGCAGGTAGCGCCCGGCAGTCGGAGCCTCGGCGGCGAACGCGATCTCCGGCCCCGACGTCTCGCCCGGTGCGGGTTAAGCGCCCGCGGCGTGCACGTGCAGGTAGGCGAGGTCTCCGTCCCGGAGTGCCACGAGATGCCCGAACGCCCCGAGATACGGCTGCAGAGCGGTGACCGGCCGGCCGTCGCGGGTCACGGTGAACGTCAGGTCGCTCACCGCCCCGGCCTCGAGAGCCCCGTCGACCGAGACCGTATAGCCGGCGACCTCGGCGACCTGCGTCGGCTGCGGCGCGACGGGTGCGAACTCGCCCGCCACCTCGACGGTGCGCGCGAGAGTGAGCGACGGCGCATCGGCGCCCGCCGGCGTGAAGTCCGCGAAGACGCGGTATGCGCCGGCATCCGTCCACTCCCACGGCAGCGACCAGGTGCCGGTCGACTCATCGAGCACCGGATGCACGTGGCGGTACTGGCTTCCGTCGGAGCGCACGACGATCAGGTGGAGCTGCTTCTCGTGCGCGGTGGCATACGCCGTCACCGGGATGCCGTCTGCGTCGTCGATCCGGAACGCCAGCTCACCGGGTTCTCCCGTCGATGTCGGGGCCTCGACCGGCGACATCGTGTAGCCGTCGAGCCCGAGGGAGAGCCCCTTCAGGTCGTCCGCCGGAGCACTCTCGCCCTCGCCGGAACCGGCGGCACTCGCATCGTGAGTGTCGTGTTCGTCCATCTCCGCACCCTTCGTCCAGTCACTCACGGCACTCGCGGGGACGATGACGCCGGCGAGGCCGAAGGCCGCGCCGAACGCCACCACCAGGCCGGCCCCGAAGAGGCCGAGCCGTGCGCCGGAGTTCATGACGTCCGCACCGCCGAATAGCCCGCCTCGGCGACGGCTGCGAGGATCCGCGTCTCGTCGATCGGGGCGGATCCGGTGACGACGAGCGTGCCGTTCTGAGCGCTCACCTGGACGTCTTCGACGCCGGGAACTTCGGAGACCTCTTCGCGGACCGACATCTCGCAGTGGCCGCACGTCATGCCCGTCACCTGGAACTCGTTCTTCGTCATCATGTCTCCTTGTCTTCGTTCTAGTACCCCAGGGGGGTATTAGACACAAGCGTATACCCTCTCCGGGTATTCCACGATGGGCGCACGAAAATCGCACCGCACGAACCGGCCGTGCGGTGCGTGCGGTGCGTGCGGTGCGTGCGGTGCGTGGGAGTGCGGGCGCGTCAGCGCGAGGAGATCGCCAGCTCACTCAGGCGCGGCGGGTTCGCGCCGCGCCGGGACACGGTGACGGCCGCGCCGGCGAGCGCGGCCTCGGTCACGCGTTCGAACTGCGTCAGATCGCGAGCGTCGGGATGGAACGCGTCGCCGGCGAGCGCCGGCACCAGACCGTCGGAGACCACGCCGTGGATGAGGCCGGACATGAAGGAATCGCCCGCACCGATCGTGTCGACCACCTGGACCGGCGGCGCCTCTCTCTCGACCGGCCCCGCTCCTCCCTCGATGAGCGAGACGCACCCGTCACCTCCCCGGGTGACGACGGCGAGCCGCGCACCCAGCGCGATCACCCGCGCGAGCACGTCATCGATCGGGCATCCGGGATACAGCCACTCGGCATCCTCATCGCTGAGCTTCACGATGTGCGACGCCGCCATGATCGCCTCGACACGCTCGGTCGCGGCCGCGCGCGGCCCGAGAAGCTCGCCCCGGATGTTGGGATCGTAGGTGCGCAGAATGCCGTCGGGCACCGCGTCGATCATCGCGCGGACGACATCCGCTCCGGGGTCGAGCACCGCGCCGAGCGAGCCGACATGCACCACGTCGACGCCGGCGGCCTCTGCGATCGCGACCTCCGCTGACACATCCCACTCGATGTCGAAGTCGTAGGCCGCAGCCCCGTCGGCCCCGATCACGGCGACGGCGCGGGACGTGCGCTCCCCTGCTCTCATGCTCGTCGGCACGACGGCGACCCCCTCCCGGGCGAGGTGCTCGCCCAGCATCCGTCCGTGCGGGTCGTCACCGATCCGCGTGAGCAGTCTCGTCGCGAGCCCGAGACGAGAGAGCCCCACCGCCACGTTCATCGGCGATCCGCCGGGGTGGGGCACACCGCCGACGACGTCGACGAGCGCCTCCCCCACGACGAGGCACCGTGCAGTCGTCAGCACGTCAGCTCGGCGACGGCGGCACGGGCGTCGAGGAGCGCTCCCCCCGAGGCCTCCAGCACGCATGAGCGATGCGCAGCGGCAGGGATCAGCGCCGTGAGCACCCGAACGCCGTCCTCCGCGAAGAGCTCGAGAGACGACACCCTGTCGTTCAGCCGATCGATCCAGATCTCCCAGTCGATCTCGTCCGGGCGAGTGGCGGGCATCGACATCGACCCGCCGACCCCGGCGGGAGGGATCAGCTCGGGGCGGACGACGTCGATGCGCCCGCTCGCGCGGTCCTGACGGATCACGACCCCACCCGCATCCACGCCCTCGAGGCGCAGTTCGACTCCTCGCGCGTCTCCGAACGCCGCCGAGACCCTAATCCGCGCGGCATCCGGCAGCTGCTCGGACACCGTGGTCGGGCCCGTCATCGAGCCGAGCTCGGTGAACTCGACGGGTGCGGCGTCGACCGCCGGCGCCTGGCGCAGACGCACCACGCCACTGCGGTCGCGGGTGAGCGAGAGCCGTCGAGGGAGAGTCATCGCGGTGCGGTACTCGGACGAGTCGTCCTGGGGGATGCGGCCGGCGTACTCCCAGTTGTCCATCCACGCGATCAGCGTCCGCTCGCTCTCGGCGAGGCCGTCGAAGGTGACACCGGCGTAGCAGTCCGGGCCGAAGTCGATCCAGCCGTACGCCTCGAGCTCGTCTCGTGATTGGCTGCGGTCGACCATCAGCCGCCGCGAGGGAGTCGGATGCGGTGCGCTCGCGCGGAACGTCGTGCCGTCGAACTCCCCCACGACGTAGTGGGTTCCCGATCCCCCCGCGATGCCCCCGGGGTTGAGGCTGATGAGCAGCACCCACCGCGAGTCGGTCTCATCGCCGTCGACGGCGAGCCGGAACATGTCGGGGCACTCCCAGACCCCGCCGACGGGTCCCGCGGGGCCGTACGACGAGAGATACGTCCAGGTCGTGAGATCGTCGGACCGGTGGAACAGCACCTGCCGGTCGTGGGCTTCGACCGCGACCATGACCCAGTACCCGCCGTCGGCGTCGTCGTAGCGGAACACCTTGGGGTCGCGGAAGTCGCTGGTGCCACGGTCGAGCACCGGGTTGCCCTCGTACTTCGTCCAGACGTATCCGCCGTCGGTGCTGTACGCGAGGGCCTGGGCCTGATGCCCTGCAGCGGCCGCCGTGTAGAGGGCGACCAGGGCCGGCTCCTCGGCGGTGCCGAATCCCGAGGTGTTGCCGTGATCGACCACGACGGAGCCGGAGTAGATCTGCGCCGCGTCGTCCGAGAGGATGGCCGGCTCGTGCTCGGTCCATCGCGCGAGATCCGTGCTCGTCGCATGCCCCCAGCTCACGTTCGAGTGCGAGATCCCGTGCGGGTTGCACTGGAAGTACAGGTGGTGGATGCCGTCGTGGAAGACGAGTCCGTTCGGATCGTTCATCCAGTTGTTCCGCGGCGCGAAGTGCGTGCGCGGGCTCGTGGTGCGGACCGGAGGAGAGTCAGTGGGGGTCACCGGGGTAGTCGTCTTTCTCTGTGGTGGGGGCGTGCGTCACTTGCCGACGCCGGCGGTGAGTCCTTCGCGCAGCGGCTTCTGCCCGAAGAAGAACACCAGGAGTGCGGGGATCATCGAGAGGATCACTCCGGCGAGCACCGTCGACACGCTGCCCGTGCCGAGGTTGCCCTGCAGTGTGACCAGACCGAGCGGCAACGTGAAGTTCTGCTCGCTGATCGTCATGATCAGCGGACGGAAGAACTCGTTCCAGTGGTAGTTGAAGGCGAGGATACCGACGATCGCGAGACCCGGGGTCGCGAGCGGCAGGTAGACGCCGAAGAACGTGCGCCAGGGGCCCGCTCCGTCGAGCTGGGCGGCCTCTCCCAGCTCGGTCGGGATGCCCATGAAGTACTGCCGCATCAGGAAAGTGCCGAATGCCGTCGGGAGCGCGGGGACGATGAGCGCGAGCAGCGTGTCGGCGAGGCCCATGCCCCTCACGAGCATGAACACGGGGACGATCGTCACCTGCAGCGGCACCATCATCGTCGCGAGGATCAGGGCGAACAGCAGCTTCTTGCTGCGGAACTCGAACTTCGCGAACACATACCCGGCCATCGCGGCCGAGAGCATCTGACCGGCGGCGACCAGCACCACCACCAGGGCGCTGTTCCATGCGTAGAGCCAGATCGGGATCTTGGCGAAGACGTCGGCGAACGCATCGAACCCGACGCTGACCTCCTGGGTCACGGGGTCGGTCGGCGAGAGCGCCGTGATCAGGGTCCAGACGACGGGACCGATGGTCAGCAGGGCGGCGAGCCCGAGAAGGGCGAACTTTCCGCCGGTGCCGAGGGTGTAGAGCCAGGAACGCTTCGAAGACACTGTCGTGGTCATGATGGGCCTCACCCGTAGAAGACGAATCGGCGGCTCAGCCGGAACTGGATGGCCGTGACGAGCATGATGAGAAGGGTCAGCACGATGCCGATGGCCGATGCGCCGCCGAAGTCGAGCTGTCGGAACGCGGACTCGTAGATCACCATCACCGCGGTGCGGGTCTCGTCGCCGGGACCCCCTCGGGTCAGCACCCACGGCTGGTCGAAGATCTGCAGCGCGTTGATGATCGCCATCACGGATGCGACGAGCAGGGTCGGGCTCACCAAGGGCAGCGTGATCATGCGGAACTGGGTCCACCCGGCCGCGCCGTCGAGGGAGGACGCCTCGTAGACCTCACTCGGGATCGCCGCGAGACCTCCGATGAAGAGCAGGAACGTGAACCCGAAGTTCTGCCACACGTAGACCAGCAGCACCACGACCTTGGCACCGAGGCCGGTCGTCAACCAGCCGACGTCCGCGATGCCGATCAGGTTGAGCGTCTGATTGACGAGCCCGAACTCCTGATTGAACAGGTACGCCATGATCAGCGAGACGGATGCCGCCGACAGGATCAGCGGGAAGAACAGCGCCGACCGGAAGAACGTGCGCAGCCAGTTCGGCATCCTGGACTGGACCAGCACCGCCAGCACCAGAGCCACCGACAGCTGCAGGATGACAGCGATGACGACGAAGCCGATGGTGTTCAGGAACGAGACGCTCACGGTCGGGTTCGCGGCGAGGTCGACGAAGTTGTCGAACCCGACGAACACCGGGTCGGAGATGATGTCCCAGCGGAAGAACGCCAGGACGAACGATCCGATGATCGGCACGAAGTTGAACAGGCCGAGCCCGATCAGCGTCGGCGCGAGGAAGACCCAGGTGAAGACGCGCCCCGATCGGGCGACCGTGCCGGTCTCGCGACGCAGCTTCGTGGGCACCGTGACGGTGCGGGTGCTGCTCTCGGACATCAGTTGCCCCCCAATGCGAGCTCGAGATCTCGCTGCATGGTCTCGAGTCCTCGGCGGACGCCGGACGGACCGTTCGTGATGGTCGACACCACGTTCTTCAGCAGGGCGGATTCGACGGCCGCCTGCTGGGGCGGTGCCGGCATCGGACCCGTGTCGGGGAACTTGTCGAGCGTGTCGTAGAAGACGTCCCAGTGCGCCGGCCCGACTCCCGCGCCGTAGAGCTTGGCGTTGAGTGAGCGACGGGGGAGCGACGAGTCGGGTTTCGAGTGCGCGATCGTCATGCCCTCGACCGAGACGCAGTACTTGAGCCACTCCCACGCCTCGTCCTTGCGCGGCGAGGTCTCCATGATCGCGTAGCCGCCCGCGCCGAACTGGTGCCGCTGCCCCGCCATCCTCGGGAAGTAGGTGACGTCGTAGGCGTCGTTCGCGACGCCGGCCTCCTCGAGGCCGCGCACCCAGAAGCCGCCGGCCGGGGTCATCCCGACGGAGCCGGTGGAGAACAGGGAGACCAGCTCGTTGCCGCCGCCCTGCGCCGGGTTCGCCGCGAGCCCTTCCGAGACCATGCGCTCGAGCACCGAGAAGCTCTCGACCGCATGCTCGTTGAGCGCGTCGGCCTGCTTCCACACGTAGCCTCCGCTGCGGGCCGGCTGATCCGGATAGAAGCGGTCCCAGAGCCAGTCGCCGCCGGTCGCCTTCTCCTCATGCAGGAAGCTGGTGTTGTTCACATACAGCCAGGGCACCACTCCGCCCCACAGCCGGTTGTTCCAGAAGTACGGCAGGAACTGCCCCGAGGCGCTCTTCTTCATCGCGCGGGCGGTGCCGAGGAAGTCCTCCAGCGTCCAGTTGTCCGCGGGACGCTCCAGCCCCGCGCGCTCCATGGCCGTCGTGCTGTAGAACACGTTGGCGGCGTTGAAGTTGTCGGGCATCTGGAAGAGGCTGCCCTGATACATGAACGCCTCGATGAGGGTGGGGTTCACGTCATCGAAGTACTCCTGCATCTCGGACGCGTCACGACGCACGAAGTCGTCGAGCGGGTGCGCGAGGCGCGAGGCGAAGAGCTGCGCCCCCTCGGTCGCGACGGTGACGACATCGGGTGGCGTGCCCGCGGCGATCATCGTGAGGATCTTCGCGAAGTACTCGCTCCAGTCCTGACCCTGGATGGCGACGATGCGCACCTCGACGCCGGGGTGCTTGCGCTGGAAGCCGTCGATCAGCGACTGACGAGCCAGCGCATCCTGCGCGGTGCCGAAGAGGGCGACCGTCAGAGTGTCCTTGCCGCGCCCGGGGATGTCCGATCCGGTGAGCCTCGGCCACGAGACGACGGTGCCGACGATGCCCAGTCCGATCGCGCCGAACAGAGCCCTGCGAGTGAGATCAACCACGATGTTCTCTCCTGTGTGATGACTTCGCGGCACGGATCGAGAGTCCCGGGCTGCGATGCTAAATTGATTCAGCATCGCCGAGAGTAGCATCGTCGAATCGCGGTCGCAACGATTTTGCTAAATCAATTCAACACGGGTGGTTTCGGGGCTCGGCATCCACTGCCTATGCTGGATCGCAGCGACTGGAGGACGCCGATGCCGAAGAGAGTGGATCGCAGACCGACGCTCGCCGACGTCGCGGCGCTCTCGGGCATGTCGAAGGCCTCGGTGAGCATGATCCTCAACGATCGACCGGGGTCGCGACTCTCCGTCGACGCGGCGCGACGGGTCAAGGCCGCCGCCGAGGAGCTGGGCTATCGCCCGAATCCCGCGGCTCAGAGCCTGCGCCTGGGCAAGACGAAGACGCTGGGTTTCATCTCCGACCAGATCACCGTCACCCGCTACGCCTCCGAGATGATCCGCGGCCTGCTGTCGGCGGCGAAGGAGCACGGCCACACCGTCCTCATCGCCGAGACCGAGGGCGACGACGCGACCATCGCCGACGAGATCCAGGCGATGATCGACCGCCGGGTCGACGGCATCCTGATCGGCCTCCTCGGCGCCCGCATGATCGAGGTGCCCGAGACGCCCGCAGACGTCCCCGTCGTGATCGTCAACGGCACGTCGACGACGGGTCACCCCTCGGTCCTGCCCGACGAGCGCGTGGCGGGCCACGCGATGGCGCGCCTGCTCACCGATGCCGGGCATCGCCGTGTCGGCGTGATCGGCAACAATCCCCGTGCGGTCTCGTCCCCCGTGTACTCGGTGACCATCGGCTCGCGATTCGACGGCATCCGCGCCGCGTTCGCCGAGGCGGGCGTCGATCCGCTCATCATCGACGTCCCCGAGTGGAACCCCGACATCGGATACACGCGGACCCTGCAGATGCTCGACGCGCACCCTGACCTCACGGCGATCCTGGCGGGCAACGACGGCGTGGCGTTCGGCACGTACCAGGCGATCGCCGAGCGAGGGCTGAGGGTGCCGGACGACATCTCGGTCGCCTCCTTCGACGACGAGGAGCTCGCCAGCTTCCAGCGGCCGGGGCTCACGACCGCCCGGCTCCCGTACGACGTGATGGGTCGCACAGCGGTCGAGATGCTGCTCGGCGAGCGGCCGCTCGACGCCGTGCTGATCCCCATGCCGGTCATCGAGCGGGCGTCGATCCGCCGTGTGAGCTGACGCACAGCGGTAACCTCGTTCCATGCCCCCCGCGACGTCGAGTGTCCCCTCGTCGAGCAGCATGGGCCGAGGACTCGATGTGCTCTCCTCCGTCGCGACTCTCACCCGCGACCTCCGACCGGCCACGGTCAGCGTCATCGCGGATTCTCTCGGTCGCGAGCGCTCGCAGGTGTCGCGCACGCTGGCGAGCCTGGAACGCTCGGGCCTCGTGACCAGAGCGGCGGACCGTTCATTCGCCCTCGCGTGGGGATGGTACGCCGCCGCCCAGGAGCTGAGTGCACAGCGGCTGCGCACGCACGGCCTGGTGGTGCTCGAGGACCTGTCGTCGCACCTCGGCGAAGCCGCCTTCCTCAGTGTGCTGCAGGGCGACACGACGCTCACCATGCTCGAGAGCCTTCCCGCGGACTCACGCATGATCGGGTCGTGGATCGGACGCGCCTACCCCGCCTATTGCAGCGACGCAGGCCGTGCCACATTGTGGGACGCGCCGGCCGACGAGATCCGCGCGGTGTTCCGCGCCACCGAGTTCTCACCTCAGGGGCCGAACACCCCCACCTCGATCGACGACTTCCTCGCACGGCTCGACGACGATCGGCGCCGAGGGTTCGCGATCGTCGACCAGGAGGCCGAGCCTGGTCTCTACTCCGTCGCCGCTCCTGTGTGGGACCACCGCGGCGAGGTCGTCGCCGCGGTCCAGGTGATCGGCACGCGCGACGTGATGGCGGAGCGCACGGCGACGTGCGGCGAGGCGTGCGCCCGCGCTGCCGCCGAGCTCTCCCGAGAACTCGGTGCCCCTTCAGCCGTTCTCGCGTGAGGGCTGATCCGCGCCCGCTGCGGCGCTGAGCTCGCCGGCGAACTGCATGAGCAGGGCCCGCGTATCCCGCGTGATCCCCTTCGGCCGATGCCTGCCGCGCACAGCCAGGGAGGCGATGACCTCACCCCTGCTGCGGATGGGGAGAGCGAACTCGTCGATGCCCTCGTCGTATTCCTCCGCCGCCGCGATGAGCGAGTCCGCGCGGTCCCGCTCGAGCAGCGCCCACACGTCGCGCGTCGAACGAGCGGCCGTCGGTCCACCGACCCCGACGAACTGGACGTCCTCGAGCAGCGCCTCGAGCTGCTCGAGCGTGTGATCCCAGAGCAGCGCTCGACCCGCGCCGGTGCACCAGATCGGCGTGACGAGCCCCTCACGGATGGAGCGATCGAACCCGTCGGCCGACCTCTCGCAGCGCAGCAGCACACCGCGCGCGCCGTCGGCGATCGTGATCAGGGCGTTGACACCGCGCTGCGAGGCGAGCGCCCGCAGAGCGGCTCGCGAGGCCCGCAGCCACGTCGTGTTGAGCACGGCGGCGGTGCCGAAGAACTCGGGCCCCGCCGAGAACAGCGCATCGTCGTCTCGACTGAGGAACTGTCGCGCACGCAGCTCCTGTGTGAGCCTCGACACACGACTGCGCTCGATCCCGGTGTGCTCCGCAAGACGCGACGCGTTGAGACCCGGCCGCGCGCGGCGCTCCTGCGAGACGGCGGCGTCGAGGAGCTTCAGTCCCTGCACCAGAGACGAGGAAGCCACCACCGGTCCTCCTTCGCTGCGGGTCGAGATCACCGCAATCCTACCCGTCGCCGACCACGCGACGACGAGGGAGAAGGCGTCCCCACGCGACGTAGAGGTCGGCGGCGATGTGACCGTGGGCGCCCTCGACATCAGCCGAAGCGATCGTCTGGTCACCCTGACGGCCGAACAGCACGGCCTCGTCGCCGGCCACTGCGTCGTCTATTCGGGTGACGTCGACGAGAAAGCTGTTCATGGCGATCCGATCGACGATCGGTGCACGTCTCCCCCGCACGAGCACCTCGCCGGTGCCGCTGAGGCTGCGATGGATTCCGTCGGCATACCCCAGGGGGATCACGGCCAGACGCGCATCGTGGTCGAGACGGTGCCAGCGTTCGTACCCGACGGTGCTTCCGCGACGGTAGGGGTTGATCGCTGCGATCCGGGACGCGACCCGCATGGCCGGTCGCAACACGCCGCCCACGGCATCGGTGTCCCCGTACAACCCGGCTCCGATGCGCACGAGATCGAACCGGGATGCGGGCACCCTGAGCGCCGCGAACGTGGTCGCGCAGTGACGCACGATCCGATCACCCGCACCCGCCCGCACGCACACCGCGCGCGTCTCCGCGTCGAAGCGGGATGCACCCTCGACCACGTCGGTGATGTCTTCGCAGGGAAAGTGGGAGCACAGGCCGACGACGTCCAGGTTCGGGTCTGCGAGAACGCCGGTCACGGCATCCATCGCCGTGGCCTCGCCGAGGTCGATGCCGTCGCGACCGAGCCCGGTCGAGTTCAGCGAGAGATGGACGCGCATCCTGACCCCCTGCGCTGCCGCGACGGCTCCCACGATTCCCGCGTGCGCGGCACCGCCGATCCACTCCTCCACGCCGAAGCGGATGCCGTCGCCGATCTCGTCGCGTCCGCCGGGGCGCACTCGCATCAGTCGCCCCGTGAAGCCCGCCCGCCGCACGGCGGCCGCGTCGTCGTTGGACGCGACGCCGATGATCGTGACCCCCTGCGCGGCGAGCACCGGCGCGACGATGTCGATCCCGTGTCCGTAGGCGTCGGCCTTCACGACCGCGCAGAACTCGACGTTCTCGCCGAGTTCTGCGCGGATCGTGCGGACGTTGTGGGCGATGGCGCTCTCATCGATCTCCACCCACCCGGCCGCGGACACGGGGGTCGTCACGCCTCGACGGATTCAGCCTCGTGATCCTGCACGACATCTCGCGCGCCCTTGCGACCGTGACGCCACCAGAAGTACAGGTAGCACGCCCCGACGAACGGGATGCCGAAGTAGAGCGCGGCGACCTGATTCGGGTCGAATGCGATCGCGATGATCGAGATGAGCAGCAGCGAGAAGGCGACGATGGGCAGCGCCGGGTAGAGCGGCGTGCGGTAGGCGAGATCCTGCACGCGTCCCCCCTCGCGGAGGAACCTGCGCCGGTGGAAGAACTGCGAGGCGACGATCGACATCCACACCGCGACCACGGCGAATCCGGCGATCGACACCAGCACCAGGTACACCGTGCCCGCCGCGACCACGCTCGTGAGCAGTGAGACGAGGCCGATCAGAATGCTGACGCTCAGCGCGATGAGCGGCACACCACGCCGGGTGAGGCGGGTGAACGCCTTCGGCGCGTGGCCCTCCCCGGCGAGCGAGAACAGCATCCGTGCGCACGAGAAGAGTCCGCTGTTGCCGGCGGAGAGGAGCGCGGTGATGATGACGAAGTTCATGATGTCTGCGGCGTACGGGACTCCGACGTACTGGAAGACGTCGACGAACGGGCTGCTGGTGACGCTGGCCTGGTCGTACGGCAGGATCGCGGCGATGACCGCGATCGCCCCGACGAAGAGCACAACGAGTCGCAGCACCGTCGAGCGCAGGGCACGAGGGATGTTCTTCGCCGGATCCTTGGTCTCGCCCGCGGCGACACCGATGAGCTCCGAGCCGCTGAACGCGTAGAAGACGGCGAGGGCGGTGACGATCACGCCACTGAACCCGTTCGGGAACAGGCCGCCGGGAGTCTCGAAGTTGCTGAAGAGGAGTGCGGGCGGGTGCTCGGGCGAGAGGGGCGTGAACCCGAAGATCGCCGCCCCGCCGAGCACGATCAGGCCGACGATCGCCACGACCTTGACCAGCGAGAACCAGAACTCCGCCTCGCCGAACACACGTGCCGAGATCGCGTTGAGCAGGAACAGCACTGCGGCGAAGATCAGGCACCACACCCACACCGGCACCCCGGGGAACCAGCGCTGCATGAGGATGCCGGATGCCGTGAACTCGGACCCGAGCGCGACGACCCAGCACAGCCAGTAGAGCCAGGCCGTGGTGAAGCCGGTCGCTGGGCCGATCGACCGGGAGGCATAGATGTGGAAGGCACCCGAGACCGGATAGGCGACTGCGAGCTCGCCCAGGCACGCCATGACGAGGTAGACGACGAACGCCCCGATCAGGTACGCGATGATCGCGCCGAGGGGGCCCGCCTGCGAGATGGTGTAGCCGGAGCTGAGGAACAGCCCGGAACCGATCACACCGCCGAGCGCGATCATGATCAGGTGCCGGGCATCCATGGTGCGCTGCAGCCGACGCAGCGGCACCTGAGTGGCCGTCGTGTTCGGCAGGACGTTGGGGAGGGGCTTCTCGCCGGGAAGAGGCGTCATCGGAACTCTCAATCGGGTTGTATGTGCATCATATTCACATCTATGTGCCAATGACGCATCTTGTTGATGATCTGCGGGGACACTATCCGCTGCGTCATCGGGTGCGCAAGAGCACGACCATGGATTGCCGCCTGCAGTCGCCACCGCCGACATTCCGCGCGGGAAGCTGCCGATCCGTCACCTCACGCTGCCGTTCTGACAGGCGCGTACGGACACCACCGGCGCTGAGGATGGAGCCATGTCAGCACGGCGACGCCGGCGACAGCCCACGTAGAGAAGGAGAACTCCCGTGACTCACCACGACCTCGCCCTCATCGGCTTCGGAGGCGTCAACCGCGCCCTCGCCGAGATCATCCGCGACCGCGGTACGGAGCTCGCGTCCGACCTCGGCTTCACCCTGCGGGTCGTCGCGATCACGGATCTGCGGTTCGGCTCCCTCATGCAGAGCGACGGCATCGACCTCGCTGCGGTGCTCGCGATGACAGGGGATGACTCGTTCGCCGGTATGCCCGGCGGCGACGTCGACCCTCGCAACGACCACGTCATCCGCACCACGACAGCGGGCATCATCGTCGAGGCGACCTACACGAACCCGATCGACGGCGAACCCGCGATCTCGCATGTCCGTGCTGCCCTTGAGAGCGGCAAGAGCGTCACGACCACCAACAAGGGACCCGTCGCGCTCGCAAGTGCCGAGCTCAACCGGCTCGCCGAGCAGAACGGGGCCCGATTCGAGTACGAGGGCTCGGTGATGAGCGGCACGCCCGTGCTGCGGCTGGCGCAGCAGACGCTCAAGGGGCTCCGCATCAGCCGCATCCAGGGGATCCTCAACGGCACGAGCAACTTCGTGCTCGGGCAGATGGAGTCGGGCAAGTCGCTCGACGATGCCGTGGCGGAGGCTCAGGCGCTCGGTTACGCCGAGGCCGACCCCACCGCCGACATCGAAGGGTCGGACGTCCAGCTGAAGGTCGTGATCCTCGCCAATGAGCTGCTCGGCGCCGAGATCACGACGGCCGATGTCTCACGCGTCGGCATCAGCGGGATCACCGCGACCGATGTCGTCGCGGCAGCGGCGGCCGGCGAGCACTGGAAGCTCCTCGGAACGATCTCGCGCGACGAGTCCGGCGCCGTGACGGCATCCGTCCAGCCCCTCTCGCTGGCCGCCGACCACCCTCTCGCGGGCATCTCGGGAGCGACCAACGCGATCGCGTTCACGACCGATCTGCTCGGCACCGTCACGATGTCGGGCCCCGGTGCCGGACGCCTCGAGACGGCCTACGCTCTGCTGTCGGACATCATCGCGATCGATGCGCAGCAGGCGTCGCTCGTAGGAGCGGCGTGATGAGCGCGCCCTCCGTCGAAGCTCCCGTGGCGCACGCGTCACTTCTCGAAGTGCTCGATCCCTACAACGGAGAGGTGATCGCCCGACTCGCCCAGCACTCGGTCGACGACGTCGACGAGATCATGTCGCGGGCGCGGCTCGGTGCCACGCTCTCGCGCGATCTGTCGAGGTTCGCGCGGCATCGGATCCTGGACCGTGCCGCGCGGATCCTCGAAGGCCGCGCCGAAGAGGCTGCCACGCTCATCGTGCGCGAGGCAGGCAAGACGATCACTCAGGCGCGCAAAGAGGTGCAGCGCGCGGTGACCACGATCTCGCTCTCGGCGGAGACCTCCCGCGCCTTCGACGGCGAGGTCATCCCCTTCGATGCCTACGAGGGCTCCGCGAATCGTCGTGGCTGGTACACGCGGGAGCCGCTCGGGGTGATCCTCGCGATCACGCCGTACAACGACGCCCTCAACCTCGTCGCGCACAAGATCGGACCGGCGATCGCCGGTGGCAACGCCGTGATCCTCAAGCCGTCGCAGTTCACCCCGCTGACCGCGCGGTTCCTCGTCGAGGTGCTGCTGGAGGCAGGACTCCCCGATGAGATCCTCACCGTCGTGCACGGAGACCGTCATGTGGCGCAGGCGCTCGTCGCCGTGCGCGACATCCGGATGGTGTCGTTCACCGGGGGATTCGCGACGGGCGAGGCGATCGCCCGCGCCGCGGGCCTCAAGAAGCTGGCGATGGAACTCGGCGGCAACGCCCCCGTGCTGGTGTTCGCGGATGCCGACATCTCGGCCGCCGTCGAGGCCTGCGTATCCGGCGCGTTCTGGGCGGCGGGGCAGAACTGCGTCGGCGCCCAGCGCATTCTCATCGAGCGCTCCGTGTATGCCGAGTTCCGTGACCGATTCGCGGCCCGCACTTCGACGTTGCGCGCAGGCGACCCGGTGAACCAGTCGACAGATGTCGGCCCGATGATCTCGGTGGCCGCGGCGACGAACGCGGAGCGTGTGGTCGACGACGCCGTGCGGTCGGGGGCACGCGTGCTCGCCGGACACCGCCGGGAGGGCTCGGTGTACTGGCCGACCGCTCTCGAGAACGTCTCTGCCCATTGCGAAGCGTGGAGCGAGGAGGCCTTCGCCCCCATCGTGGTCTTGACGCCGTTCGACACCGAAGACGAGGCGGTGGCGGCGGCGAACAGCATCGACTACGCGCTGCATGCCGCGGCATTCACCTCCGACATCACCCGCACGCTGCGAGTCGCCGAAGCGCTCGACGCCGGCGGCGTGATGATCAACGACTCCTCCGACTACCGCGTCGACAGCATGCCGTTCGGTGGATCGAAGTACGGGAGCATGGGGCGCGAAGGCGTGCGCTTCGCGTACGAGGAGATGACCCAGCCGAAGGTCACCTGCATCACCACCTGAGATCTCCTCGCAGAGGGGGAGGGGTCCGCGGGGGATGCCCTGCCCCTCTGCGAGGTCATGACCGATCGACCACCCGGGTCAACGACACCGCCGTCACGGTGTTCGCGACTCCGGGCAGCGCGGCGAGGATCTCCCAGATCTCGCCGATGCGATCCATCGACTCCGCCTCCAGCGTCACCAGCAGGTCGAAGTCGCCCGAGAGCACATCACACCGACGCACTTCGGGAATCTGCGCGATCTGCGAGACGACACCGCCGCCGCGCATTCGATCACTGCGGTAGACGAGCACGATGGCCGAGACCGGCGAAGCGCCGGCGCGTCCGGGGACGACGCTGTAGCCGCCGATCACGCCCTGCCGCTCCATCCGCTCGATGCGCTGCTTGACCGCGTTGCGCGACAGATGCACCCGAGAGGCGAGAGTGACCAAGGGGATGCGGGCGTCGTCGGTGAGCGCCGTGAGAATCTGGCGATCGATCTGATCGAGATGAAGCCGCTCCATCGGGACCTCCTGGTTCAGTCCGCAAACTGTGCAGTATTGGCAATTGCGTGTGTCTATTATGCACCTTAGGGTGGAAGATGGCACTGGAAGACGGTGCAGAACGAAGGAGTCACGATGAGCGCTCGACCCGACCGCAAGGATCTGCACACGCTGTCCGACCTGAGCTTGGCCGTGCACGGGGGCAATCAGCTCGATTCGACCCTGGCGCTGCGCACGCCCCTCGTGATGGCCAACTCGTACCAGCTGCCCGACGACCCGAGCGAGATCAGCTGGTCGGCGACTGCGCCGGGGCTCTACACCCGCAACACCGGAGTCAATCAGGCCGCACTCGAGCAGAAGCTCGCCGCGCTCGATGGAGCCGAGGACGCGGTCGCCCTCGCTTCCGGAGTCGCCGCCCTGCACGCAGTGTTCTTCACTCATGTGCGCGCCGGCGACCACGTCGTCGTGAGCGACGTGGTCTATGAGGCCACGTGGCGCCTGTGGACAGAGCTGCTGCCCCAGCGCTACGGGCTCGACGCCAGCTTCGTCGACATCAGCGACCTCGACGCGGTGCGGGCGGCCATGCGCCCCGAGACGCGTCTCGTGTGCATCGAGGCCATCGCGAATCCGACCACCAAGGTCGCCGATGTGAGCGCGGTCGCCGAGATCGCCCACTCCGCCGGCGCCATCCTCATGGTCGACTCGACGTTCTCGCCGCCGCCGTTCTACCGACCGATCCACGACGGCGCCGACCTGGTGGTGCACTCCCTCACCAAGTACCTCAACGGCCACGGCGACGCCATGGGGGGCTCGGTCTCCGGCCGGCGCGATCTCATCCAGGCGATCAAAGCCGACGCCATGGTCGACGTCGGCGGCATCATCTCGCCCTTCAACGCGTGGCAGATCCAGCGCGGCACCGTCACCCTGCCGCTGCGCCTGCGCCAGCACTTCTCGTCGGCGCTGCAGATCGCGCAGATGCTCGAAGCCGACACGCGGGTCGAGTACATCTACTACCCGGGTCTCGAATCGCATCCGGACCACGCCCTCGCCGTGCGGCAGTTCGGCGGACGCGGCTTCGGAGGCATGATGGCCTTCGCCGTCACGGGCTCCCCCGACGTGCAGAACCGCTTCGTCGCGAACCTGCGACTCATCACCTCCGGGTTCTCACTCGGCCACGACGACTCGCTCATCGTGCACACGGGCACCGAGGGCGGCCGTGTCGCCACCTATCCGGCACCCTTCCGAGAGTTCGGACACCTGCGTCTGTCCGTCGGCCTCGAAGATGCCGACGACCTCCTCGCCGACCTCTCCGCCGCTCTCGATCTCACCTTCGGCAGCGCTTCGCGGTAGACAGCGCATGCGACGGCACGGATCCATTCACGTGCATCCATCTCCCTGAGACAGGCGTAGGCTGGAGACCTAGGACGGACCGTCCGAGAAGATCTCCCGGCACCGTGACCGTCCGGAAGAGGAGTCACTCGTGGCTCAGTACGACGTCTCGAACCGCTCGGCGATCGTGACGGGAGCAGGCAGCGGAATCGGACGCTCGACCGCTCTGCTGCTCGCCCAGAACGGCGCCTCCGTCGTGGTCAACGACCTGAACGCGGACAACGCGAACGCGGTCGTCGAGGAGATCCGCGCCGCCGGCGGCATCGCCGAGGCATCCGTCGGAGACGCGACGGACACCGACTGGATCGCCAGCTCGGTCGAGCTCGCGAACACGCTCGCCCCGCTGCGCATCGGCGTGAACAACGCCGGCATCGGCGGCGCATCCGCTCCTACCGCCGAGTACGACGACGCCGCGTGGGACAAGGTCATCTCGATCAACCTCAACGCCGTGTTCCGCAACATGAAGGCGCAGATCCCCTCGATCCTCGCGAACGGCGGCGGCTCCGTCGTCAACATCGCGTCGATCCTCGGCAGCGTCGGCTTCGCGAACTCCCCCGCCTACGTCGCCGCCAAGCACGCCGTCGTGGGCATGACCAAGTCGGCTGCCCTCGAGTACTCCGCCCAGGGCGTGCGCGTGAACTCGGTCGGCCCCGGCTTCATCGACACCCCCCTGCTCGCCACCATGGGCGACGAGGCCAAGGCGTTCCTCGTGAGCAAGCACCCGATCGGTCGCCTCGGCCAGCCCGACGAGGTCGCGAACCTCATCGCCTTCCTCGCCAGCGACGCCGCCAGCTTCATCACCGGCAGCTACCACCTCGTCGACGGCGGCTACACCGCCCCCTGAGGCTCGGTCGCCACGCGCCGCTGTCCGCGCCGCGCCGTTTGCAGGACGAAAACACGGATGCAGGGCGAGATCGACCATCTCGCCCTGCATCCGCGCTTCTGTCCTGCATCCGGCACCGACCTACCCGTCGGCACCGGATCAGGCCACCCGACGCCCCTCCGTCACCCGAGACGGTCCAACCGCAGGGTCGCCGTGGCGCTGTGCGCGGCCATGCCCTCGGAGTCCGAGATCACCTGCACGGCGTGCGCGAGCTCGGGCGTGGCCGCACGGCTGATGCGCTGATACGTGAGCGGCTTGAGGAAGCGCGACACCGAGAGCCCGGCGCTGTGCTTGGCCCCGCCGGCCGTGGGCAGCACGTGGTTCGTGCCCGCCATGCCCTTGTCGGAGTATGCGACCGTGCTCCAGGGCCCGAGGAAGATCGAGCCGTAGTTGCGCAGATTCTCGTGGTACCAGTCGTCGTCGGCCGTGAGCAGTTCGAGATGCTCGGGGGCTAGGTCGTCCATCAGAGCGACCGCCGTGTCGCGGTCTTTCACGACGGTGACGACGCCGTAGTCACGCCAGGCGGCGCCGGCGATGTCGACCGTCGCCAGCGTCTCGAGCTGTCGTTCGATCTCGGCGATCACGGCATGACCATGCTCGTCGGAGGTCGTGATGAGCGCCGCAGGCGAGTTCGGCCCGTGCTCGGCCTGCCCGAGCAGGTCAGCGGCGACGAGCACGGGGTCGGCCGTCTCATCCGAGATCACGGCGACCTCGCTCGGGCCTGCGAGCAGATCGATCGCGACCGTGCCGAACAGCTGGCGCTTGGCCTCGGCGACGTAGGCGTTGCCCGCGCCGACGAGCATGTCGACGGGCAGGTCGCCGAGCAGTCCGAACGCCATGGCTGCGAGCGCCTGCACCCCGCCGATCACGAACACCCGGTCGACACCCGACAGGTGCGCGGCGTAGACGACGGCGTCGTTCGCTCCGCCGTCGGGCTGCGGGGGCGTGCACGCGATGACGGTCGGCACGCCGGCCGCCTTGGCCACGCCCACGGTCATGAACGCGCTGGCCGTGAGCGGGAAGCGTCCGGCTGGCAGGTATGCGCCGACACGCGACACGGGGATGTACTTCGCGCCGGTCACGACGCCCGGAACGAACTCGGTCTCGAAGTCGGTCAGGTGCTCGCGGGAGGCGCGGGCGAACGCCTGCGTCCGCTCGGCGCCGAGCTCGATGGCCGCCCGCAGGTCGGGGGCGAGGCGTTCTCCGCTGCTCGCGATCTGCTCGGGGGTGAGCTCGATGTCGGTCCCCTGGTAGTTGTCGAGCTTTCGCGCGTAGTCGAGCACGGCGTCAAGGCCGCGCTCGCGGATGTCGGCGAGCATGGCCGTGACCGTCTCGATCACGGCGGGGTCGCGCTGCGCGGCGGGTGCGTCGATGAGCGGGGTCTTGAGGTGGTGGAAGTCGCCGTCGAAGCGGGCGAGCACTGCAGAGGAGTAACGCATGCAGGAAGGCTAGATCCGCTCGCAACCACGAGACAAGCCTGATGATCCTGCACGATCCATCGGGTTTACCATTGGGTGTGACCATCACCCAGCTCACCGCCTTCCTCGCCGCACTCGACGACGGATCCTTCACGGCGGCGGCGAAGACCCTCGGGATGACGCAGGCCTCGGTCTCGGAGCTGGTCGCGCGCCTCGAACGGGAACTCGGCATCACGCTGTTCGCCCGAGGCAGCAGACGCCTCGTCCCGACGGCCGCGGCGCTCGAACTGCGGCCGCACGCCGCGCAGGCGGTCAGCGCGGTGCAGAACGGCATCGACACGATCCAGGCGCTGGCCTCGCTCGAGCGGGGCACATGCACCTTCGGCGTGCTGCGCAACGCGGCCTATTACGCGCTCGCCGATCTGGCCGAGACATTCCATCACCGGCATCCCAATGTGCGGTTGCGCCTGGTCGGCATCAACTCGGCGCACGTCGCCCGGTCGATCGCGGCGGGCGAACTCGAGGCCGGACTGCTCGTGCTGCCGGTCGATGAAGACGGCCTCGAAGTGCGCCCGCTCTTCCGCGACGAGGTGCTCTACGCCTCCGCCACGCGGGCGCCGGAAGCCGGCCCGGTCACGATCGAGGAGGCCGCCGACGCCAAGCTCGTGCTCTACGACGCCTTCGCCGGGTGGGACGACCCGACCCGACGCCAGCTGCTCGAACGCGCACGGCTGCGGGGCCTGACCATCGAGCCGGCGGTCGAGGTCGAGCACGTCGAGACGGCCCTCAGCCTGGTCGCCGCAGGCACGGCCGACACGATCGTGTCACGTTCGATCGCCGAGTCCGACGCCTTCCCCTCCGGCATCCGCACGTTCCCCTTCGCCGAGCCGATGCACGACACGATCGCCCTGGTGCAGCGAGCGGGCGTGCTGCTCTCACCCGCGACGCAGAAGCTCGCCGAGCTCGCCGAGCGGATGCTGCGCGAACGCCTGCCGGAGCATCAGGGTCGCACGGCACTGAGCTGAGGCCGACTCCGGGTGGGCGGGCGGCGCCACCTCGCCACCCCACCGCGCGCCGTTTGCAGGACGAGAGCACGGATGCAGGACCAGATCGGCGATCCCGCCCCGCATCCGTGCTCAGGTCCTGCATCCGGCACGGAGCCGGACGTCACCCACCCACTCAGTACAGGTCGGCGCGCCGATCGGCGAACAGGTCGTTGTGCGGCGGCAGCGCCTTGCCGCGGGCGGCGTCGAGCGACAGCACGGCCGTCGCCCCCATCACTGCGCGGAACGCGACGATCCAGCCCTGCTCGTCGATGATCGCCGTGCCGTCGGTCCAGTCGACGCCGCGCTCGGACCCCCATCGATCGGCGATCACGACGGGCAGTCGCGACGACCGCGCCGACGCCATCGCCTGGATCAGCTCGGGTGCATGTTCGCCGTCCGGCCGGGGCACGAGCGGCCAGTTGACCGGCAGCGCGAGCACATCCGCGCCCGCGAGCGCGAGACGGCGCGGCACCTCAGGGAACTCGTTGTCGTAGCAGAGCGCCACGCCGAGACGACCGAACGAGGCGTCCACGACGAGTCCGGCCTCGGACCCGCTGTCGAAGACGAGCTTCTCGGCACCCCACAGATGCGACTTGCGGTAGTCGGCCAGGCGCGCGTCGCGAGTGAGCACGGCGGCGGTGTTGAAGAGCCGCTCCCCGTCTGCTTCGGCGTACCCGACCACGACGACGGCATCCGCGGGGATCGCCTCCTGCAGCGTCGACCACCGCGGGTCGTCGGCGGTGAGAGCGGCGCTGTGCGCCTCCTCGCGATCCGCGAACACGTAGCCGCTGGTCGCGAGTTCCGGCAGTACGATCAGCTGCGCCTGCCGACGAGCAGCGGCAGAGATCGCCGAGCGGATGCGTTCGAGATTGCCGTCGACGTCGCCGAGCACGATCTCGGGCGACAGCGCCGCGACGCGCAGCTCAGCGGCATCCGACCCCGTCACGGACGCGCCGGGGCGCGAGAGGACAGTACCCCCTCGCGCCCCGTCGTTCTCAGTCATCTTCCGTGGCGGTGACCATCACTCCCAGCGGGGCCAGGTAGCCGTTGGGATCGATGGTCCAGTCGGCGGCGGCCGCCGCTTCGACGACCTCCGGAGCCCACTCGAGGTAGACGCGGTCGTCGCCACCGTTGATCACGAGCACCGTGCCGGTGCCGGACTCGTCGCCCTCGACGCAGACGTACGAGCGCCAGCTGCCCTCCGGAACCGAGAAGGTGTCTCCGGCGCCCAGCGTGACGGCCGTCGACGGGTCGCCGTTGAGGGTGACCTCCCAGCGGCCGGTCTTGAACAGCAGCGCCTGCGTCTTGTCGTGACGGTGGCGCAGCACGCCCTGACCCGCTTCGGCCCGTACCCACGCGAGGTTGAACGAGTGGGGTTCCGTGACGTTCGGCACCTGGCGACGGTTCTCGCTCATGCCGTATCCGATGGCGGTGGCGAGCTCGACGTGCCCGCCGTCGACCGCCGCGCACAGCAGCGCCGCCGACGAGTACTTGCGGTCGCCGGGCTGGATGACCCGCGAGCGCATGTCCTCGACCGTGTAGGTCGTGAGCTCGTCGATGTAGTGCTGCTTCATCGGGGTGATCAGCGGCACGTCGTCGGGCAGCACGTCACCGGCGACCGTGTCGATGAGCTTGTTGTCGGCCGTGAGGTGAAGGCCGTAGGACTCCGCCTCACGCAGCACCGACGGACCCCAGATGATGCCGCCGTTGTCGTCGCGGCCGAGCACCGTGTAGAGGATGCCGTCATCCGGCCCCTCGTTCGTGAATCCGCGGAAGATCCACGTGGGGATCGTCACGATGTCTCCGTCGTGACTGATGTATTCGCCCTGCTTGCCGTCGACACCCCAGCGGAGGCGGAACTCGCCGCCGAGGTTGATGAAGACCTCCGCAGTGAAGTGCAGATGCAGGTTGTTCGAGATGCCGTTCGGCATCCCCGCGGCTCCGGTGTTGAAGCCGTGATTCACCTCGAGGTTCACGTACTGGCTCGCGTTCTGCGAGACGCCGGCGCCGATGAAGGAGTAGTTCTCCTTGCGGTCGGATCCCGGAGTGCGGCAGTCGATGAAAGCGGAGTTGCACGGCACCCAGTCGGTGCGGCGGATGGTGCGGCGTGCGATCTCGTCCGCGGGGACGATGACGTCGACCTGGTCGACGATGGCGTTGCTCATTTCTTCTTCTCCTTGTCGATCAGTCGATGATCAGTAGATGTTGCTGAAGGCTGCCGGCTCGTCGCCGCGGGTACCCGCGATCTGGGCGCGCAGAGCGATGTCGTCCCACAGGCGCACCTCCTTGACGAGGGCTCCCTGGTGGAAGGTGAACTGCGAGATGCCGAGCACATCGACGGGCTTGCCGGTGAGGCTGCCGTAGTTCGGGGCTCCGTTGTAGTCGCCGACGAACTTCCAGGTGACCGCGACGCGCAGTCCCGCATAGCGGACTTCGTAGTTGGTCTGGATGTCACGGATCTCGAACTGCCCGGCGGGGAACGACTCGAGGAATCGCAGCAGTGCGCGGCGGTAGCCCTCAGGCCGGATGACGACGCGGTTGCCGACCGTGAGCAGCACGAGGTCGCGGTGGAAGAACTTCTCGACCTTCTGCAGGTCGCGGTCGTTCCACACCGTCTGGATCATGTCGATGACGGTCTCGACCTCGGAGCGGTGGTCGTCGGGACGCACGCCCGAATCGCCCTTCGCGATCGGATCGGCGGGCGCCGGCTCGGTCCACGACCCCGTGTAGCCGCGGAAAGCCTGGGCGCGGGCGAGCTCGTCGAGGTCGTCGCCGCGTTCGAGTGCGCCGGCGAGCGAATCGCGCACGACCCACTCCTCGACCATGCGGCCCTTGCGGTACAGGCAGTTGGCGATGGTGCGGCTGTGCGAGGAGGTCTGCAGGTGCCCCGACAGCACGAGGTGCGAGCTGAGGAACGCATCGTCGCCGCGAGCCTCCCAGATCACGTCTTCGGCCTGGCCGGTGCGATCGGGTGTCGCCGAGATGCGCATGAGCGTTCCTTCGATGACCTCCTGTCGCGTCGTCGAGGTGCCGTAGGCGCCGTGCACGATCGAGTCGGGCTCGTAGTTGTCGCGGATGAAGCTGATCGACCGATCGACCCAGATCAGATCGGTGACCTCACGGATGAAGTCGTCGGGGTCTTGGTAGGGCAGATAGGCAACCGGGTCGAGAGACACGCGTTTCACTCCTTCGAGATGCGAAGCTGCGGTTCATCGGTGATCGCTGGCTTCTTCCTCGTCAGTGTATGCGTATGCACAAAGCAACGCAAGAGACGATCCTGCGCACACGGTGATCATCGCCGAGAGGCGGGTCAGTCGGCGCGTGCGGCCGCGAGAGTGCGCCTCGGCACGAAGACGGACTCGAAGCGCGTCTTCTCGAGCTCGGCGCTCGGATCCTCGATGCGGCGCACGATGAGGTCGGCGGCCGTGCGCGCCATGCCGGCGATGTCGTAGCCGATCGTGGCGAGGTCGATGATCGGCCAGGCCGCTTCGGGAAGGTCGTCGAAACCGAGGATCGAGAGGTCGTCAGGCACCCGCAGACCGGCGCGGTGCGCGGCATTGAGCGCACCGTATGCCACCACATCGTTGCCGCAGAACAGCAGGGTCGGGCGATCCGACCCTTCGAGGAGCTCGGATGCCGCAGCCTCGCCCTCGGCAGCTCCGTAGGGCACCCGGCGCACGTGACTCTCGGGCAGCGTCACACCCTCGGCGACGAGCGCCTCCCGCAGAGCGGCCTCGCGGCTCTGCGCCGTGCTCGTGTTGCTCGGTCCGAGCACCGCGCCGACCCTGGTGTGCCCGAGTGCGACAGCACGCTGAACCGCCTCGCGATAACCGGGAGCCGGGTCGACGACCGTGGCGTCCGCCTCGACGAACGAGCCGGTGCGGTTGAAGTACACGAAGGGCAGCCCGCGATCCTTGAGGCGCAGCGGCGCGACGGAGTCCACGGTGGTGGTCGCGAGGATCACGCCGTCGAGGCCGTTGGCCAGCAGTCGCTCGACGATGGTGTCGTTGTCGGCCGACTCGGTGTGCAGCATCAGCTGATACCCGAGCGTCTCGAGCTCTCGGTGCACCGGGGCGATGATGTGCGAATAGAACTGGTTGTCGAGATCGGTCAGCAGCAGGCCGATGCGCCGCGTGCGCCCGGACGACAGAGCACGCCCCGCCTCGCTCGGCACGTAGCCCAGCAGCTGGGCCGCCTCGCGCACCCGGAGCTTCGTCGCCTCGGACACCCGCGCGTCGTCGCGCAGTGCCCGAGACACCGTCGGCTGCGAGACTCCCGCCAAGCGGGCCACATCACGACTCGTGACGACCATCTGGCGCCTCCCCCTCGATCTCAGGATTCTACCGCCCTTGACGCCCGAATGCATACGCGGTCATAATCAGCACATACGTATGCAACGGAAGGAAGGGCCATGCCCCTGCATCTCAAGACCGCGCCGACGAAGACGTTCGCGGACACCGCTCAGCAGGACGTCGCCGAGCGGGTGAGGGGAATCATCGGCGACATCCGCGAGAACGGCGACGTCGCCGTGCGGCGGTACGCCGAGCAATTCGACAACTGGAGTCGCGACTCGTATCGGCTCTCCGATGACGAGATCACCGAGATCATCGGCACGCTCGACGCCCAGGTGATCACCGACATCGAGTTCGTGCAGAGCCAGGTGCGCCGCTTCGCTCAGGCCCAGCGCGACTCGCTGGTCGACATCGAGGTGGAGACGCTGCCCGGGGTGTTCCTCGGACAGAAGCATGTTCCGGTTCAGGCGGCCGGTGCGTACATCCCGGGAGGGAAGTACCCGCTGACGGCATCCGCTCACATGACGATCATCACCGCCAAGGTCGCCGGCGTGCCCCGCGTCGTCGCGTGCACTCCGCCCATCCGAGGCGAGATCCCCGCCGCGACCGTGGCCGCGATGAAGATGGCCGGCGCCGACGAGATCTACATCCTCGGCGGAGTGCAGGCGGTGGCGGCGATGGCCGTGGGCACCGACTCGATCGAACCGGTCAACATGATCGCCGGCCCCGGCAACGCCTACGTCGCCGAGGCCAAGCGCCAGCTGTTCGGCGAGGTCGGCATCGACCTCTTCGCCGGCCCGACCGAGATCCTCATCGTCGCCGACGAGCACGCCGATCCCTTCTTCACCGCCGTCGACCTGCTCTCCCAGGCAGAGCACGGCCCCGACTCCCCCGCCGTGCTCGTCACGACCTCGCAGGCGCTGGCGGAGGAGGTCATGGACTGGATCGAGAAGATCCTGCCCGGCATGCCCACTCGCGACTACGCCGGCCCGGCCTGGCGCGACTGGGGACAGGTGATCGTCGCGGACGACCTCGACGAGGCCTATCGGATCGCCGACGACTTCGCCTTCGAGCACGTGCAGATCTTCACGCAGAACCCGCGCGAGGCACTGACGCGGATGCACGACTACGGCGCGCTGTTCCTCGGCGAGAACACCTGCGTCTCCTACGGCGACAAGGTGATCGGCACCAACCACGTGCTGCCGACGCTCGGCGCCGCGAGGTACACCGGCGGACTCTGGGTGGGCAAGTACCTGCGCACGGTGACCTATCAGGAGATCCAGAACAGCGAGTCGTCGGCCGAGCTCGGAGCCGTGTGCGGCCGCGCTGCACGAGTCGAGCTCTTCGAAGGTCATGCCCGCTCGGGCGATGCCCGCGCCTGGAGGCACGCCGGCACGGAGTTCGCCTGGATCGACGAGAGTCACGCGGCGGTCGGCGCGGAGTCGCGATGACCGACCTCGCCGGTCGCACGGCCGTGGTCACCGGCGGCGGCAGCGGACTCGGGGCGGCCATCGCCCGGTCCCTGCACGCCGCCGGTGCGCACGTGGTCGTGGTCGGGAGGGACGCCGAGAAGCTCGACCGCGTCGTCGCCGACCTCGGTTCACGGACACGCGGAATGACCTGCGACGTGTCGGATCCGGCATCCGTCGACAGGCTGCGGGAGCAGCTGGCGGACACCGAGGTGTCGATCCTGGTGAACAACGCCGGCATCCCGGGTCCGGTCGCAGCGCTCACCGACATCGAGGTCGACGACTGGGACGAGGTCTTCGCCGTGAACGTGCGCGGCACGTTCCTGCTCTGCAAGGCATTCCTGCCCGGCATGGTCGAACGCGGCGACGGCGACGTCATCAACGTGGCCTCCGTCTCGGGCAAGCGTCCGCTCGCGCACCGCACGCCGTACTGCGCGTCGAAGATGGCCGTGATCGGGCTCACCTCGACGCTCGCGTTCGAGGTCGGACCGGCAGGTGTGCGGGTGAACTCGCTGTCGCCGGGCCCGGTGCAGGGACCGCGCATGGAGCGCAACTTCCGCCTCGAGGCCGCGAGATCGGGCACGAGCATCGACGACGCCGAGCAGGCGTTCGTCTCGCGCGCGGCGCTCGGACGCATGGTCACCGAAGAAGAGGTGGGCGCAGCGGTCATCGCGATGCTCGGGATGCCGGGCATGTGCGGTGCCGACATCGATCTCTCAGCAGGAATGGTCGCATGATGCGGTCGCTGCGAGCCCGAGCGCTCTCCGGCGAGAAGCTGATCGGGGCACTGCTCCGGATGCCGTCGGAAGAGCTGGTCGAGATGCTCGCCGTCGCCGAGTTCGACTTCGTGCTGATCGACTGCGAGCACGGCCCAGCCGACGTCGTCGCGCTGCGGCAGCACATCGCGCTGGCCCAGGTGCACGGCTTGCCGGTGATCGTGCGCGTCGGCGAGGGCGACCGCGGCCAGATCCTGCGGGTGCTCGACCAGGGAGCCCAGGGCATCCTCGCCCCTCACCTCGACACGACAGCGGATGCCGAGGCGCTGGTCTCTGCGGCGATGTACCCGCCGGTCGGGTTGCGCGGATTCGCGACCTACAGCCGGGCCGGACGCTTCGGTCTCGTCGACCCCTCAGAGCACCGCGACTGGTGGCTCGAGAACACTCTCGTGCTCGGGATGATCGAATCGCCCGGCGGGGTCGCAGACGTCGAGGGCATCGCCGCGGTGCCACGGCTCGACGGCATCATGGTCGGCCCCGCCGACCTCGCGGCGTCGAGTGGACCGGATGATCGACCGGTGCCCGAGGCGATCGCTGTGGTGCATTCGGCGCTGGCCAGGGTCGGTTCACTGCGCATGGACATCGTCGGCACGAGGGATGCGGCGAGCGCGGCCTTCGCCGACGGAGCCGACCTCGTCGTCTACAACCTCGCGTCCTCTCTCATGGCGCATCTGCGCGGCCTCGCGGCGCCCGAGCGCTGAGCGCTCGCCGCATCCCGCGCCGCCCGCGCCC